>JAJSLI010000126.1 GCA_021272315.1 Methylacidiphilales bacterium | reverse complement strand
GGTGGCGGGGGAAGAGAAGGCAGCCGCGTGAACCTGATGCTGACAGACCCCGCTCCCGGTGATAACGTTCTTATGCGCGAGGAAATCGCGCACGGCAGAGTCAAACCCTCAACCCCCACGGAGACGGATAATGTGCCTGGCCATACCCGGTAAGCTTGTCGAGATCAGCGAAAACGCCGAAGGAGTCCGCATGGGCAAAGCCAACTTCGGCGGCATCGTCAAGCAGGTCTGCCTCGAGTACACGCCGGAGGTCAACATGGGCGATTACGTCCTTGTCCACGTCGGTTTTGCGCTGAGCAAGGTTGATGAGGAAGAAGCCGTTCGGACCTACAAACTTCTCGAGGCAATGGAGCAGTTATCCGAACTCGACGATCCCGAGGCGGAAGAACCGGTTGCCAAAGATTCACCGACCCGGCCGCCCCCATGAAATATCTCGACGAATACCGCAACGAGGCGATGGCCCAAAAAATCGCCGGCTAGATCCGCCGGATCGTCACCCGCCGGTGGGTGCTGATGGAAGTCTGCGGCGGTCAGACCCACACCATCGTCAAATACGGCATCGATCACCTGCTGCCCGGCGAAGTCGAACTCGTCCACGGCCCCGGCTGTCCCGTCTGCGTCACGTCGCTGGAAATGATCGACAAGGCGCACGCGATTGCGCGCTGTCCCGACGTGATCTTTTGTTCCTTCGGGGACATGCTGCGCGTGCCCGGCTCGGAATTTGACCTGCTGGTGCTCAAATCGCGCGGGGCCGACGTGCGGGTGGTTTATTCGCCGATGGACTGCCTCAAAATCGCGCGGGCCAATCCCGGCAAGAAAGTCGTTTTTTTCGCCATCGGGTTCGAAACGACCGCGCCCGGCAATGCGATGGCGGTCTGGCAGGCGCACCGCCAGGGAATCAAAAATTTTTCGGTGCTGGTTTCCCACGTTCTCGTACCGCCGGCCATGGAAGCGATCCTGCAATCGCCGTTGAACCGGGTGCAGGGCTTTCTCGGTCCCGGCCATGTTTGCACGGTGATGGGCTACCATGAATACGAGCCGATTGCGGAACGTTATCACGTGCCCATCGTCGTCACCGGGTTTGAGCCGATGGACCTGCTCGAGGGGGTGCTGATGACCCTTCGCCAGCTTGAAGCCGGTACGGCGGTGGTGGAAAACCAGTACCCGCGCGTCGTTAAACGGGAGGGCAACCAGGCCGCGCAGGACTTGGTGAAAAAAGTGTTCGAGACCTGCGACCGCAAATGGCGCGGCATCGGTTCGATTCCCCGGAGCGGTTATCGGTTGCGGGAGGAGTTTTACGAACACGACGCTGAACGACTTTTCGAAGTCGACAAGATCGACACGCAGGAACCTTCCGTCTGCATCAGCGGCCTCGTCCTGCAGGGGGTCAAAAAGCCGCATGATTGTCCCGCCTTTGGCAAACAATGCACACCGCAGCATCCGCTGGGAGCGACGATGGTTTCCGCCGAGGGGGCCTGCGCCGCCTATTACGCCTACGGGCGCCATCTGGAGGCTGGGAAGAAGGCGCTGCAGCCCGTATGAGCGACAAAGGGCGGACCGAAGATGCCAGTGACGTGCTCTCGGGCTCATGTCCGCTGCCGCTGACCCAGTACAACGAAATCGTTCTCGCGCATGGCAGCGGCGGCAAGTTGAGCCAACAATTGATGCAGAACATTGTGCTGCCGCAATTCCGGAACGAGTTGCTCGAACCGCTGCACGACGGCGCTGTTTTTTCCGTGGGCGGAGCGCGTCTGGCCTTCAGCACCGACTCCTACGTGGTCAATCCCGTCTTTTTCCCCGGTGGCGATATCGGCAAGCTGGCCGTTCACGGCACAGTCAACGATCTGGCCATGTGCGGGGCGCGCCCACTGCACCTGTCGGTCGGTTTTATCCTCGAGGAGGGCCTGCCGATGGATGATTTCCGGCGCGTCGTGCAATCGATGAGTCAGGCGGCCAACGCGGCGGGCGTGTCGCTGGTCACCGGCGATACGAAAGTGGTTGATCGGGGCAAGGCGGACAAAATCTTCATCAACACGTCGGGGATCGGGCTGATGCGCGAGGGCGTCGAGATCGATCCGAAACGGGCCCGCCCCGGCGACAAGATCATTGTCAGTGGTTATATCGCCATTCACGGTATCGCCATCATGTCGGTGCGTGAAGGACTCGAATTTGAGACTGAGATCGCCAGCGACACCGCGCCACTGAACGGATTGACAGACGCGATTTTCGCCACCGGCCGGGATGTCCACGTGCTGCGCGACCCGACCCGGGGCGGCCTCACCAGCGCCTTGGTCGAAATCGCCCAGAGTGCGGGCGCCGGCATTTTGCTCGACGAGGCCACAATCCCCATCAGCGAGGAAGTCAAAGGCGCCTGCGAGATTCTCGGACTTGACCCGCTCTATGTCGCCAACGAAGGCAAGCTCGTGGCCATTGTCCCGCCGGAGGATGCCGAGGCGATTCTCCTCGCCATCCGAGGCCATCCGCTGGGCGAACACGCGGCCATTATCGGCGAGGTCACTTCTGATCATCCCGGCTTTGTCCTCATGAAAACACGCATCGGAGGCAGCCGCGTTGTCGACATGCTCTCTGGCGAGCAACTCCCCCGCATCTGCTGACGGGGTCTCTCTTCGTTTGGTGCCGGGTATCGGGCCCATTACAGGCTTGATATTTCTGAACCCGGATTATAGAATGTCCAAAGATGTCCAGATTGCATTTTATAATTTAGGCGCAACGAAAAATGCAACTTACTGTCAGAGATGTCGCCGGTCTGCTGAATGTCTCAGAGAAGACGGTTTATCGCTGGATTGATGATCGAAAATTGCCGGGTTACAGGATGAGCGGACAGTATCGGTTTAATCGCGCCGAGCTGCTCGAGTGGGCCACGGCGAACCGAATCAATGTCTCCCCGAGGATTTTTGAGGAACCGGTGAGCGGATACGCGCCACTTCCTGAATTGTCCGATGCACTTGCAATTGGCGGTATTTTTTATCGTTTGACCGGCAAGAACAAGCCAACCGTTCTCCGCAATATCGTCGAAGTGCTCCGACTACCGGACAAGGTGGACCGTGAATTTTTGCTGCAAGTGTTACTGGCACGGGAGGCGTTGGAATCCACCGCCATTGGCGACGGCATTGCCATTCCTCACGTGCGAAATCCGATTGTCCTTCATGTGCCGCAACCGAGTGTGACGCTCTGCTTTCTCGAAGCGCCGGTGGATTTTGGGGCGTTGGACGGCCGGCCGGTTCATGCCTTGTTCACTCTTATCAGCCCGACCGTCAAGGCGCACCTGCATTTGCTTTCCCGGCTGGCGTATGCGTTGCGCGATGCCGACTTCAAATCGTTGATTGTTCGACAGGCCAACCGCGATGAAATTCTGGACGCGGCAAAACGGATCAGCGGCAGTCTGCGCGCTGCTGCGGCTGGTTCGGGAAAAGAGGCCATGCCGTGATATTGTTGCTATTAGCGGCGGCCATCCTGCTTGTGGGTGCGGTAATGGTGTTGCTGTTGAGTCGCGTCGACAGGGATTTTTCCTGGGTGGGCGCCGGCTCGGTGGTAATTGCGGCGGTGTCAGGTTGCCTCCCGGCCTTTGGGGTGTTGTTGCATGGCTCTGTTGAACAACTGCGTCTTCCCTGGTCGGTCCCGTTTGGCGAATTTTTCATCGAGCTTGATCCGCTTTCAGCCTGGTTCCTCATGCCGACCCTGGTGCTGTCGGCCCTTTCGGCGATTTATGGCGTGGGCTATTTGCGGGCGTGGCAGGGACGCCGCTCGCTCGGTCCGTCATGGTTTTTCTACTGCCTGCTGGTGCTGGGCATGATGTTCGTGCTGCTTGCGCGCAATGCCGTGTTGTTTCTGATGGCCTGGGAATTGATGGCGCTGGCGTCGTTCTTCCTGGTGACGTTTGAGCATGAACGTGAATCCGTGCGGAAGGCGGGCTGGATTTATTTTGTGGCGACGCATCTGGGCACGGCTTTTCTGCTGGTATTTTTTCTTTTGCTGGGCCGTGAAACCGGTTCCATGGATTTCACGGTTTGGGCCGAAAAAGGCGTCCGGACGCATGGGCCGGCCAATGTTCTTTTTTTACTGGCGGTCATCGGGTTCGGTACCAAGGCCGGTTTCATGCCGCTTCATGTGTGGCTGCCGGAAGCGCATCCCGCCGCGCCAAGTCACGTCTCGGCGCTGATGTCCGGCGTGATGATCAAAACAGGAATTTATGGATTGCTGCGCGCGCTCACGTTTCTGGGCGTGCCGCCGTTGTGGTGGGGGTGGGGACTGATTGCTATTGGACTGACTTCAGGTGGACTCGGCGTGTTGTTTGCGCTGGCGCAACATGACCTGAAGCGGCTGTTGGCCTATAGCAGTGTTGAGCATATCGGCATCATCACCATGGGTCTCGGTGTCGGCTTGTTGGGTGTGAGCACGGATTCGCCGGTTCTTGTCGTGCTCGGGTTTGGCGGCGGATTACTCCATGTGGTGAATCACGCCCTGTTCAAAGGACTGTTGTTTCTTGGCGTCGGGGCGGTGTTGCACGGTTCGGGAACACGTGAAATTGATCACCTCGGCGGACTGCTGAAACGGATGCCATGGACGGCCGCGGCCTTTCTCATCGGCGCCGTGGCCATTTCGGGACTTCCCCCGCTGAACGGTTTCGTGAGTGAGTTTCTGATTTTTCTGGGCGCGTTCCAAGGCGGTGTTTCGACAGGCGGGGCCGTCGCCGTGCCGTTGTTCATGTTGGTTGCCGGCCTGGCGCTGATTGGCGGGTTGGCCGTGGCGTGCTTCACCAAGGCCTTTGGCATTGTTTTTCTCGGAGAGCCGCGCAGCGAACACGTGGCGCATGCGCATGAAGCGGAGTGGACCATGCGGTTGCCCATGCTGATCCTGGCGGCGGGGTGCATTCTCATCTGTTTGTTTGCGCCGGTTGTCGTTGGAAGTTTGAAGACGGTTTTGGAAAGCATGACGGGGTTGCAACCCCTGGTCGTCGATGAAAACCTCGCCGCCGCGATTAGTCCGCTGTCATTTGTTGTGTTGGGGACGGCTCTATTTCTGGCGTTGCTGGCCGCGCTGGTTTTGCTGAGGCGCCATTTGCTTGAGCACCGCCGGGTGGAAACGGATGTCACGTGGAGATGCGGTTATGCGCAGCCGACGCCGCGAATGCAATATACCGCCTCCTCGTTTGCCCAGCCGCTGACGGATTTATTTGGGCCGTTGCTTGGCACAAGGAAAATAATTTCGCCGCCACGGGGCCTTTTTCCCGCTGAAGCCGCGCTGAAGACCATGACGCCCGACTTTTCCCACGAAGCAGTGTATCGGCCTGTATTTGGCCGCGTCCATGAGTGGCTGTCACAATTGCAGCGGCTGCAACACGGCAAAGTCCAGCTTTACGTGCTTTATATCGCCGTGACGCTGATCGCATTGCTGGTCTGGGAATTGCGCTGAGGTATGAACGCGTTTTCTTTCATCCCGCTGTTGCTGGCGCTCGTGCTGTCGCCGTTGATGCTGGGCGTCATCAACCGCACCAAGGCATTTTTTGCGGGACGGCACGGTCAGCCGCTGCTTCAAACCTATTTCGATTTGTTCAAACTCCTGCAAAAAGGAGTGATTTACAGCCGCACCACGACCTGGATATTCCGCGCCGGGCCGATGATCGGGCTGGCGGCGATATTAACGGCGGCGCTGCTTATGCCGTTGGGCAAATGTCCCGCCCTGCTCGCGTTTCCGGCGGATTTCCTGCTCTTTGCCGGCCTGCTTGGATTGATGCGATTCTTCACCGTGGTCGCGGCGCTCGACACGGGTTCAAGTTTTGAAGGGATGGGGGCCAGCCGGGAAGTCTTCTTTTCCGCGCTGACCGAACCGGCCTTGTTCATCGCTCTGGCGACGCTGGTGCGGGAAACCGGACGGCTTTCGCTTTCGACCATGTTTGGGCAGGCCTCGAATGCCCATTGGCTCCACTCCGGGCCGGTGCTGGGGCTGGTGGTCCTTGCCTTGGTGATTGTGCTGCTGGCCGAAAACTCGCGCATCCCGGTGGACGATCCCAACACCCATCTCGAACTGACAATGATTCACGAGGTGATGGTGCTGGACCACAGCGGGCCGGATTTCGCCTTCATTCTTTATACCTCCGCATTGAAGTTGTGGCTGCTCGGCGCGCTGGCGCTGGGCGTGGCGCTTCCGTTCTCCAGCGGGAATCCCTGGCTGAATCTCGCCATGGCTTTGGGAGGAATGTTCGGACTGGCCGTTGCCATCGGAGTGATCGAATCCGTCATGGCGCGGCTGCGCCTGCGGGTTGTGCCGCAACTGCTCATTGGAGCGGGCGCGGTGGCGACCGTGGCGCTGATCCTGACCTTGAAGTAACCCTATGATGACGGACTTGATTCTCGTGCTGGTCGTGCTGACGAACTTGAAGTTGCTGGGTTCAAGCCGTCTGGGCTCTTCGATTCGCGTCGTTGCGGCGCAGGGTGTCATGCTGGGTCTGTTGCCGATTCTGGTGCACGTGCATGAGTTGTCCCTGCACTTCGCCGCGCTGGCGGCGGGAACCGTCGCGCTCAAGGGGGTGGTGTTCCCGTGGTTGTTGTTCCGTGCGCTGCGCGAGGCGGAAGTAACGCGCGAAGTCGAGCCGTATGTCGGCTACATCACTTCGATTCTCATTGGTTTGGCGGCGCTGGCGACGTCGTTCTGGCTGGGCGGGCGGTTGCCCGTCTCGACGGGTGAGCCGGCGTCGCTGCTGGTGCCTTCGGCGTTGTTTTCAATTTTTGTCGGCTTATTTCTGATTGTTGCCCGCAAACGCGCGGTCAACCAGGTGCTGGGATTCCTCGTCATGGAGAACGGCATCTACACGTTTGGCGTCGGGGTTGTCGCTGAACTGCCGTTCCTGGTGGAACTGGGAGTTTTGTTGGATGCGTTTGTCGCGGTGTTCGTGATGGGGATCGCGATTTACCACATCAACCGAGAATTTGACCACATCGAGGTTAACCGGCTGGATCAACTGAAGGGCTGACGGTTGATGAAACACGAAGCCTTACTCTGGGTTCTGGTCCTGGTTCCGGCTGTGACGGGAGCCTTGTCGCTCCTGCTGCGGTCGGCGCGGACGATTCTGGGCGTCATGTGTGCGGGGGTTGGAATCAGCTTGGCCTTGGGATGGTACGTGGCCGGGAAAGTTTTGATGTCCGGCCCAGTGTCGGCGGGTGGGGAGTGGTTGTACCTGGACGCCTTGTCAGCCTACAACCTGGGCGTCATGCTGTTGAACTACGGGCTCAGTTCGGCCTACGCCTCGGTCTATTTCGGGGTGGAACTGCGGGAAGGCCGCCTGACGCTGCACCAAGCGCGGTTATTTGCCGGCTTATGGTGTGGAGCAATGGCCGCGATGACGCTGGTGTTCATCTCAAACAACCTCGGGATCATGTGGGTGGGAATTGAGGCAACGACCCTGTTGACCGGTTTTCTGATTTGTGTGCATGTGACCGGTGAATCGCTGGAGGCGATGTGGAAGTATATTTTGATCTGCTCCGTCGGCGTCGCATTTGCCTTCATGGGGACATTGCTGGTCGGAGCCTCGGCGCACGGACTGGGTCTGAGCGCGCCGGAAGTTCTTTTGTGGACCAAACTCCAGGCGCACGCCGGGTCACTGAATCCGATCTGCCTTAAAGCCGCCTTTATCTTTCTGCTGGTCGGTTACGGCACCAAGGCGGGCCTGGCTCCGATGCACCATTGGTTGCCGGACGCGCATAGCCAGGCGCCCGCACCGGTTTCGGCGATCTTCTCCGGAATCACGCTGAACACCGCCTTGTATTGCGTGATGCGTTACGTGCCCATCGTCGAGGCGGGCACGGGAAATACGGGTTGGGGATTACGGCTTTTGACCGGGTTTGGGCTCATTTCAATTCTGGTGGCGGCGGTGTTCGTTTTATTGCAACACGACCTGAAACGGTTGCTGGCCTATAGCAGCGTCGAGCATATCGGCATTATTGCACTCGGTGTGGGTTTGGGCGGCTTGGGAACATTCGCCGCGCTATTCCATACCCTCAACCATTCGCTCTGCAAGACTCTCGCCTTTTTCGGGGCGGGACGGCTGGGGCAGATATTTGGCACGCACGACATGCGCAAGCTGGCTGGTGCAATCCGCGTGGCTCCGGTGTGGGGAATGGGATTGTTTGGGAGCCTGCTGGCACTGATCGGCGTGGCGCCTTTTGCGGTATTCATGAGCGAACTGCAGATTCTTAAGGCGGCCCTGGACGGCAGGGCCATTCTGGCGCTGGTATTATTTCTGTTTGGAGCCGGGGTGGTTTTCATGGGAATATTGGGCCACGCCATTCCGCTGGCTTGGGGAAAGACAACTTCCACCGTCCAGCCGGCTCGTGCTGGAATCTTGGAAACATTATTGGTCGTGGTGCCGCTCATGTTTTTGTTGGTATTGGGGATTTGGATGCCCGAACCCCTCCAGACAGCTTTGAATGCCGCCGCTGATGTCATCCACCACGTCAACCCAGTGCTTGCCGGTTCTTCGGGAGGAGTGATGCCGTGACAGCCAATTCCATTTCGACTGTTTACAACGGGCAAATGATAGATCTGGCCAACCTGCCACCGGTTGCGTTCGAGGAATTTCGAAACATGATCGTTTCGGCTGTCAAAGCCGGTGCGCGGCTCAATGCCTTGTTTGGCGCCGTGCTTCCAAAGGCCGGCGCCCCAGGCAGCGATGCCAAACAAGTCACCGGCGATCTTCGGCTATTCGCGGTGCTGGCACAGGACTCGGCAGGAACTCTGAATGTGACCTCAACCCTCGTTGGGGACGCCTACCCTGCATTGACTCCCGACTGTCCACAGGCGCATTGGTTCGAACGCGAAATCGCAGAACAGTGGGGTGTTAAACCCGAAGGCCATCCCTGGCTGAAGCCGATTCGCTTTCACCGCTCCTACCGCGAAGGTCGTGACGCCTGGACCCGCTCGGCGGAAATAGCCATTCAACCGGGAGTTGTAAATTTCTTCACCATGACGGGTGACGAAGTTCATGAAGTTTCGGTCGGACCGGTGCATGCCGGCATCATCGAGCCGGGACATTTTCGTTTTCAGTGCCACGGTGAAAAGGTTTATCACCTGGAGATTTCGCTCGGCTACCAGCACCGGGGCGTCGAACGCGCACTTGTTGGCGGGCCGGACAAACGGACGATTCCCTACATGGAAACACTTGCCGGTGACACGACCATCGGTTACGCGCTGGCCTATTGCGAAGCAGTCGAGGCGCTGGCGGGTTGCCGCGTTCCGGCACGGGCGCAGACGCTTCGTGCAATCGCGCTTGAACTGGAACGACTCGCCAACCACACCGGTGACATCGGGGCGCTGGCCGGTGACGTTGGCTACCTGCCCACGGCAAATTTTTGCGGGCGCATCCGCGGTGATTTTCTGAACATGACCGCCCTGATTTGTGGGAACCGGTTCGGGCGCGGTCTGGTGCGGCCTGGCGGCATCTTATTCGATCTCGATGAAACGCGGCGGATGGAATTGAGCAAGCGTTTAAGGCAGGCGGGCGAGGATGTCTCAAATGCGATTGAATTGCTTTGGGAAGCACCTTCGGTGCGATCCTGGTTTGATAATACCGGCACAGTCTCCCGCGAAACAGCCTTGGAGTTGGGACTGGTGGGAGTCGCGGCGCGCGCGAGCGGCATCGAGCGCGATGTGCGGGCGCAATTTCCATCGGGCATTTACCGGTTCGCTCATATTCCCGTGTCGTTGTACCACACCGGCAACGTTTTCTCCCGGGCCCACGTGCGGTGGATGGAAATCCAGCGTTCCATCGCGTTTATTTTCGATCAATTGAAGGTGCTCCCGGAAGGTCCGGTGCGCACACCAACAGGCCCGCTCGCGGCAAATTGCGCCGTGGTGTCGTTGACCGAAGGCTGGCGTGGCGAGATTTGCCACGTGGCCCTGACCGATGCGGCGGGGAGATTTGCGCATTACAAGGTTGTGGACCCGTCTTTTCACAACTGGATGGGGTTGGCGCTGGCGCTGCGCGACCAGCAAATCTCAGATTTCCCGCTATGCAACAAAAGTTTCAACCTGTCGTATTGCGGTCATGATTTATGAGGTGACACGATGTTAAAAGCACTCCTGGCCCGCGCTCATCAGAAGCACCGCACGATCGGCTTTCCACAGCAACCGCCGGTGCTGCCCGACCGTTTGCGCGGCCGGCCGGAAATTGATGTCGCGCTATGCCCGAAGGACTGCCATGTCTGCGCCGATGTGTGTCCGACCGATGCGATCAGCGTGGATGAAAAGGGTTTGCGGCTCGATCTTGGCCGCTGTCTTTTTTGTCCCGAATGCGTTCAAGCATGTCCCGAAGGCGCAATCCGTTTCACGACGGAGCATCGCCTGGCTGCTTCGTTCCGGGACGCGCTGATACTCGGTGATAAGGAATTTCAACTGGCCAAAGCGCTCGACGAAAAGTCGCGCAAACTTTTTGGGCGTTCGCTTAAACTGCGCCAGGTGAGCGCCGGCGGTTGTAATGGTTGCGAGGCCGATGTGAACGTGCTCAACACCGTGGTGTTCGATTTAGGCCGGTTCGGCATTCAATTCGTCGCGTCCCCGCGTCACGCCGACGGACTGCTGGTCACCGGTCCCGTCACGCAGAACATGGAGCTGGCGTTGCGTAAGACCTATGATGCCGTGCCATCTCCCAAGCTGGTGATCGCGGTCGGTGCGTGCGCGATTTCTGGCGGACCTTACATCGGCCACTCCGAGCAGCGGAATGGTGTTGGGGGCATTGTGCCGGTGGATCTTCTCATTCCCGGTTGCCCGCCGCATCCGATCACGATTCTGGACGGGTTGTTGCGTCTGTTGGGGAAGATGGATGCCAGCGAGGGTTCCGCCGCCGGAAAAAGCCCGGGATGATGGAGTGTTTATACCAATCAACCGACGAATATGGTATCAAACCAATTTATCTACACCTCGAGTGCAAGGGTTTCCACAGGTTAGCAGGGTTTTATCCGATTTTGGCTTTCCTGCCTTGGCGACGGACCATGCGGTTCGCTTGGCGCCGGGTTTTCCCGGGGTGTCAGATTGAGCAATTTAAGATAAATGTTGGACAAGCCATGTGGGGCATCAGGACGGGACTGCCCTAGGTTGGAAGGGAAAGGAAGGTCTGCCGAGCGGTGGACCCAGCACCCATGAAATCAATTTGGCAGACCTATCCAAGGGTTGGAGCAAGCAGGGGGGACAAGTGAAAGTCGTCAAACCCCCTCTGCCTTCGCCGGACAAGCGATGGAAGATCATCGACGCCAAGATGCGCAAGATGGGCTACCAGCCACATGCCCTGATCGAGACGTTGCACGCGGTACAGGAATCGTTCGGCTATCTCGATGAGGTGGCGTTGAGGTGGGTGGCCAAGTCGCTGCGCGTGCCGCCGAGCAAGGTTTACGGCGTTTCAACTTTTTACAATTTCTTCACGCTCAAGCCTCAGGGCGCCCATACGTGCGTGGTCTGTCTGGGAACGGCGTGCTACGTCAAGAGCGCGTCTAAAATCCTCGAGGCCATCGAGGTCTTCACGAAGATCAAGCCGGGCGAGACGACGCCGGACCGCCAGTTGTCATTGTTGACGGTGCGCTGCATCGGCGCCTGCGGCATTGCGCCGGCGGTGGTTTACGACGGCAACGTGTCCGGGCGGGTGACCCCCGAACAAGCGACCGAAAAATTGAAAGGATACTTCAGCCATGCTTCTTGAAGAACTCAAAGGGATTGCCGAAAAAGAGAAGGCGGGACGCAAACAAATCTGTGTGAGGTGTTGCATGTCCGCCGGGTGCATGTCTTCGCAATCGGCGGAGATCAAGCAGGTGCTCGAAAAGGCGGTGGCCGACCGCCAACTCGGCGACCGGGTCGAGGTGCGGCGGGTCGGTTGCATGGGGCTGTGCGGACAGGGGCCGCTGGTCAGCATTGAGCCGGAGGGATTGCTTTACGAGCGGGTGACGCCGGAGAATGCGGCGACGATTGTCGAGACGCTGGCGGGGGGAACGACGTCGGCGCAGCGGGGTGATCTCACCCAGCCATTTTTTGCCCGGCAGGTGGCCGTGGTAAGTCGGAACGGGGGACGGATTGATCCCGAGCGGATCGAGGACTACATCGAGGCGGGCGGCTATGGGGCGTTGCACCATGTCCTGCACGAGTTGCAGCCGGCGGACGTGGTCGTGGCGATCACCCAAAGCGGCCTGCGCGGACGCGGCGGTGGCGGTTACCCGACGGGATTGAAATGGGCCACGGTGGCGAAGTCGAAAGGCGAGCGGAAGTATGTCATCTGCAACGGCGACGAGGGCGATCCCGGCGCGTTCATGGACCGCAGCGTGCTGGAGAGCGATCCCCACTCGGTCATCGAAGGCATGGCCATTGCCGGTTATGCCGTCGGCGCGAACATGGGATATCTTTACGTCCGGGCCGAGTATCCGCTGGCCATCAGCCGCCTGCAAATCGCCATTCGCCAGGCCCGGCAGCGCGGCCTGCTGGGCGACGCACTCTTTGAATCGACCTTCAATTTCAATGTGGAAATCCGCATCGGCGCAGGCGCGTTTGTTTGCGGCGAGGAGACCGCACTGATGGCCTCCATCGAGGGGCGACGCGGCCAACCGCGGCCGCGGCCTCCGTTTCCGGCTGAAAGTGGATTGTGGGGTTTCCCCACGCTGATCAACAACGTCGAGACGTTTGCGAACATCGTGCCAATCATTATCCGCGGAGCGGAATGGTACGCGGGTCTGGGGACCGAAAAGAGCAAGGGAACGAAGGTTTTTGCCTTGACGGGAAAGATCAAAAACAACGGTCTTATTGAGGTCCCCATGGGCATCACCATCCGCGAAATTGTCGAAGACCTGGGGGGTGGCGCGCCAGACGGCGCAAAAATCAAGGCGGTTCAGACAGGCGGACCGTCGGGTGGGTGCATTCCGGCGCACCTGTTCGATACGCCGGTCGATTACGATTCGCTGATGAAGGTCGGTTCGATCATGGGTTCGGGCGGCATGGTGGTCATGGACGACACTACGAATATGGTCGATGTCGCCCGGTTCTACATGCAATTCTGCATGGAGGAATCGTGCGGCAAATGTATTCCATGCCGCGCCGGCACGGTGCAGATGTACCAATTGCTCAACAAGATTTTGGAACGTCAGGCGACGATCAAGGACTTGGAGCAATTGGAAGAGTTGTGCGACTTGGTCCGGAATACCAGCCTGTGCGGGCTGGGCCAGACGGCGCCGAACCCGGTGACCAGTACCCTGCGCTATTTTCGGAACGAGTATCTCGCCCTTCTGCAACCCGAAACGGGCGGATATGGGGTCGACGCAAAACAACCTGCCGACGCGAAGGTGGCACTTTAACGGAACGAGCTTATGGCTGTAAAAACTCTCACTATCGACGGCAAGCCGGTCAGCGCGGAGGAAAACGAAACGATCCTCCAAGCGGCGACCGATGCCGGCATCAAGATACCAACTCTTTGCCACTTGGACGGTCTGAGCGAAGTCGGCGCCTGCCGCCTCTGCATCACCGAAGTAAGCGGCAGCAACAAGCTCCTGCCCGCCTGCGTCACCAAGGTCGCCGAGGGCATGGAGGTCAAAACCAACTCGGAACGGTTGCAAAAATACCGGCTGATGATCCTCGAACTCCTCTTCGCCGAACGGAACCACGTCTGCGCGGTTTGCGTGGCGAACAACCATTGCGACCTGCAAAATCTCGCCGCGGAACACGGGATGACACACGTTCGGTTTGCCTACCAATACCCGAATGTTCCGGTGGATGCCTCGCACGACTGGTTCGTCATGGACCATAACCGCTGCATCCTCTGCACGCGGTGCGTGCGGGTTTGTGATGAGATTGAGGGCGCCCATACTTGGGACGTGATGGGGCGCGGTACCAATTCACGGGTTATTACCGATCTCAACCAGCCGTGGGGAGAATCGGAAACGTGTACGAGTTGCAGCAAGTGCGTGCAGGTGTGTCCCACGGGGGCGCTGTCGAGCAAGGGCAAATCGGTGGCTGAAATGGAAAAGCGGCGCGATTTTCTGCCTTATTTGGTTCAACAACGGGAGGGACGGCCATGAACAAGGTGCGTTTGGCGACGGTCTGGATGGACGGCTGTTCCGGGTGTCACATGTCGCTGCTCGACATGGACGAGCGGCTGATCGAATTGGTGCGGCATGTCGACTTGGTTTACAGCCCCCTGGTTGATGCCAAGGTTTTTCCGGAGAATGTCGACGTGACCCTCATCGAAGGTGCCGTGAGCAGCGAGGAGGATCTGGAGAAAATCCACAAAATTCGCCAACGGACGAAGATTCTCGTCTCCTTGGGCGACTGCGCGGTGACCTCCAACGTCCCCAGCATGCGCAACCGATTCAAGGTCGAGGACGTCGAGCATCGCGCCTACATCGAGAACGCGCAGCTCAACCAGCAGATTCCGCACGAGGTGATTCCGCGTCTGCTCGCGAGATCGCGCCCGGTCCACGAGTTTGTGAAGGTCGACGTGTTTGTGCCGGGATGTCCGCCCTCGGCCGACACAATTTATTTTGTCCTGACTGAACTGGTGTCCGGACGCCTTCCCGAGTTGACCGGTAAAACCCATTTTGGATCGTAACGACCATGCCCAAACAAATTCTCATCGACCCGGTGACTCGTATCGAAGGTCACTCGAAAATCACCATCCAGCTCGACGATGCCGGAGAGGTCCAGGACGCCCAATTCCACGTTACGCAATTCCGCGGCTTCGAAAAATTTTGCGAGGGTCGTCCCTTCAGCGAGATGCCGGCCTTGACCGGTCGCACGTGCGGCATTTGCCCGGTCAGCCACCTATTCGCCTCGTCGAAGGCCTGTGACGCGCTGCTCGCTGTGACGATTCCGCCCACGGCGGCCAAGTTGCGCCGGATCATGAACCTGGCCCAGTTGGTTCAATCACACGCGTTGAGCTTTTTCCATCACTCCTCACCCGACCTGCTTTTTGGCATGGATGCGCAGCCGGAGAAGCGCAACATTCTCGGCGTAATCGAGCTGAGGCCCTCGCTGGCGAGGGATGGAATTGCCCTGCGCAAATTCGGCCAGGAAATCATTGCCCTGCTCGGCGGCAGACGCATTCATCCGGCTTGGGTCGTGCCGGGCGGCGTGAGTGATCCGCTTGAATCGAAAATGCGGGATGAAATGCTCGCGGCGATTCCGGACGCCCTGGCTATCGCCGAGCGGACGCTGGCCTGGTTCAAGGGAATCCTGGAACAGTTCCGCGATGAAATTCGCACCTTCGGGAATTTCCCCAGCATGTTCATGGCATTGGTCACCGATCAGGCCGCAGGTGAAAAGAACGCCCAGCTTGAGCACTACGATGGCAAGTTGCGGTTCGTGGATGCGTCGGGGAACATCGTCGCGGATGGGATCCAGCCTGAAAAATATTCCGATTATATTGCCGAATCGGTCGAGTCATTCACTTATCTCAAATCTCCCTATTACAAATCGCTTGGCTATCCAGACGGCATTTATCGTGTCGGACCGCTGGCCCGACTGAACGTGATCGACCGCTGCGGAACTCCCCTGGCGGACCGGGAGTGGACAGAGTTCCTCGCCTTGCGACGCGGCGTCATCCTCAGTTCCTTCCATCAGCACTACGCGCGGTTGATTGAAATTCTTTATGGAATCGAACGGATCGAACAGCTCTTGAACGAGCCCGACATTCTCGACAAAAACGTCCGCGCCATCGCCAAACCGAGCCGGTTTGAGGGCATCGGCGTGGCCGAAGCCCCGCGCGGAACCCTGATGCATCATTACAAGATCGATGAGAACGGGCTTATCACCTGGGTCAACATGATCATCGCCACCGGTCACAACAACCTGGCCATGAACCAAAGCGTGAAGCAGGTCGCCCAACATTACGTGCGGGGAGACAAGCTCCAGGAGGGCATGCTGAATCGCGTCGAGGCCGTGATTCGCTCTTACGACCCGTGCCTGAGTTGCTCGACCCATGCCTTGGGCAAGATGCCGCTGCACCTTCAACTGTTGGGAGCCGGGGGAAACGTTCTCGATGAGGTGAAACGTTGACGAACAAGCGCGTCC
Organism: Methylacidiphilales bacterium; assembly: GCA_021272315.1. Taxonomy (GTDB): domain Bacteria; phylum Verrucomicrobiota; class Verrucomicrobiia; order Methylacidiphilales; family UBA1321; genus JABDGH01. The sequence continues at coordinate 33,692 of JAJSLI010000126.1, read as the reverse complement.
TGATCATCGGATATGGCAACCCGCTTCGGGGCGACGACGGCTTGGGTTGGGAGGTGGCTGGACGCCTGGCCGCCTGCATAACGGACCCGTCTGTTGCGATCATGGCGGTGCAGCAATTGACGCCCGAACTGTCCGAACCGATTCACGCTGTGGACCTGGTGATATTTGTCGACGCGTCAAACGAGGGAGAACCCGGAACGTGGAAATACGAACGCGTGATGCCCGCCTCGGCGCACGCTCCTTCTCTCGGACATCATTTTGATATCTCGGGTTTGCTCGCCTATACCGGGGCGCTGTTTCCATCCTGCCCCGGGGCGCTGGTGGTTTCGGTGGCCGCGGAGTCCTTTGCCTGCCACGAAAATCTTTCGCATAAGGTCGAGGCTGTCCTGCCTGCCGTCGTAGGGCATATTCGCAGGCAGATTGCCGCACTGCACTCCAGTAAGGAGCCCCTTTATGCATGAATATTCCATCGTCGAATCCATCGTCAACTCCATGCTTGATGCCATCGAAAAGCAAAGGGTTGCCAAGATAATGTCGGTCCGATTCAAACGTGGCAGCGCCTTTTCAGAAGAGGCTTTCCAACAGGCCTACCAGTCGCTGACTGTGGGCACGCTCCTGGAACAGACACCCATCACGATCGACACGGTGAATCTCGATTTCAACTGTAGTTGCGGCCATAAACAGGTCATCGACAGCGATGAGCTCGTCGGGCACATGTTCATTTGCCCCAAGTGTGGGGCGACGAAAGAGATCGACTAAGCCCACGATCTTAAGCTCGTCGAAGTGGTGGTTCAGGTCGACGACGGACGGCGGACGATCTGCGGAGCATTGGCGCGAGCACCTGCGTCAACATGCCTTCTCCGAATACCCATACCGAATGCACCTGTTTCTCGGTTTTGGCGGTTTCCCCGGTGGTTCGATGGATCTTCGCCGGAGGAACAGGTGGACTTTGCCATCAAAGTGTTCGAGGAAGACCGGGCCATGCGCGAAAATCAGGTTCTCGCCGATTGCAACGATCTAACTAGACCAGTTTTTGAAATGGCCGTAGAGTCGCGCTTCTCATGAAACGGATTCGAATCGCCATTGTCGGCCTCAATTTCGGAGGCCATATCATCGAACGTCTTCTTCAGGACCCGGGGCGGAAGTATTTTCAAATCGCCGCTGTTTGCGATCTGGACAAGGCCAAGGCTGTGGCGATGGGTAAGCGTTTGAAATGCGAAGTCTACACCGATCTTGACGCCCTTCTGGCCAACCGTGAGATTCCAGCAATCGGGCTCTATACCGGGCCTGCCGGCCGGGCCGGATTGTTACGGCGGATCATCCGCGCGGGCAAGGACGTAATGACGACCAAGCCCTTCGAGGTCGATCCCAAAGCTGCGCTCGACGTGCTCCGCGAGGCTCGGCGGCGCAAGCGGATCATCCATCTCAATTCACCCTCACCGGTTCTCTCCCCTGATCTCGAGCAGATTGCCCGGTGGCGCGATGAGTTTCGCCTGGGCCGTCCCATCGGCGCCCGGGCCGATGCCTGGGCGAATTACCGAGAGAAGGCCGACGGAAGCTGGTACGACAATCCAAAGCACTGTCCGTTGGCGCCGGTTTTCCGCATAGGCATCTATCATATCAACGACCTGGTTCGCTTCTTCGGTGAGCCTCGCGCTGTCCAGGTCTTCCATTCTCGCCTTTCCACCGGGCGCCCCACCCCCGACAACGCCCAGCTCGGCATTCAGTTCAAGAACGGCGGGCTGGTCAACATTTTCAGCTCCTTCTGCGTCGATGATTTTCAACATTATCGCAACAGCCTCACGATCAATTTCGAACGAGGCACTGTTTACCGCAACGCCGGGCCCTTTCCCAATACTCCTGAGACATGGGAGGCCGTCGAGCTGGAGATGGTGACTCACCGCAAGGGGAAGCCGGTGGTGCGGCGCAAGAAGATGGCAAACGCGCTCAGTGGCACCTACCAATGGGAGGTTTTCTACCGCGCGCTACGCGGGGCCAAACTTTCCAATGCCACCACGCCGGAGGAAATCGTGGCCGGGCTCAGGATCGTCTCCGCGATGGCCCGCGCCGAAAAATCGGGATATACGGAAAAAGTTTAGTCCAACTTTGTGCCAGATGATTCGCCCCAAGGCTTTTGACATCGGTTTCTGTTGGCGCTTTCCCAAGACTGAGCCGGAGGAGGGCCTGCGGCGACTGGGAGAGCTTGGTTTCGATGGCATCGAGCTTTGGCCCGACGGTCTGCAGGAGTGGGGCGTGGAATGCTGGGCTGCCGCCTTTCGGGCAACCGGAGGGCGCTGCATCCAGCTTTGCCCCTACTTCGATTTTATGAAGGGCGGGGAGGGGATCGAAAAAAGTCGCGCTCTGCTCACGGAGTTTCTGGAAGCAGCGCGGGTCATCGGCTGCACCCGTCTCCGCGTCTTCACCGGGCCGCCTTGGGGTGAAGGCGTCGTCGGCGCGCGCGAAGCGACAGAGCGGCAGTGGCGGGACGCAATCGATACCCTGCGCGATTTCTGCGATAGGGCGGCGCCGCAGGGTATTGAGCTCTGTCTGGAGTGCCATGAGGGAAGTCTGATGGAGGACGCTTCCTCGGCGTTGCGGCTGATCGAAGGCATTGCCCGGCTCAATCTCACAACCAACCTCCAGCTTCCGCTGCGGGACGAGGCATGGATTGTGAGCCTCGCCGCGCTCGCCCGCACCACCACCCATGTCCATATTCACAATTGGACCCTGGGTCCCGGCAAGGGCGAACTCACGTTTTTGGACGAGGGCGCGTTCGACTGGGAGCCGGTTGTCCGAACGCTGCTGGCCGAAGGGCCGGCCCACGTTGGCGCCCTCGCCCTTTCCGTGGAGCACAGCGACCATGGCGGCCGCCATGATCCCTGGGAAACAGCGCGCCGCGACGGCATTTACCTCAACCGCCTCCGGGCAAAACTGACAGACTCTGGATAAGCTCGTTGAGGATGCTCTTGATCATCGGTGGCGCCCGAATTTGCCGGAATTGACGGCGCTCCGCGCCGTTTTCATGGAAGTCATCATTTTCTTGCTTCAAGAACTCCATGGTTACAAAATAAATTATGAAAATACCCGGTCGTTTCATCCTCTTCGCCATCTTCGGGCTCACGCTCTCTTCCGTTGCTTTCGCCGATGGGACCATCAGCTGGCCGCCCCCAACGCCTCCTCCAGGTACGAATCCGGCGGTCTTTCCCGTGCCGCGTCTTGACTGGCTGCAACATTTCCAAAAGAACCTGGACCAGGCGAAGAAGATGGCGGCGGTCGATCTTGTGTTCGACGGTGATTCGATCACCGATTTTTGGCAGACCACCGGCAAGGACGTCTGGAGCCAGCATTATGCGAAACTCAATGCCATCGACTTTGGCATCTCCGGCGACCAGACCCAGCATCTCCTCTGGCGTCTCCAGAATGGCCAGGTCGACGGCCTGCATCCCAAGCTTATCGTCCTTCTGATCGGCACCAACAACATAGGTTACGCAAGTGATCAAGTTGTGGAGGGGATCAAGGCGATTATTGGGGAATATCAAAAACGGTGTCCCGACGCGGCTATTCTCCTCCAGGGTATTTTTCCCCGCGGGGAAACGGCGGATAATCCGGCACGCCTCAAGATCAAGGCGATCAACCAGACGCTTGCCCCATTGGCCGACGGGAAGAAAATCATCTATCTCGATTTCGGCGACAAGTTCCTGCAGCCCGACGGCACCCTGACCAAGGACATCATGCCTGACTTTCTCCATCCATCGGCCAAAGGCTATCAAATCTGGGCCGACGCGATTCAACCGGTGATCGACCAGTTCTTTGGCGCGACATCCCTTTCTCCATCATCACCTCCGTCCCCATCACCGCAATGAGTCTCAGGGGTGAATCCGCCGAAGCTTATCGGACCGGTTCAATCGGAGAATCGGGCCGGGTCCAAAGCTTGGGATGACGAAGCGTTCGGGGCGCTTTTCGCGACTTCACGGAGGGCATTCAGGGTCGCCGTTTTGTAGAGTACGCCGAGCGTGGGAACATTGAAGCAGGCTTCCACGAAGATTTGTGCGGAAGCCCCCGTCAGCATCGCCATCAGGCCGATGTGAACGATCTCCGTGGCCAGCTCTCCCATGACATGGACGCCGACCAGCTTCATGTTATCGCGGCGGAAGAGGAGCTTGAGAAAGCCGTCCTTGTCTCCAATGATCTTTCCCCGGGCGGTGTCTTCGTACCGGGCGCTGCCGACCACGTAGTCAATGCCCTGCTTTTTGAGCGACTCCTCCGTTTCCCCGATCATGCTGACCTCCGGGATGGTATAGATCCCGTTGGGTAAGAGGGGAGAGAGTGCGTACACTTCCCCGCCCAGGGCATGTTCCACCGCCCGCCGGGCCTGCTCCATGCTGGTCGAGGCCAGCGCCGGAAATCCGATTACGTCACCCGCAGCGTAGATGTGCGGCACGTTCGTGCGGAACTGATCGTCGACCGGAATGATGCCCCGTTCACCCGTCGTCACGCCCGCCAACGGCAGGTGCAGCGTCTCCGTGTTGCTTTTTCTCCCCGCCGCCACCAGGACCGCGTCGACGATCAGCGATTTACCGGAAAGGAAGGAGAGCGTCACTTCGCCGGACGGCAAAACCGCGCATTGCCGGACTTTTTCATTCCAGTGGAATGTAATACCGGTGCGTTCCATGGCGGCGGCCAGAGCCAGGGAAACCTCCGTATCAAGAAAGGGCAGGAGCTTGTCCCGGCCGTCAATGATGTGGACCTTGGCCCCAAGGGCGGCGAACGTGCAGCCATACTCACTGCCAATCACGCCCGAGCCGACGGCTGCCATCGTTTTGGGAATGCGGTCGAGTTTCAGGATCGTGTCGGAATCGTAAATCTCGCCGGCGCCAAAGGGAAAAATATCGGGCCGAACGGGCGAAGATCCCGTGGCGATTAAAATCTTTTCTCCACGCAGGAGGATGGCCTCGTTTGCGGTGGACGGCCCGTCCTGCGCGGATGCGCCGGGGAGGGGGCATACGCTGACCATATGCGAATCAACGAAGGAAGCGGTACCGAAAAAAACCTCGGCGTGATCGGATTCGAGGCGTTTTAAGAGGGAGGCGTTGAAGATGGCTCGCACGTTCTGCTCGTGACCGAGGAAGTCGGAAACCGTCACCTCCCGCCGCAGGGAGAGATCGACACCGTAGAGTTTGCGGGATTTCAATCCGGACAAGGCCAGCGCCGTCTCGCGGAGCGTCTTGCTCGGGACGGTACCGGTATTAATGCCGGCGCCACCGAGCTCATGATGACAATCGACCAAGGCGATGGTTTTGTGCCGTTCCGTTGCGCTGGAGGCGGCGATCATGCCCGCCGGGCCGCCGCCAATAATAACCAGATCGTAATTTTTTATTTCGTTTGGCATAAGAGATTACTCCCACGTTAGCACAGCCCGAGCTTGGAATTCATTTCAAATGTAGCCATGGGTCGCGCAGGGTCAAACGAACCCCGGCTTGGAGGATTAAGGTACTTTTGCCGTGGTTTCCAAGGGGCGCGTGATATCTAAACCGAAAGTCGCTTTTCTTTGGGCGATTTTCCCATATGTTAAGGCAAAAGTTGCCACCCTATGACCCACAGGATAACTTGGAAAACTGAATCCGAGGCGACGGGCCTTAAGCTTCGTCGGTCCCCGTAACCGGAAAGGCGCGTTATGGCATCTGAACTGACACCCGTTCCAGATGATCTCGATTTTGGCGTGACCATTCGCGGGCTCGTCGTGAGCCAGCAGGTTTTTGGACGCTACTCCCTGCGTCATGTTCTCGGTCGTGGAGGCATGGGCGTTGTCTGGTTGGCGCACGACGAGCGCCTGGAGCGGGACGTGGCCCTGAAATTCCTTCCCGAGGCCGTCCATTTCGATGCGGGTGCCTTGGACGATCTGAAGCGCGAAACGCGCCGCTGCCTCGATCTCACGCATCCCAACATCATTCGCATTTACGATTTTGTGACGGACCAGCAGGCGGCCGCGATTTCGATGGAATATATCGATGGCAAGACGCTGGCGGCCTTGCGTATTGACAAGGAAAACCGGGTTTTTGAGGTTGGCGAGCTCTCGGACTGGATGGCGCAGGCCTGTCAGGCGCTCTTTTATGCGCATGAGGAAGTCAAAGTGGTGCATCGCGACTTGAAACCGGCGAATCTCATGCTCACGTCGCGCGGGCAGGTGAAGATCGCCGATTTTGGGATCGCGCGAAGCGTCAGCGATTCCATGACCGCCGTGACCATGCGCAAGGCGACGAGCGGGACCCTCGTTTACATGAGCCCGCAGCAGATGAACGGCGATATGTCGCGCGTGACGGACGACATCTACGCCCTCGGGGCCACCATCTACGAATTCCTCACCAGCAAGCCGCCGTTTTACAGCGGGGACATCCCGTTCCAGGTGCGGCAATCGATTCCGAAAAGGATGAGCGAGCGCAGGCAGGAGCTTGAAATCACGGGACAGGAGATCCCCAAGGAATGGGAGGAGACGGTGGCCGCGTGCCTGGAAAAAGTCCCGGAGCAACGCCCCAAGGACATGCTGGAAGTCGCGGAGCGGCTCGGCCTTCCCATCGGCACAAGGCAAACCCGTTCCTCCACCGAAACGGCGAAGAAAACGACGGTCACGGCCAAGGATTCGAAAACCACCGCGAGGCCGCCTGGGATGCCGCCCCCGCCCCCGGCGCAGAAGCCGCCGCGGAAACCATTCCCGACGAAGAAGGTTTTGCTGGCGGGCGCCGGCGTGGTTGCGCTCGGGCTTTTGGGATGGGGGCTTTGGTCGTTCGTTTTGTGGCCCTTTATCGCGACAAAGGGCGAGCTTTTCGTGACGTCGGACCCGTCGGGCGCAACGGTCCATATCTGGGGACAAAAGGACCAGGTTACGCCGGCTGATTTTCAAGCTCTTTGGCTCGGCCGCTACCATGTCACGGTTTCTGAGACGGGATACGATCCGGACGAGGAGACGGTGACAATTGCCGAAGGCCAGACGGTGAAGTTGCCGGCCATTACCCTCAAGCGGACGTTCGGCAAGCTGAACCTGACGAGTTCGCCCACCGACGCCCATTACTCGCTGGATGGCACGAATGTCACTTCAGACACCTCCAAGGAGGGAACGACTCCCGATTTCCTGGAGAATCTTCCCGCCGGGGACTATCAACTTACGCTGAGCAAATCGGGCGTCACGTCCCATACGGAAACCGTTGAAGTGCCAGGGCACAATACGCTGACGGAAAATATCGACCTGATCAAGCTGGGCATCGCCGCCGGCGCCAGCCCCGATACCGCCAAGGTCATTCTCGGGCAGATGGACGCGGGTCAACTCGACGCCAAGGGCAAGAGCGAGCTGGTCGATCTTCTCGGTCAGGCCTTCGAAAAATACCTGAGTTACGGGGTGCTGGCTCCCGCCGCCGCCGATCTGGCGCAGTTGAAGGCGCTCGGCCAGGACACGACCAAGCAGGACAAGGAGCTCTCCGACACGCGCGCCTCAACCGAGAAGGACATCGCCTCGCAAATCAAGGACCTGATCAGCGATAAAAAATTCGCGGCCGCGCAGCTGCAATTGGACCAGTTGAACGGCGTGCTGGAAAAGGAATCGATTGACCGGCTCGACGCGCAATTCCAGCCGCAGTTGTCGCAATATCAGCAGCAGGTCGATGCCGCGATCAAGATGAGCCAGACCGGGCCTCCCGCCGATGGCTACAAGCAGTTGAAGACCTTCGCGGCCCAGTACCCGGACGACATGAAGCTGGTGCTCGCCCTCGCCCAGCTCGAAACCGAGATGCCGCCCGATCACGACAAACTCACGGCCCAGATCAAGGTCTTCAAACAGTTTGCCGCGGATAACAAGGGGGCTGGCGGTAATGCCGATTTTCAGGCCATGCAGGACAAGTTTGCGAATGAGCTAAAGCAACTCGATGATTTGGCGAACGCGCTCGACGAGGCGAAAAATGGATCGTCCAGCGTGAGAGACCAGATCAACACCCTCGAAGCGGAAAAAGCCGCCGCGGAAAAGGAACCCGTGGGCGCGCAAAATGTGCAGGCCGCGACCGATACACTCAACTTTTTCGGCAAAGTCATCACCGGCCATTCTGTCGTTAACAACCCATTTTTCGGCTCGCAGCAGGACAAGGACCAGCGGATCGCGGATCTTCAGGCGAAGATCGATGCCGATCAGCAGACTCTTTCGCAGCCGCAGGGCAATGTCGACGCGGCCCAAAAGCAGTACGATGCGTTTGTTGCGAAGGTGCCGTGGTGAACGGACGGGACCTTTCGGCGGACCGCGTAAATCCATTTCTCTCGTTCCCAAGTTGCACTTGGGAACGCCCTTGTCGGCGAAGCTGCGCTTCCCTCAGGCTGAAGCAACAAAGTTGCGGGGACACCTGCGCTCCCAAGTACAACTTGGGAGCGAGGACAAAATGCCCGCTATCGCGCTTTTCGCGCAGGACGCCAAGACAGCGGGAGTCGGCAAGAGGTAACGTGCGGCCATGGACGCCCCATCTCTAGACATATCCGGCAAGCCCGCCATCGGGTCGCTTCCCGCAGGCGGGTTTGCCCTCGATTCCAACTTGGCATGGACAACGCACCTTCGCCCAGCGGCACATTGGACGCAGCAAAGTGCCCACAAGGCGCCACTAAATCGATTTTTTTCTTCGCGCAAAGCGCCAAATTTCTCCCAAATATTTAACTCAACTCAACAAACGATGCCTAGTGGAAAAAGGAGACAAGCACCTTTTCTCTTAAGCCACGATGATGACACGGAAGCTGGTTTCACCCAGCTTGACGGTCTGGCCGGCCAGCAGGGGCACAATGAAGCCGGGTTCAAGCCTGGCCCCGTTGATGTGAACGGCGCCGTTGTTGACGGAGCTTTCGATCCAGAAACCGCCGAGATGGTGGTGGAAGCGGCCCTGGATTTCGGCGAGGCCACGGGCATCGATAATGATGGGATTGGCGCGGCTGGTGCCGAAGGCCCCGTCGGTGAGGAGCCAGGTCGAATTTTGCGGAAGAACGTGCGACGTCATCGGGAGGAAGCGGACGCTTCCCCGGATTTTCGAGGGCGTTTCTGTTTTGGCCCCGCTCCAATTCCGCAGGTTGGCAATGACCGGGCCCTCCGGCGCGTTGGAGGGAAAAGGGGTGACGTCGAGAACGTAAATGCCGGCGATCTTCAGGATGCCCCGGCGCTCCAGGGGTTCGCCGTCCTTCGCCGCCAGTTCCTGACCGCCGAGCGTGGTGCGATTGGAGGTCTCGTTGTCGCGGATGTGAATCTTGACCCCATGGATGGAGAAGATGCAGTGTTTCTTGCTGATGCGGCGCGTTTTTTGGTCGTTGGCTTCGTTGCGCGGCCAAAACCAGGTGAGAAAATCGGCTTCCTCGCGGGAGCGTCCGATACAAAAACTGGAACGCGCCACGAGACGGATTTCGCGGTTGTTGGCATGGGCCGACGTATCGATCGGTTCCAGTTTCAGGAGAGTTCCTTGCTGCGCCTGATCCAGGAAGGCGCCGGGTATTTGGAGACGTTGGCGCGCCCCCGCTTCTTCCTGGGCGAGCGCATGCAGGTCCACTTCGTAATCAAGCGTCAATTCGAGAGGTTCGAAATTTTCCGCCAGCTCCAGGTTCAGCAGATCGTTCAGCGTCCGGATTGTGCCGGACGGCACGACGTTGCCGAGAGGAGATTCCCCCGCCGCCGCGGTTTCCCCGCCGGCCGCATTGCCCTTCAGGTCTTTCATGTTGATGGCGACGTTGGAAGTCTCGGGCGTTTCATTGATGCGGAGAGAGCGGGAGCCGACCAGGGCGATCTGCTTATCTTGCTCGTGACACTTGATCGTGCATTGCAGGGCGAAATTACCGGAGCGGATCGGTTCGATTTCAAAGAGATGGCGCTGACTTTGGGATGCGTCCAGCTTGGCCAGGTTTTTCCTGACGGGTTGTTCCAAGCCGCGGCTTTCCATCACGATTTGAATCTGTTTGAGGACCCGGGCGCCCGTGTTTTCCACCATGATCTGGAAGGTGGAGGGATGCCCCGCGACCACCACATGATTGAAATTGAGAAGGACGCGCAGAGGCACCTCGTCCTGGGTCACCCGCGGCAGCATGGGCGGACCGGGCCTGCGGGCGGTTGAGTCCGTTGACGGCTTCGCCGTGCCGTCCGACGACAGTGTAACCGGAGGGAGGTCGGTGGCGGCTGGGGCTGGGTTGAGAATATCGTGAACGGCCCGGACGAGTAATTCCAGATGGCGTTCGAGGGGCGGTGTATAGGCGTCAAGCCAGTGGCGGCGGCCGATATGAAATTCCATCGCCCCGGTGGGTTGGACATTTTCGATTCGGAACGGGATCAGGATTTTCCGGGCGTTGACGGCGCGGTCGACTTCGCTTCGGACCGGGCCGGAATCGTTCGCCGCCTTGGAAAAGATGAGCACCATGACGCGGCAGGTGTTGATTCCGCGAAGGATGGAATCTCCCCATTCCTCGCCCGGGAGGATGTTGCGCGGCGCGATCCAACAGGGGATGTTTTTCGATTCCAGAAACGCGCAGATGGTATCGGCCATCTCCTTGTCGGTGGAAGAGTGACTTATGAAGACATCGGTGGCCATGACGATGACGTCCTTAAGCTTGATGGAAGTATCGCGTCAACTGCATCCATAATTTTCTGGGCTGGAAAATCAAACGCCATTTTTTATCACTAAAACTAAATAACCTAAAGGGCAAAAGGCTTTCTTTGGCGGAGACTCCAATCAGTAAGGGTCTTTGGGCAACCGGCACGAAATGCCCGCGCGCAGAGGAACAGATCACCTGAAAAGGTGCATTCAGCATCGCCCGGATTAGCGGACTTTCACTGAACAACCTGCAGGGTGGTTGGAAGCGGGAACTTCGAGGTATCGAGCGAGACTTGGAAGGCAAGCTGCGTCAACAGGCGGAAAACATCGCGATTCCACGTGGCCGTCTCGTCAACCTTGGCCGTGACCGGGTCGGTGATCTGATAGGTCTGGCCATGGTAATTGAGAGCGAGCAGTGGGGAAAGCAGCGGTGTCGAGTTGCCGTTCCAGCGCAATTTCAGGATCGGTTGACGTTCGATGTCCGGGACAACCTCGGGTATCAAGGGATTGCCAGGCAGCACGGCTTCAAAATTGGTTTGTTCCTTCGCCGCCGCGGCAAGAATGTTGAGGAAGGACCGCAGGATTAAATGGGAATCGGCAGATCCCGTATCGCTTTCCAATTTTTCCTGCACGGCAAAGCCTGAGCCAAGAAACGTGCGCATGTTGTTAAGCGAATCGCCGTAATTGTAGACGGCTTGTTTTTTCAGGCTGGCGAAAACCGCGTCGCTGCCGTTTCCCAAGGTAAAAATGGGTATCAATTCATTCCGGCCCAATTGCCAATTTTTGGTGTCCGGGTCTTGCACATAGACAAGGTCCTTATCCTGCGCGGCAATGAGTTGTTCCGGGGTTGGGGGCTTGTCCTTGGGCAGCGCCCAGCCTTGCGCCAGGGGAACGAATTCCGTTTTCGCTTGCAGCTTGAGGGCGCCGTGGATTTGAAGCTGTCGGGCGATGGCGCACATTTTTAAAAAGATGGCATAAGACTTCACGTCCCCGTCATCCAGCGAGTTCGTGAAGGTGGAAACGCCGCTTTGTCCGGGAAGCTGAATTTCAAACCGTTGCACCATCAGGCGCATCAACTGATCGACCGGCCAGCCCTGCTGAAATAAACTATAAAGAACTTCCGGAGGAACCGGCTGCAAAAGCGCTTGTGCAACCTTGTCGTCGGTGACGGGAATGAAGGTGAAGGATGGGGTCGTGCTGGCTGCCGCGCCGACCGTCGCCGTCCCGGTTCCAAGGGGGCTTTCCAACGGATGCGTGGTGCCCGAGACTGGCGGAATAGTTTCATTGCCCACAACGTTAAGCGAGCCGCTCACTTGATATTGGACGCTGATCTGGCCAAATTGGAGAAAGTAGGTTGGGTCGTGCTGGTCCAGGCGGGCCAGGTTTAACAGCATCTGGCGATTGGAGCTGTCTGCGTACGCGTTGTTAAATCCGTTGTAGTCGGACCGGTAGTGAGCGCTGCCGCATCCGGCTAAAAAAAGAACGGAGATTAATAAAAAAAAACGAACCAAACCCGGACGAATGGAGGCCGAAACCAGGGAGTTCACGGGACAAGAGTCAAAGCGCCCCACGCTTCCTTGTCAAACCACAAAGCGCGTTCGGCCATTTTTCTTTGGACTTCCCATTTTAAACATGTCCCAGCAACTTCTGGAATATGCCATCGGTGGCGAATCACCCCTTCGATGCCTATCACGGGCGGGAGCCCTATATTTTTGTCAGTTACTCTCACAAGGATGGAACGGAGGTTTTTTCCGAGATCAGCCGCCTGAATCAGCACGGTTATCGCATTTGGTATGATGAAGGCATCGATCCGGGCAATGAGTGGACCGAAGAAATAGCCCGGGCCTTGGAGGGGGCGGCTTACTTCATGGTTTTTATTTCCGAGGACTCCGTCCGCTCGACCAACGTCAGGAATGAAATCAATTTTGCCCTGAACCGGGGCAAACCCTTCCTGGCCATCCATCTTGCCGATATCAAACTGCCTTCCGGCCTTGAGTTGCGCATGGCCGATATCCAAGCCATCTACCGGTGGCAGATATCGGACGACCAGTATTATCGCAAGCTGGAAAGAGCGCTGCTTCCCACGACAAAACGGGGAGATACGGGCGAGGCTGAGCCTGCCAGTCCGAAACCGGCCCCGATACCCGCGTCTTCCGGCACACGATGGTGGATCGGCGCGGGCATCGCTTTCCTTGTTTTGGGCATGCTTGGCTATTATTTCGGTGTCGTCTTGCCTGCGGAAAGGAAGTCGGCGGAGATCGCGGAACAGAAAACTGTTTCACCGGCCCAGCAAACCACGACCCAAGCCAAGAGCGACCAGGAAAACGCGCCATCGGGAAACGTGGCACCCACGCCTGCCCCGCCCACCCCGGCAACTCCTCCTCCACCTGTAGTCACCCCTGCACCGGCATCGGGAACTGCTGCCGGTCAGTCCTGGACGAACAGCTTGGGGGTGTCGTTCGTTCCAGCGGGAACCGACGGGGTCTTGTTCAGCATCTGGGACGTGCGGGTGAAGGACTACGCGGTCTTCGTGAAGGAAACAGGTCAAGCCTGGCCCAAGACCGATTTCACCCAAACCGACAACGATCCGGCAATCGACGTGAGCTGGGATGATGCAAACGCCTTTTGCGCTTGGCTAACGAAGAAAGAGCAGGCCGAAGGAAAACTGGCCTCCAACCAGGAATATCGGCTGCCGACCGATGCGGAATGGAGCAAGGCGGTTGGATTGAATGAGGTTAGCGGGGGCACACCCGAGCAAGAGAGCGGCAAGGTTCAGGGGGTCTATCCATGGGGCACGGAATGGCCGCCGCCGAAAGGAGCCGGCAACTACTCAGAATCCCTGACTCATGACGGTTACTCCTACACTTCGCCGGTGGGGAGCTTTGCCGCGAATCCCTATGGTTTATATGACATGGGCGGCAATGTATGGCAGTGGTGTGAAGACGCGTATGACAACCTACCCGGCTATCGGGTATTGCGCGGAGCTGCCTGGGATATGGCTGCTTTCGAGCGCTTGCTCTCATCCTATCGCAGTAATTGCGATCAGGGCAATCGCCGCGGTGACAACGGGTTCAGACTTGTCATGGCAACCTCGCCTACCCAGCCATGAAAAACAACCGCATACCGCTGGTAGTGGGCGTGACGGGCCACCGGGACCTCCGGGACGAGGACCTGCCGCGTCTGCGGAGCATCGTCGGCAAAATTTTCACCGATTTGAAAGCGGCCTATCCCGACGGTCCGATGATTCTGCTCAGTGCGCTGGCCGAGGGTGCCGACCGGCTGGCGGCGCATGTCGCCGTGGAGCAGGGGATGGATCTGATTGTGCCCCTGCCGATGCCGTTGGAAGATTATCGAACTGACTTCAAAACCGTTGAATCGCGGGGCGAATTTGCCGAATTGCTGAAGAAGGCGAAAGAGGTATTTGTTGCGCCCCACGTGCCAGAGATCGAACCGGTCGAGCCCGGCCGGGACAAGTCCCGCAGTTGGTTTTATGCACGGGTTGGCCACTACATCGTCAAGCACAGCCATTTTCTGCTCGCGCTTTGGGACGGAGACCCTGCGGAAAAAACGGGCGGCACGTCCCAGGTAGTCCGCCAGAAACGGGAGAAACTTCCATATGCACACCGGTCCGATTGGGCGATACTCGATCCAAACCAATCGGATGTGATTTTCCACGTCGTGACACCGCGCCAATCGAATCCCGACCTTCCGGGCGCCTTTGAAATACGGAAAATTTATGCGAATACCTCCGGGGCTGAAGGAGGCAGGGAATCACGGCAATGAACGTCGTTCCGCATTTGGAAAAAGTCCGGATCATTGCCTTCTACGGACGCACGACGCCGCTTCGACCCGAGGCGCTGGCTCAAGCCGTCTGCGACCGGTTTCAAGCGGCGGCCCGGGGCGCGGACAAACTTATGGCCATAACGGAGTTGGCCTCGCCGGCGGATCGGGTGTTCGCGCAGCAGGCGCTCGATCTCGGCATCCCACTGGTCGTTGTGCTTCCCGTGAGTGCGGAGGAACTTCAGAAAAATAGTTCCGCAGAGGCGTGGAACGATCTCGAAACGTTCTTGCGCCGGGCCACGGCGGTAGAGGTGGTGCCGGATGACCGGGTGGCGTTGACGATTGGGCGCAAGCTGGTCGACGAAGCCGATGTCCTGCTGGTTTTTGAGAATGCCGACACGCCGGTGGAGGAGACGGCCCTGATTGTCGAGTATGCCCAGCGACAGCGCCGTGAGATCGTCTCCATTCGCGAACAGGCGGATCCGGCCAACCCGGACGAGATTAAATTCGAATCCGGCCAGGCGCAGCCGGAAGCCGGGTTTGATGTCCTCGTTAAAATGCTGGGTGATCCGCCGGCCGCAGTGCAATTGCAATGCCCCGACGAATTGATCAACTATTTCACGGTGTGCAAGCAGGATGCCGACCGCCTCGCGCCCCGATACCGCAAGTACTTTCTCAACGTCGTTCTCGCCAACGCCGTGGCGGCGATAGCCGGCACGGTGCAAGTGGTGTTCCTTCCTCCGCCGCAGTTTGGCGGGTTCAACCTGCACATTCCCCTCGGCATTCCGTTGGAGGTCCTGGTGCGGACCCTCATCGGCATCAAGTTTTTTTGCGTGGTGGCTGGCGCAGTCATCTTTTTGGTCCTGCAAATCCGGAAATCACAGAGCCGGTGGATCAATTCCCGCCTCAAGGCCGAGATGTGCCGCTCGGCCAGGACCACTTGGAGGTTGCCACGTTTGACGGAGTCGCTGGCCATGGGCGGGCAGCCCGAGGCCCGCGACACCCTCCAGTTCATCCGCTATCTTCGCGCCGTGCATGGGTCGGCCGGCACCGTGACGCTGCGTGAGTTCAAAGCCGGTTACGGAGTCAATCGCTTGAAAGATCAGTACGACTATTACAAGGAACAAGCCGACAAGGCGGTTGCTCTGTCGGGCAGGCTCACGCCGTTTTACTGGGCGTTCACCGCCCTTTCGATTTTGGCGGGCGCCGGTTCGCTCCTTTATTCTCACTTCATCAGCCCAAATCATGAACCGCCTCCTCCCGGGACCTGGGCCTATTTTCTTCTCGGGTTCATTCCGATCATGGCGCCGGCCTTTGCCTCGTGGATACTGGCCTGGGATGCCATTGAAACGCTGGGCCGTCGCAAGGCCCGTTACCGCGAGATGCAGGAGCACCTTCACCGCGCTTTGGCCGATCTAGTCCACGCCGAAACGTGGGAAACGGTGGGAGATGTCGTCGACCGGGCCGAGAAAGTGTTGTTGAACGAGGTGCTGGAGTGGTATTCCTTCATCAAGTACTCGAAATAATCTTCACCCGGTTCACGAGCGCACCACGAAGACCATGAAAAACATTCTCTCGCTGGACGGCGGTGGTACGAGGGGGATTTTTTCCCTCCAAATCCTTCATAAGATCGAATCGCTGCTGCGGATCGAAAAGAAAGACCCGAACCTCGTTCTGGCCGACCATTTTCACTACATCGGCGGCACCAGCACCGGCGCAATCATCGCTGCGGCCCTCTCCTGGGGCGCCGCGGTTGACGACATCGAGAAATTTTATCTCAATCAAACGTATCAGGTCTTTTCTTATAAAAACTGGTACGGCAAACAACTGGCCAGATTGCCCATCTGGGTCAGATTTTCCGCCGAACCCCTTAATATTTTGCTGAAGGAGTATTTCTCTGAGGAAACGCAGGACGAACATGGAACGAAGATAAGGAAACCCGCGCTGCTCGGCTCGCCGGGGTTGCGCACCCGCTACCTCTGCGTCATGCGCAACGCCTCCACTGGCGCGCCCTGGGTCATCACCAACAGCCCCGGCGCCATGTACAACAATCGCTCGATGGGAGACTGCAATCTGGACATCCCGATCTTTCAGCTCATTCGCGCCAGCACCGCCGCGCCTCTCTATTTCGCGCCCGAAGCCATCGAGGCCGGCGGCAAGAAGTGGGTCTTCATGGACGGCGCGCTGACCCCTTACAACAATCCCGCCTACATCATGTACCTCACCGCCGTCCTGCCCGCCTTTGGCAATAATTGGGAAACCGGGGAGGACAAGATGCGGATCATTTCCATCGGCACGGGACGTCGCCGGGTAAAAATGGACCAGCTGGACGTGCGCCAAATCATGGTCATGGACCAGCTCAAGCATGCCGTGCCCGCCTTGATCGATTCCAACAACCAGTATCAGGATCTATGCTGCCGGCTGGCCGGCCGCTGCCTCATTGGAACGGAAATCGACACCGAAATGGGCAGCATGGTGTATGAACAGCTCATTCCCGGCGATCCGCGCAAATTTCTTTATTGCCGCTACAATCACAAATTGACGGATGACGAGGTTAGGGAGGGCTTGGGTATCCACCCCGATTTCTTCGGCGTCGACAACCTGCCCGCCATCCCCTTCCTCAAGCGCCTTGGGCAGGAATACGCCGAAAACGTCCGGATCGGGCACTTGGTTTGAGCGGAGGGCGACCGGCTTGAAGGGTTGCCTTAGGGGGCGGGATTTCCCGTTGGCTGGGTGAAGCATGCTGACTTGGCGAATCGGATGATGGCATCGACGAGCGGAGCCCAAAGCCAGCGCTTGAGTTTCTCGTCGAAGACGTACCAAAACACCGCCGTGCTGCCGATGATGGCGATGAGAAATTCGGGCAGCCCCCGCAATCCAAAATATTTAAAGAAGAGAATGGCAAGAGGGAGGTGGAACAGATAGAGGGGATAGGAAAGGTCGCCGAGGAAGTTGGCCGCCTTGCGCCCTAACGTGGGGATGCGGAAATAGGGCGCGGCCAGGATGGCCGCGAAGGTGCCAAGATAAGTTACGACGCTGAGAGGCTCGACGGTCTCCCGCTTGCTGAGAAAAACGAGCAATGCGCCGATCAGGCCGTAAACGACAGTTCGGACGATCCGGCTCGCGTCGCGCCCGAGGAGAAAGCCGATGAGCCACGGCCAGAGGTAGATGAGCGCCGTGTAACCATAGAGCAGGCCGGGATCGGGGGAGAGATGAAAGACAATCATTGAAACGATGATGAAGTAGGCGAGAACCGTTTGTGGGCGGCGGTAAAGAAAGGGCGCGAGCAGGTAGTAAAGGACCTCGATGCTGAGGGACCAGAGCGGGATGTTGTAGGTGAGGGGAATCGCGGCGAAACCCTGCAAAAGAAGCGCGTTGGCCACGCTGGTCCGAAATCCCGCCGAGTTAAAGGCGTAGCCGTCGAGGCAGACGGCGGGCGAGGGCGCGAGGTAAACCACCAGTTGGGTGAAGAGCACCGCGACGAGATAGAGCGGGTAGATGCGCAAAAAGCGGCGGCGGAAGTAGCCGTCGGGCCGTTCGCCATAGGAGTGGGCGATGGAGTAGCCCGAGATGAGGAAAAACCCCATGACCGCGGCCTTCCCGCCGAGGGAAACGATGAAATCGATGGCCGCATTGCTCGGCACAAACGTGGCCCGGAGATGGGTCATCAGCACGATGCCGGCCAGGACCCAGCGCATCACGGCGAGCGCGGCCCAGGCCGATTCCGACGGCTTGGCGGGCGTCGTCATAGGGACGAAATTAAGATGCTGGTACGCAAGAGGCGAGCATCGTTCAGAATTTCCTGAAGCGATTCACGATGAGCCTAACCAACCAAACGAACGCCGCGAACCAAAGGGCGTAGTTGAGAAAACGGGTCAGCGCATTCAAGGTTGGCGGCGTTTGCGGATCTGATAATTGACGCAAAGAAGAGGTGACTTGGTCTGTTGCTGGCGGTCGCGACCGCCGGCTCGCTTCATCCACGGTCAAGCTTATCGTCTCCACTCTCGATTTCAGAACAGCCAGTTCCTGCCGAATGAGATCGGCTTCCCCCACAGGGACAAAAAGCGGTTTCTTTTCCATTTCCGACGAATCTAGCTCCTTGATGATCTCCGCGCGAGTCTGTTCCATATCGATTCCCATGGTACGCAGGACCCGGGCGGCAACGCCATCGCCTTCGTGCAGCAGGCCCAGTAAAAAATGTACTGTGCCAATGTGATGAGAGTTCAACGCCTTGGCTTCCTTGCCCGCCAGCGCCAGCACATTCTTGAACCGGGGAGTATAAGGGATGGTACTCTTAGAAAACGGCGTACTCTCAGGGACAGGGCCAAGTCCGACTTGCTTTTCCACCTCGATACGGATGGTCTCGAGGTCGAGCCCGAGCTTCTGCAGCACATTGACCGCCCCGCCCTGGCCGAGCTTGATCAGGCCAAGCAGCAGATGCTCTGGGCCGGCATAATCATGATGGAGGCGGGCCGCCTCCTTTCTGGCCAGGGCCAAAGCCTGTTGGGCGCGCGGGGTAAAGTCGACCATGCCATTATCCTCCCGCCCCGACCTCGTTCGCGCGGGCGCGAAGCAGGCGGGTGGTTTCGCCGGCATCTTTCGGGATGAAGAGGGGCCTGCCGATGACGACCTGGCTCGCGCCGGCGGTGATGCACGGGCCGATGGTTTCGTCGCTGACGCCGCCGTCGACGGAGATGTCAAACTGGAGATGGTTTTTGTCGCGGTAGGCTTGGGCCGTGCGGACTTTTTCGAGCACTTCAATAATGAAGGGCTGGCCCATGAAGCCGGGATTGACCGACATGCAAAGCAACTGGTCCGCTTTCGTGAGGAGCGAATAGGCGTTCTCCACCAGCGTCATCGGGTTGATGGCGATGCCACAGCGGCAGCCCATTTCCTGGACGAGGGCGATCGTGCGTCGCGAGTCGTGGTAGGCTTCGAGGTGGACGATGAGCAGGTCGGCGCCCGCTTCGACAAAAATGCGCGCGTAACGGTCGGGTTGCTGGATCATGAGATGGACCTCGATCGGCAGGCGGGTCATCTTCCGGATCGCCTGCACGATGTCGGCTCCGAGCGCAAAATTGGGGACGAAATGACCGTCCATCACGTCGATATGGATGGCGTCGACCTGGGCCGCCTCCATCCGCTTCACCTCCTGCTCCAACTGGCCGAGGTTGGCGGCAAGGATGCTGGCGGCGAGGCGGACGGTTCTCATTTTTTATGCTCGATCAACTCGAATTCATAACCTTCCGGACCGTCAATAAAGGCGATTTTACTCCCGGAGCCGGTGGTATGCGGGCCGTCGCTCAGCGCGTAGCCCTTGGCGGCGGCGGCCTTGGCGAAGGCGTCGAGGTCGTCCACCTCGAAGGCGAGATGGGTCAGGTCGGGCTGCACCACGACGGGGCCGCTGGCGGGGTAATGGCAAATCTCGATCGTTTCCTCGCTGCCGGGGGCCTTGAAGAAAACAAGGCTCGATCCCCGGCCCGATTGGTGGCGGGAAACTTCCTGGAGGCCGAGAACGTCGCGGTAAAAGGTGGCGGTCCTTTCGAGGTCGTTGACGCGGTAGCGGGTATGGAGCAGGCGTTTGATCATGGCGAAACCTTCCTTGTCTTCGGGCGCGCTGTCAAATCCCGTATTTTCTGAATCTTGTTAATCCCGTTAAACCTGTCCAAATTCTCCTATGCGCCCGGAATCCCTCGACTTTCTCACCTCCCTCCTTAACACGCCCACGCCCTCCGGCGATGAGGCGCGCGGCCAGCGGCTCTGGCTCAACTACCTGCAGCCGCTTGCCGACAAGGTCGAGACCGACACCTACGGCAACGCCGTCGCCGTCCTCAACCCGGAGGGCTCGCCCAAGATCATGGTCGAGGGCCATGCCGACGAGATCGCGTTCCAGGTCCAGTACATCGACGACAACGGGTTCATCTGGTTCAGCGGCGTGGGCGGCCACGACCCGGCCCTCGCCAGCGGTCAGCGCGTTCACATCCACACCCGGCACGGCGATGTCCTCGGTGTCATCGGCGCGCTGGCCATTCACATGCAGGACCGGGGCAAGAAGCCGGACGCGCCCGAGTTGCACGATCTCTTCATCGACATCGGCGTCTCTAGCCGCAAGGAGGCGGAAAAACGCGTCGCGGTGGGCGACTTCATCACCTACACGGCCGGCTGGCAGCAGCTCCATGGCGACATCTACATCGCCCGCGCCTGCGACAACCGGATCGGCACGTTCGTCGCCGCGGAGGTGCTGCGGCTCTGCGCGAAGGCTGGTAAAAAGCTCAAGGCGTGCGTCGTGGCGGCCTCGGCCGTCGGCGAGGAAAACGGGCTCTACGGCGCCCACATGCTCGGCTACTCGGTGCGGCCCGACGCCGCCCTGGTCATCGACGTCGGCCAGGCCACCGATATTCCGGTCACGAACAAGAAACGCTTCGGCGACACCAAGCTGGGCGGCGGCCCGATCCTGAGCCGGGGCAGCGTGAATCATCCCGTACTGGTCAAGCGTCTGGAAGAAATCGCGGACCGCAACAAGATCGCGTTCCAGCGCGGGACCGATCCGCGCCGCTCCGGCACCGATGCCGACGCGATCTTCCTTCAGCGTGGCGGCATCGCCACCGCGGCGCTCGGCGTGCCCAACCGCTACATGCACACCCCGGTCGAGGCCGTCCACCTCAAGGACCTCGAGAACCTCGCGCAGTTGCTGACCCACTTCATCCTCGACCTCGATCCCCACGAGACCTTCAAGGTGAAGGTTTGATCCAATGGATCGAATTTCCGGAAGCGTGCGGCGTGCAGCGGTAGCCGTCGACCGCCGGGCGACGGTGCGTTCCCCTCGTTCCCAAGCCTCTTCCGGCGGTGAAGCCGCCGCTGGCAAAACGTCTGCCTGAGCGTAGTCGAAGGCTTGCCGAATGGGAACGCCGAAGGAACCGTCACTGATCTCGCACGGAGGGCCGGAAAGGCCACGGAGGAAAAACCTTTTCGGTCCTCTTCCGTCCTCCGTGCGAAACCTTCGGGATCGCCGTCAAACGCCGAATTTCAAGGAGACGATGACGAGGGGAAGAGATCGCCGCTATTTCGTTTTGGTAAAGGAAGCGGTGCCGTCCGAACCGATCGAAATGGCGATCTTGCCCGCAGCGAGGCCCGGGACCACGGAGGCATCCACTTCATAGTGGTCCTTCACGCTGTCCCAACTCGCGCCATCGCCGAAGCTGATCGGCGCGGTATAGGTATTTGATCCGATCATGACCTTGGCGCTGCTCGCGCCCGCTTTTTGAATGGTGGCCTGGTCGCTGTCAAAAGAGTCGGCGACGGCGATGGAGAAAGTTGCGAGCAACGCAACCAGTGACAACGAGAGAACAAGACGGGAATGTTTCATGGGATTTGGATAAGTTGGGGTTTGGACGCAGACTAACGGTAATTGGAGACAAGCTAACACAGGTCTTTTTGGCGACAACCCCCCTTTTTTCCGCGTTCCCAAGTTGCAGCATTACTGAGTTTTGCAAAAGGCATCGAGTTTAGTAACTATAGCCGTCACCTCTGCCGACAATTCTGTTACGGCGCACTCGTCTATGATCTTTGCTTCAGTAAATGTGAGACCGTACTGGGTCTGAATAAAGGTTCTAAACGCTTGGAGTAATTTTTTCCCTGAAACTACCTGCATACGTGTTTCCATTTTTGACCATTGCTTCTCAAACCAGTTAACAGTTTCTTGCATAATGGTAGCTTTATCCCGACTATCCTTTGAACAATGTTCAAGTTTCTTGCTCACTAATTGAGCCTGCGTATCTATTCTTAGTTGTTCAGATAACCGTTCCAAGATTGACGCACTCTTTTCAATTTTTACTTCGTCACCCTTTCTGGTCTCGGCTTTCTCGATCTGTAACTTAGCCATAAGCCGATCCAAAACTTCTGGGATGAGCAAATAATTCTCAACCTCTTTACTGGAGTGAAAAAGAATCAGATCTAAATGCTTCTTGGCCTCTTCTTGAATCTCATCCAACATTTCTTGAGGCCAATAGTCTCTGTCAAATAATGCTCCGATGTGAAAAGGCTTGCCAAACGCTTTGTGAAGAGTGGATGCAAAATGGCAAAGTTCCTTCCAAGTTGAAAATCCTCCTGAAGGCACGGCTGTCAATGCTACTCCCCTTGCCAAGTCAGTAAGACCCATCTTGGCGGCGATTCGACGGAGAAGACGGAAGTCTGATGGCCCTTCAATAAACAGAAGGCGTCTGTTTCTAGCCAATTGCGTAAGGGTGAGATTTTGTAAGGACCCAATCTTATCCAATGCAGTTTGAACGCCTTGGACATCATGCAATCGCTTTGCGCTATTTGCAGTTTTATCGATAATCAGTATATCCGATGGGTCTGCTTCGCTCAGAAGTTCGGGGGAATGGGTAGCCAACAGAATATCAGGACCTCTGCCCTTAAGAATGGACATTAGTTGTCTTTGCAGATCAGGGTGTAAATAAATTTCCGGTTCATCGATTACCAATAACGTGCTTTCCACCGATCTAGAAATATGGGTTAGTAATTGACACCATATCTGAAAGCCGTATCCGGCCCAATATAACTCGCGGGATATGCGATTTTCGGTACAAAACATTATCAATCTGTCAGCAAATAGTTCTGGTCGCTCTGGCCGTTTAATATCCATTCCGGGCCACGTGGTTCTCACAAGCTCAGAAAATGAGTCAAAGCCTTCTGGAAAATGGTACCAAAAATTTCTGAAATGTCGTGACGCTCTATGGGTGGCCAAATCGTTGGAGACAGTATCTTTTTCTAGAATACGCTCCTCGTTCTCAACAGGCCCAAGAATCGGAACCATTGCGAGCGATATTGGATAAAGGGCCTTGAACGCTAAGGTATCCTTGAATGGTTTTCCTGTAGTTTCCGGAATCAAAGAGCAACCACCGTCTTTAGGAAAATAAAGATGCAACTTATTACCATTCGATATTCGAAAGGTTACAGTGCTGTCCTCATCGTTGTAGTCCGTGTGGACGTTGGCTATTGAAATCGGAAGTGAATCAGTATTTATAGAATAGCCATGTGTGTATCCCTTGGGTCCGGGAACCCACTCTGGTTTGCGAGAACGGGCACGTCTCAGCGCGATCTCCAAAGCCCTAAATGCACCTATGATTGTTGACTTGCCAGCGTTATTCGGCCCTACCAGCAGATTGGTTCTCTGAAGGCTAACGCTGTAGTCTTCGAGTGCCTTGAAATTATCGAAGCGAACCGATGTAAAAGTGACTGCTGGTCGCATCCTTAAGAATTATCATTTATCTAGTCTTTTTAGAAGGATGATGATGGACGTTATTTGGAAAAGGGAGGTCAGACATGTTTTCATCCAGTGTAATTTAGAATTCCGTCATCCCGAGCTTGTCGATGGATCAGCTTCCAGGAGAGCTGCGATCATCTTCCGGTGGCTGATCCTTCGACAGGCTCAGGATGACCGATCGCTGAGAGGGAGGCGTCCCGGCGTGTAACGGCTACTTTACTTCCCCGCCTTCTTTTCCTCGTGTGCCGACTTGGCCTCGACGTGGCGGGAAGCGGCCTGGCGCGCGAGATTGCGGAAGGTGAGCTGCGCTTGGGCCGGTTCCTGGCCGGGCGGGCAGACGGCGCGGGTATAGACGCCGTCGGCACCGAGGACGCGCGCCTTCACGCAATCGCTCAGGTAAGCCGGCAGGATTTCGTCGGTCACCCGCTTGCGCAGGCCGGGGTCGAGGACGGGGAAGACGACTTCGACGCGGCGGAAGAGGTTGCGCGGCATCCAGTCGGCGCTGCCGAGGTAAACCTCGGGTTTGCCGCCGTTGCCGAAGCAGTAAATGCGGCTGTGCTCGAGGAAGCGGCCCACGATGCTGGCAACGCGGATGTTCTCGCTCACGCCCGGCACGCCGGGGCGCAGGCAGCAAATGCCGCGCACGATGAGGTCGATTTTCACGCCGGCCTGCGACGCCTCGTAGAGCGCGGCAATGAGACTTTCCTCCACCAGCGAATTGAGCTTCACGATGATCCGGCCCTCCTTGCCCTGGCGGGCGAGATCGCGTTCGTGCCGGATCAGCTTCAGGAAAGTCTCGTGCATCTGGAACGGCGCGACGATCAGCTGCTTCACGCCCTTGTATTCGGCCAGCCCGGTCAGGGTGTTGAAGAGGGCGGCGGCTTCCTCGCCGAGCTGCGGATTGGAGGTGAGGATGCTCAGGTCGGTGTAAAAGCGGGCGGTGCTGGGATGGTAATTGCCGGTGCCAAGATGGAGGTAGTGGCGCAGCCGGTCCTCGTCCCGGCGGACCACCAGGAGCACTTTGCAATGGGTCTTGAGCCCGACCATGCCGTAAACGACGTGGGCGCCGGCTTCCTCGAGCTGGCGGGCCCAGTTGATGTTGTTCGCCTCGTCGAAGCGCGCGCGCAACTCGACCAGCGCGGTCACCTGCTTGCCGGCCTCCGCCGCGCGGATGAGCGACTGGACGATGGGCGAGTCGCCGCTGGTGCGGTAAAGGGTCATCTTGATGGCGAGCACGGCAGGATCGGACACGGCGCGATCGAGGAATTCCACCACGCTGGCGAAGCTCTCGTAGGGATGGTGCAGCATCACGTCCTGGTGCCGCATGATCTCGAAATAATCGCATTCGGGCGGCAGGGCCGGTGAGAAGACGGGGATGTAGGGCTTGTCGCGGAGCGAGGCGAGGGCCTCGATCGACGCAAGCGGCAGGAGATGGAGAAAATTGAGCGGCCCGTTGACCAGGTAGACGTCCTCCTCGGTGAGCTTGAAGATGTCGAGCAGCACCCAGCGCATCTCCTGGGGGCAGCCGTGCTCGACCTCGAGCCGGACGGCGTTGCCGCGGGCGCGCTTGCGCAGTTCGTCCTCGATGGTGCGGAGAAGGTTTTCAGCTTCTTCCTCGTCGATATAAAGGTCGCTGTTGCGCGTCAGGCGGAAGCCGTAGACCCGCTCGACCTTGAGGCCGGGGAAAAGATCGTGGATGTGATTTTGGATCAGGTTCTGAATGAGAATGTAGTGCCACTGGTTCGCGTCGGGATGGGGGATGCGCACGAGCCGGGGCAAAACGCGCGGAATCTGCACGACCGCGTGGAGGACTTCGCCGGGCCGTTCGTGGCGCTGCAGGCGGAGAAAGAGATTGTGGCTCTTGTTCTGGAGCTGCGGGAAGGGGTGGCCTGCGTCGACGGCGATGGGCGTGAGGACGGGGAAGACCTCGTCCCGGAAATAACGCGTGGCCCACTCCTGCTCCGTCTTGCTCATGGTGGCGTAGTCATGGAGAAAAACGCCATGCTGGCCGAGGGCGGGGAGCAGGTCGTTGCTCCAAAGCCGGTACTGGTCCTCGATGAGCTTGAGGACCTCCTTGCGAATGCCGTCGAAGGTCTGGCGGGGGCTCAGGCCGTCGGGACCGGAATCGTCCGATTCGTGTTCGATCTGCTGCTTGATGCCGGCGACGCGGACCTCGAAAAACTCGTCGAGGTTCGAGCTGACGATGCCGAGAAAGCGCACGCGCTCGAGCAGCGGCTGGCTTGGGTCCTGCGCTTCCTCCAGCACCCGGCGATTGAAGGCGAGCCAGCTCAACTCGCGGTTGATGTAAAAATGGGGATCGTTGAGCTCGGGCGTGGTCATGGCGATGGGAGATAATAGCGCTTTGCGGGGTTGCGTGGCAACGGGGCGATTGTGACGTCGGCGTGACGCTTGTGAAAACCGCGCGATTTGACGCTTTAAAAGGCCGTAACCGCGCATGAGGCTGGGCCCCGACTGGAGAATATTTTCGGACGGGATTTCAAAAAGACGCCCGGCACGGACGGCGGGCATTCTGTTCCAGCCTGGGCGCGAGGTGATTTCGCCGGTCTGGACCGGCTTGCCGCACCAGGAGGCAAAAATCATCTCCGGTTCGCGGGCCAGGACGTCGTCCGGGGTGACAATGCGGGCCGCGGCTTTGTTCTCGCGGCTTTTATCGGCGAAGACATCAATGCCGCCCGCCAGCTCGATCAGTTCGGAGACCCAGCCGATCCCGGTAATGAGCGGCTCGGGCCACTCCTCAAAATAGACGCGGGGGCGTTTGGCCCCGTTGAGGGCGACCGGCCGCAACTCGCGTTTCATCCGGGCGACGAGCCGTTCGGCGCGCCCGGTCTGGCGCACAATCTGGCCGAGATTGAGGATGGTGGCGTAGATTTCGTCGAGGCTGCGCGAATTGATCGCCCACACGGTCACTCCCGACTTGATCAGGTCGGAGGCGAGCTGGTACTGCACGTCGGTCGACGTGATGACGAGATCGGGATCGAGTTTAAGGACCGCGGCCATGTTGCCGGAAGAAAAGCCGCTAACGCGGGGTTTCTCCTCCACGCCCGCAGGCGGCTTGTAGAAGGCGGTCACCCCCGCCACCTTCGGCCAGACGCCGAGATGCTGGAGAATATCGGCGCCGTCGGCTCCGAGGGCGACGATTCGTTTGGGGCAGGCTTTTCGTGACACAACCGGTAAACCTACCAAAATTTTCGACCGGATGACATGAAATTGATGAGGGGTATTCCCCCTGCTAATCGATTTCCTCCTCGTTCCAAGTTTAACTCGGGAACGAAAACACCGTCGCCGCGCAGAACGTCAAAATGCTGGGCGCGGTTTAAGACCTGCTCCGTATCCGTGATGCTATTTCTATAGATTAGCGAAGAAACCACCGCCCCGCGGTCGAAGGATGTCCCCCGTCTGTAGTTATTTGCAAGGCGTTTATTTACAACGACATAAAGGCAAATCAAGGCAAATCAAACCAGATCGCGCCTTCCTTAGTTCCCAAGATCAGAATGCGGGGGCTGCCACTTGAAACACATCCTCGCGGCAAACTGCAACGCGGTCTTGGCGAACGGGACAAGAGCCCCTACGCTCGACCTTCCTTATGGAAGACGAAAGCGAATTACTGGCCCTGCGGCGGGCGCGTTTGGAGACATGGCGCGGAATGGGAATCGACCCATTCGGCGGCCCGTTTCCCGGTACGGAGACATGCCGGCAGGCCATCGAGACTTACGCCGACGAGCGCGCCGTGCGCGTGGCAGGCCGGCTGATTTCCAAGCGCGAGATGTGCAAGAACGTCTTCGCCCATATCCAGGACGAAACGGGCAAGCTCCAGGTCTACGCGCAGGTGCAGGGACTCGGCGACAAGTTCGCCCTGTGGAAGCTCCTCGACATCGGCGATTTCATCGGCGGCGAGGGGACCCTTTTCACGACGAAAACGGGCGAAAAGACCGTGCGCCTCTCCGATTTGCGAATCCTGACCAAATCGCTGAGGCCCATCCCGAGCCAATGGTACGGCCTCGCCGACGTGGAGCAGCGCTACCGCCAGCGTTACGTCGATTTGATCGTGAGCGAGGAGGCACGGCGTGTCCTGCTGTTGCGCAGCCGGATCGTGGGCGAGGTGCGTCGCTTCTTCGAGGAGCGCGGCTTCATCGAGGTCGAAACGCCGATGATGCAGACCATCGCGGGTGGCGCGGCGGCGCGTCCCTTCGTGACCCGGCACAACGCGCTGGGAATTGATCTCTACATGCGGATAGCGCCGGAGCTTTACCTCAAGCGGCTGTTGGTCGGCGGCTTCACCAAGGTCTTCGAGATCAATCGTAATTTCCGCAATGAAGGCGTCTCCCGGCGGCACAATCCCGAGTTCACCATGCTCGAGGCCTACTGGGCCTATGCCGATTTCGAGGCGATGGCGCAACTGGTCGAGGACGTCATCATCACCGTCGCGCAAAAGGTCATGGGCACGCTTAAGGTCGGAGGCCGTCCCGCCAGCGAGGACGGGAGCGTCGCGGCGGTCGAGCCGATCGACCTCACTCCCCCCTGGCCGCGCAAGCCTTACCGCGATTTGGTTCGCGCAGCGGCGGGAGAGGATTGGTTTACGATCAGCCCTGCGGAACGACGCGAACGATGCGCGAAGCTCGGGGTCGAAGTTTCGCCGGACCTGGAAGATTTTGAAGTTACCAATCAGGTCTTCGAGAAGCTCGTTGAAGCCAAAACACGGAACCCGCTTTTCGTCACCCACCTGCCGAAGGAACTGGTGCCGCTGGCAAAACAAAACAGCGCCGATCCCTCCGTGGTGGATGTCTTCGAGCTGATCATCGGTGGGCAGGAAGTCTCACCCGGCTACAGCGAGTTAAACGACCCGGTCGCGCAGCGGCAGCGGCTTACGGAACAAGCGGGCGAGGAGCAGCAGAAGCTCGACGAGGACTTTCTTGCGGCGCTTGAGTACGGTATGCCTCCGGCGGGTGGCATCGGCATTGGCATCGACCGTCTCGTCATGACGTTGACCGGCGCCGAATCGATCCGCGACGTGATTCTCTTCCCGTTGCTCAAGCCAAAAGCATGAGCGCATCCAAGCTGTCACTGGCGGTTTCACCGGCTGGCGCGGTGGAACCGATGCCCGAAGGCATCCATAACGTCTACCTCTACGAGGTCTTCAACACGACTGCGTGGAGTATTGTCTTGGGCGCGCCGATGCTCCTTTTTTTGCAGCATCTCAATGCCACGGCGACGGTACTGGCCATCGCGGCCTGCCTTTCACCGGTGCTCAACATTCTGCAGATCCCCGCCGCCCGTTTCGTTGAGCGGGTCGGTTACCGGCGCTTCGTGCTTAACGGTTGGACCACACGTAGTTTCTTTATTCTCGGCATGACCGGGGTGGCGTTTCTGCCCGAAAGCGTCGACCGGACGACGCGTATTGTAGCGATGCTCTTTTTCTCCTTTGGGTTCAACACAGCGCGGGGTATTTCCGTCTGCGGTGTACTGCCGTGGTTCACGCATATCGTACCCGAGTCCCGCCGGGGCGAGTTCCTCGCCCGCGACCAACTGGCCGGCGCGCTCGCCGCGATCACCTGCCTTTTCGTTGTCGGGGCGCTGCTGCGAGGGGCCCATCACGCGTGGTATGCGTTCGGCGTCATCTTTTTGATCAGTGCCGTGGCCGCATTTATCAGCGTGCTGTTTATCCGGCACATTCCCGATGTGCCGGTTGAGAAGATTATCCTCAACGACAACCCGATTCCCTGGCGTGACATGTTTTTCTACCCGCCGTTCTTCAAGTATCTCCGTTATAATTTTGTCATCAACACGGCGTTGGGTATCTCGGGCGTTTTTTGGGTTCGCTTTTTCAAGACCTCCCTTCATATCAGCGATTCGAACGTCCTCTTTGTCGCCTGCCTGAGTCTCGTGGTGCTCGCCACCGGCCTTTTCCTGGCCACACCTCTGATCGACCGGGCGGGGAACAAGCCAGTATTGACCTGTTCAGGGCTTCTTTTCGTCTGCCACTTCACGGGCTGGGCGCTGGTCGCCGGCGGGATCATCCATTTGAGCAAGTTCATCCTATGCATTCAGTGTGTCACCTCGGGCTTGGCTGGTGCGCTCTGGAACCTGGCCAATGTCCGCTGCGTGATGGGCATTATTCCCGCCATGGGCCGTCCCCACTTTCTTGCGCTCTACAGTGTCGTCTCCAATCTCACCATCGGGCTGGTGCCGCTGGTTTGGGGCCCGTTGGTCGACGTCCTGCAGGACTGGCATGCGGCCTGGGGCTTCTGGGACTGGAACTGTTACAGTTTGCTTTATTGCGTTCTGACAATCACGATCATCGCGGGTCTCGGCGTTCTGCGGACGCTGGAGGAACCTCAAACGATGACTTGGGATGTCTTCATGCGTGAACTTCTCGTCAACACCCCCAGCCGTTCTCTTACCCGGATCCTGAGTCGGTTGCGTGTTTTGGGCACGGGTGCCGGATGAATCGCTTTTACGTATGGCTCAGCGCGGCGCTCATGCGCGTGATCGCCGTAACCTTGCGCCTGAAGATCGACGACCGCGGAGGTGTATTCAACCGGCCCGAACATCCTCCCTTTATCCTCGCCTTCTGGCACAACCGTCTGGCGCTCATGGCTGTCTTCGCCGGACGCTATTGTCGTGGGCGAACGATATTGACGCTGATCAGTCGAAGCCGTGACGGCGAGTTTATCAGTGACGTGGCCGCACAGTTTGGGATCAAGGCGGCACGGGGGAGCAGTTCCCGGCACGGTGTCGCGGCGGCCCTGACTGCCGTTCATGCTTCGCGCGATCCCCGGACCGATATAGTCATTACCCCGGACGGTCCGCGCGGCCCGCGTTACCAGATCCAGCCTGGATTGCTCCGGTTGGCGCAAACCACGGAGCGGCCGATTGTCGCGGTGACCTATCGACTGGGGTGGAAGTGGGCGTTGAAAAGCTGGGATCGATTCCAAGTGCCGATCCCTTTTTCAACCTGCCACCTGATCACGCACGAACCGATTTTCGTCCCGGCGCAGGCGACAGAAGCCGAGTTATCGGCGATCAGCGCCCGAGTCGTCGAGGCACTCGGGGGCGACTGAAAAGTTGCGTTTTTGCCATCGATTTGAAATGGAAGTGGACAAGATGTCTTACTGGTATGGACTGCATCTGCTGCCGTCGTGCGGGTGCAAACTTGCGTATTTAACCCAAAGATTCTTACTTATAGGCACCGCTTCGTGAACCACACCACCTCCTCCAAGACTGAGCATCTACCGCACAACTATTTTGTCATTAAGGTGAAACGGTAATGGACAGAGCCTGGAAATCGACTAAATTTCTTGGTCTGGCGACGACAACTTGTTATTATTGCGTATCGCTGTCTAGGCTGCAAATGAGTTGTAGAGCGATGAATAAAATGGTAAGCAAGATATCAAGCATGAGAAATTTTTTTCTCGGCATACAAATCCAGCTGCCGGCGTTGCTCTTCCTCCTTGCTGCTTCATCGTGTGCAAGTGGAGATGACCGCTTTGCCATCGCCGTTGGGCCGCGTGATACGCTGTTCATTTTTGCGCCTAATGGAGACCAAGCGGCGGCGCTTGCTGTTCCCTCTATTTCCAAGCCGGTTAAAATCGGAGACACGACGTTCGAGGTCAGCTACGGACGTGATGCCAATGACCTTCTCACAGTCATCCTGACCCCCGATCCAACCGAGCCCAAAAACCTTCACTTCAATGTCTTGAGAAAAAACGTCGACACCGACCAGCAGGCCGTGGTCACACTCACATTTTCAAGCAATCTCAACCATGTGGCGGTTGACCCAGGCTATCTCGGCATCGTGCAGGTAGATTCCCATACCCTTCGGCGACACTCGCTGTCGGATGAAAGTTATCCAGCGGCTCCGGTAAGCTCGGCGGCGCCACTGGTGGCGCGAGCATCGCCGGAATTGGCCCCGAGAAACGTCCCTTCCCCATCGTCCGGGTCCACGGCATCCGCTTCAGCGTACAATCCAATGATTCCTGCCCCCGTGTCGAACGTTCAGCCGCAGGCTCAGGCCTCGACTTCAGAGGCACGAACATCGGCGATGTCAACGGCACCGGTTCCGCTAACTCCCCCCATGCTGTCTTCCCCCGCGTCTTCTACAGCTTTCTCTCCATCTTCGAGTCCAGAAAATCCCGCAGAGCAGTATGCCATGCAGGGAGCACACCCAGGCACTTACCCGCCGACGAACACGCCCGGTATACCATTACAGGTTCCGATGGCAACTAAGTCGGATGTCACGCGCTTCTATTGGTCCGAGCCGGTCACGCCTCCCAACGGCCATCCGCCTCCCATTGCGATCGACGAAATGAAGCTGGTTGATGTCCAGGGTACGGTCACGGTCGGGATGCCTGACGGTGCGACGAAGACGGGCGAAAACGGCATGGTCATCCCTTCGGGCGCCACTGTAAAAACCGACGACAAGGCCTCCTCTGCGGCTATCTTCGTAGGCGGTGTCGATTCGGCGCGGCTGCTGCCGGGCACCAATGTTTCGATCACACACAACTTGGATGGAGCAGTCCGGCACACGAAGATCGACCTGCGGGAAGGAACCGTTTTCTCCCGGGTGGGACGCCGCGCTGGTGAAAAGGAGGATTACTCGGTCAGCACGCCTGAAGGCATCGCCGCTGCGCGCGGAACGGATTTTGCCGTTTGTTGCCGCCAGGATGGTTCTGGGCACGACCCCATCTACGTCTATGTCATGAAGGGGGTCGTTACGGTGAGCGTCAACGGAAACATAGTGATGACCCTCACCGGGAATGGTTCGCAAGTCGGCATGGGGTCGGTGCCACCAGCCCAGGATGAGAAGACCGTGCTGATGGAGATCCTGCAAGCTCTCCAACAGTTTAACATCTACATCAATGAAATCCTCCAGAAGCTCAACGGTGGACCGGGTCCACTTACGGCGGCGGACATTTTGTATTATAACGAGCAACTGGCGCACTCCTTTTACTTGGTGGACGAAAACAATCGGCTGATTGTCGGACCGAACGGGATTACGACGCCTTACGATTTCCTGACCATGCAGCAACTCTCCGGCATTATTCCGCCGGTACTCGAGTTTAATAAAACGCCGCCGGTGACACCTTACTAAAAACCGGTTCTTTGGAGGGTCAAAAGCTCAAATTGAGTCAACCTGTGGGATAAAAACGACTAAACCGATAGATTTAGCTTTATTACCTCGATAGCAACGGTACATTTCCGCGACCCATGAATGCGGTATCTTCAACCATGGAAAGGCATTACACTCTTGCACCTGTGGATGCCGTTGCACAAACTTCTCCCGATCCGATCCCCCAGCCACACCGGCACCGCCGGAAACACATCCTGCCGGGTTTTCACCTGACGCTCGGATTTACCATTTTTTACCTGAGTGCAATCGTCTTGCTGCCGTTGGCGGCGTTGTTTTTGAAGACGGTGACTCCAAACCGGGATTTCCCGACTGTCGGCGCAGTTGTTAGACATGTTCTCGAGGTCACGACATCGGAGCGTTCGCTGGACAGTTACCGGTTGAGTTTCGGGATCGCGTTCGCGGCGGCCCTGACCAACGGCGTGTTTGGATTCATGGTGGCATGGGCCCTGACGCGCTACCAGTTTCCCGGCAAAAACATCCTCGACGCACTGGTTGATCTGCCCTTCGCCATGCCGACCGCGGTGGCGGGCCTGGCGCTAACCCAGATTTTCATGATCAATGGCGGCTATATCGGGCAGGTGCTTTACAACTGGTTCGGCTGGCGGATCGCCTTCACGTCGTGGGGTATTCTCGTGGCGCTCATCTTCATTGGTTTCCCGTTCGTGGTGCGTACGCTGCAACCGGTGATCACCGGACTGGCCGTCGAGGTGGAGGAGGCCGCGGCGTGCCTCGGGGCCAACCGCTGGCAGACATTTCGGCGGGTGATCTTTCCGGCGATAGGTCCGGCTCTGATTACTGGTATGATGCTCGCGTTTGGCCGTGGGGTGGGCGAATACGGGAGCGTTGTTTTCATCTCGAGTATGCAACCCTACCGGACGGAGATCACGCCGCAGTTGATCGTCATCAAACT
>JAJSLI010000075.1 GCA_021272315.1 Methylacidiphilales bacterium | reverse complement strand
TTTCCGTGACCGGCACCAACGACCTCATCATCAACAGCGGCACCATCAGCGGTGGACTGGCCGACGGCGGCTCGGGCGCCCAGGCCGACGCCATTGACCTCATCGGCACCAGCAACACGTTGGAGTTGGAAGCCGGCTCGGTCATCAACGGTTTTGTCGTCAGCAGCACCAATGGCAATACCCTGGCCCTGGGCGGAACGACCAACGACACCTTCAACGTTGCGCAGATCGGTGATGTCGATTCCACCAATCAGTACCAGGGATTCACCACTTTCCTCAAAACCGGCACCAGCACCTGGACGCTGACCGGCACGCCCTCAACCACGAACGCGACGCCTTGGACGATTGATCAAGGCATCCTGGAGGTTTCCTCCCAAAGCAATCTCGGCACCGGCGGCCTCACGCTGGACGGCGGCGAGCTGCTTACCTCGTCCAATACGACAATTACCGAAGGCGTCACCCTCGATTCGGGAACCACCACTAACATCTTGGCCGCCGCCACCGGCACGACCGCGACCTACGCCGGTACCTTCAGCGGCTCCAACGTCACGCTCGACATTGGGGACTCCACGGGCAACGACAACGGCACGGTGAACATCGAAGAGACCTCCAACGGAGGCGGCTTTAATGAGATCGTGCCGACCACGATCAACATCGCGAGTGGCGCGACGGCGGGACTCTTCGGCTACATCGGCCAGGCCACCACCATCACCGGGGCAAGCACGACCAACTCGACCCTGAGCGGCTTCACCGTCACCACCAGCGGCAATCAGAGCGACACCCCTCTTTTCATCTACAGTCCCAACAATGAAACGGGGACGGGGACGATAACCGGCACCAATCTCACCACCTACACCGTCACGGTTTCCAACCTCACCATCACCAACGGCCTTTCCCAGGGCGGCAATACGGGTTATGGCGGCGGCGGCGGGGCTGGGCTGGGCGGCGGCGCGTTTGTCGGCGCGGGCGCCACGCTGGTCCTGAGCAACGTCGACGTGACCGGGAACACGGCCGCGGGCGGCAGCGCCAACTTCGGTACTGCCGCTGGCGGTGGCGGGATCGGCGGGAGAAGCATTGAGATTAACGGTGCCGGGCTGTTTGGTAATAATAGTAATAGTAGCGTCGGCGGCTTCGGTGGCGGCGGTGCCTACGGCCACCCCTACGCCGGCTACGCCGGCGGGTTCGGTGGCGGCGGCGGCGGCGGTGCGGAGTACGGTGGCGACGGCGGCTTCGGCGGCGGCGGCGGCTACGGCGACCTCAACGGACTCTTCCATGGCGGCGGCGGCTTCGGCGACGGCGGCATCGGCGGCGGCTTCGGCGGTGGCATAGAATCCGTCAACAGCTTCGGCGGCGGTGGGGCCGGTTTGGGCGGAGGGCTTTTTGTCCAGAACGGCGCAACGGTGATCGTCACGGGCGACAGTACGATTTCGAGCAATACCGTCGTGGCGGGCACGGGAAATGAAGATGGCGCGGCAGCGGGGGCCGATATTTTCATGATGAGCGGCAGTTCGGTGACCCTCGCCCCCGGCACGGGCAATACCGTCACCATCGGCGACCTGGCCGACAACACCAACTCCATTTCCGATATTGCCGATGACACCATTTACAGCATCCCCTCGTTCCAAAGCTACACCGCCGGTAACGCAGTAACGACCTCCAACCCCGGCGGCATCCTCGACATCGGCAGCAGCACCTACCAAGGCGGCACGGTCATTCTTTACGGTGAGAACACCTACGCGGGCGGCACCATCATCACCAACGGCACGACCCTCGAAGTCTCCCAGGACAGCAATCTCGGCGCGTACGATCCGACCAATGCGCTCGTGGGCAACCTCACCCTCGACGCCGGGGAACTCCTGACCGATCCGCTCCTCAACGGCATGGGTGACACGACCTTCACCACCGCCCGGGGTGTCACCCTCGATCCGGGAACCACCAACACCCTCGCCGCCGTCACCGACACGACCGCGACCTACACCGGCGCGTTCAGCGGCGCCAACACCACGCTTGATATTGGCGACGGCGCCAACGACGGCACGGTGAACATCGAAGAAACCACCAACGGAAGCGGCTTCAATGAAATCGTGCCGACCACCATCAACATCGCCAGCAACACGACGGCGGGCCTCTTCGGCTACGTCGGCCAGGCCACGACCATCACCGGGGCCACCAACTCGACCCTGAGCGGCTTCACCGTCACCACCAGCGGCAACGGCAGCGACACCCCGCTTTTTATCTACAGTCCCAACAACGAAACGTCGACCGGCGCCGTAAGTTCTCCCACCACCACCTACATCGTCACGGTTTCCGACCTCACCATCACCAATGGTAGTTCCGTGGGCGGCAGTTCACAGTATGGAGGCGGCGGAGCTGGGCTGGGCGGCGGTGCGTTTGTCGGCGCGGGCGCTACGCTTGTCTTGAATAATGTCACCATAACCAGCAACTCAGCGGAGGGTGGCAGTGGCGGAGTCAGCAACGGCCAAGAGGGCGGCGGCGGCCTGGGCGGGGACACCACGAATAATAACGGCGGCGGCCTCTTTGCCGATGGCGCCAATACGGGCACAAACGGCGGCTTCGGCCAAGGCGGCGGCGGTAACGGTAACCCTTACAGCGGCGGCTTTGGCGGCGGCGGCGCCTACGATGGCGGCAATGGCGGCTTCGGGGGCGGCGGCGCCTACGATTACGGCAGTGGCGGCATCGGCGGCGGCAACGGCGTCATCAGCGGCGGCGGCCCGGGCGGTGGCGCGGGTTTTGGCGGTGGCCTTTTCGTGCAGAATGGCGCAACGGTCATCGTCACGGGAAACAGCACGATTTCGAGCAATACCGTCGAGGCGGGCACGGGAACTTACGCCGGCGCGGCGGCGGGAGCCGATATTTTCATGATGAGCGGCAGCTCGGTGACCCTCGCCCCCGGTACGGGGAACACCGTCACCATCGGCGACGTGGCCGACAATACCAACCCGATCTCCGACGTGGCCGATGACACGATTTACAGCCTGCCCACGGGCCAGAGCTACACCGCCGGCAACGCGGTCACCTCTTCCAATCCCGGCGGCATCCTCAATATCGGTGGCGGCAGAGGCGGCCGCGGCGGTGGCCACGGCGGCGGCTTAGTCATCCTCTACGGCAACAACACCTACGCGGGCGGCACGGTCATCACCAACGGCACGACTCTGGAAGTCTCCCAGGACAGCAACCTCGGCGCGTACGATTCAAGCAATGCGCTCGTGGGCAACCTCACGCTCGACGGCGGGGAACTCCTGACCAATCCGCTCTTGAACGGCACGGGTGACACGACCTTCACCACCGCCCGGGGCGTCACCCTCGATCCGGGAGAGACCAACATCCTGGCCGCCGTCACCGGCACGACCGCGACCTACAGCGGAATCCTTTCAGGCAGCAACGGCGCGCTGACCATCGGCGACTCCATGAACGCGGGCACGGTCATCCTCAACGGCAGCAACACCTACACGGGCGCGACGGTCATCAGCGCAGGCACGCTGGCCATGGGCACCAACGGCAGCATCGCCTCCAGCAGCGAAGTCGACCTCACCAACAGCGGCACGACCTTCGATATTTCCAGCGGCGGCAGCCAGAGCATCGGCGACCTTTCCGGTACCAACGGCTCGACCGTCAGCCTGGGCGGAAATAATCTGACGGTGACCACCAGCGCCACCAACACCTTCGCCGGCACGATAGCCGACGGCGGTCTGGGTGGTGGCACGGGCGGCAGTCTCACCGTAACGGGTACCGGCGAGTTGATCCTCACCGGCAGCAACAGCTACAGCGGCGGCACGACGATTACGACCGGCACGCTGGAGGCGGGCAGTTCATCGGCGCTGGGAACCGGCAACGTCACCCTCAACGGCGGGACACTTGAGGCAACCTACGGAACCGCGCTGACGGTCAATGTGAGTAGCGGCAGCTATTTGCAAACCGGGGGCGACCTGGTCATCAACGCCTACTCCGCCACCTCCAACGATAAGTTCGAGTTTGGCGGCACGGCCAACATTACGGGCGGCGACCTGGTCATGAACTTCAGCGGATTCACCACTGCGACCAATAATCTCTCCTACACGATCCTGACCGCCGCGGGCGGCGTTACGGCGGCCGACTTCACCGATGCCACCAACGTGCTGACCACCGATCTTTCCTCCACGCTGAAGGCGGTCGCGACGATCAGTACCAGCGATGATTCCATCATCGTGGACACGGAGTTGATTCAGTTGCCGTTCTCCACGCTGCCCGGCGCTGATCTCAATCCCAATCAGCTTGCGGTCGCGCTTTATCTTGATAGCCACGACCAGAACATCACCAACCCCGGTTTTCAAAATCTGATCGGCGCGCTCAACGGCCTCAGCGGCAATCCCGGCGCGCTGGGCGGTTACTTCGACCAGCTCACGGGACTCAACTTCGCCAACTTCGCGAGCAGCACGGCCTTCAACAACGCGAGTTTCTGGACCGAGGCGCTCGACAGCTACCTTGCCAACCATCGCGGCGCGGACGGCACCTTCGTTTCGAGTCAAGGCGGCATCGACACCTCGGGCCTCGCGGTCAACGATCCCAACATCGATCCCGGGCTGCAAACAGTCTACAGCCGGTTGCTCGCGTGGAGCCCAGCTCCAAGCACCGGCCTTCTCAGCGACACGCCCGCCATGGACCTGGGCGGCGTCGACATGAAAAACTGCTGCTGCTGCTCCGCCTGCCAACCGGACAACCTCTGGAACGTCTTCGTCTCCGGTAACGTCGTGCTGGCACAGGACTTCTCCGATGCGTTCGCGGGGACCGCCCACGCCGACGCCACCACCGGCGCGGTGCAGGCCGGGGCCGATTTCAAGATCACCCCCCATCTCCTCGTCGGCGCGACGTTCGCCTACGGCCACACCTCCGCCACCCTTGATGACATCGGCAGCACCGCTTCCGTGGACACCTATTCGCCCGGCATTTACGCCAGCTATGCGAACAACGGCTGGTACGCCAACGCCCTCGGCAGTTACGGCTTTGATAATTACAACCAGGACCGCAACGTTTCCATCGGCACCTTCGGCGGCACGGCCACCAGCCATCCCGGCGGCGACCAGATCGTCGGCGACCTCGACGGCGGCTACGATTTCCATCGCGAAGGCTGGACTTTTGGCCCGACCCTCGGCGTCCAGTACGTCCATCTCGACGTCGATGGCTACACTGAATCCGGCCTGCCCGGCGACAACCTCACCGTCAACCAGGACGAAGCCGACTCGCTGCGCAGCAGCCTGGGTGGACGGATCAACTACGCCATCCGGGACTGCGGACTTGTCTTCAACCCGCACTTGAGCGCGAGTTGGCAGCACGAGTTC
The DNA here is from genome assembly GCA_021272315.1 of Methylacidiphilales bacterium. Lineage (GTDB taxonomy): Bacteria > Verrucomicrobiota > Verrucomicrobiia > Methylacidiphilales > UBA1321 > JABDGH01. Next base: position 14,062 of record JAJSLI010000075.1, on the reverse strand, counting down.
ATGGACCAGAGCCGGGGGATCACCAGCCAGTTTGACGGCATCGGAGCCGGATCGTTCGTGGTGAACACGCCCAACCCGAGCCGTGACTCGGCGCTGATCGACGTCGGCCTCGACGCGCAGATCAACAACGCCCTCACCGTCTTCACCGATTACACCGTGCAGGCGGGCCAGTCCAACTACTTCGGCCAGTCCATCGAGGCCGGGTTCAAGATCGGGTTTTGACCGAGCCGCATCGAGGGGGAAGAGGACAGACCCTTTAAGCCGTTTCTTTTAATCTCTGCTATCGCGCTTTTCGCGCAGGACCCGAATCTCTAAAGCATTTTCGGTTTAAGTAGACACACGCCATCGGCTATCCCGAAGGGATGGCAGCATATTAGCCGGTGGTAAGACCGCGCAGTGGTCGCCACCACCGGAAGGCATTTCCAAAAAACCGACCCCGGCAGGGGTCGCAGCGTTCTCGCAAACCTTCGGCTTGCCCAGACCATTTCTTTGCGTCTATCACAATCGAAAACGCTCTGATGTAGCGGCGGTCGGAGCCCGTCCTGAGCTTGACGAAGGAACCGTCGCACTCATTCGCCTGCCTCCCTGGTAGCCGCCGCTGGCCCAGCGGCGGATGTCCCCCTCGACCTCTGTCATTCTGAGCCTGTCGAAGGACCTTGCCCGCTTCAATAAAGTGTGGGACTGGTGCCCTAAAATATCGAATCCCAAGGAGACCCTTTCACCCTTGTCCGCGAAGCTTTGCTTCTCACGATACTTTTGCGCTGCTGAGGCGTTATCGCGTCCCGCGCTTGCGCCCGCCCACAAAAGCCAGCAGACCCAGGGCGAACATGACCCAGGTGTCCGGCTCCGGCACGCAACAAGCTCATCAAGCGGTAGGCCCGTGCGACGCTTCCTTCGGCTCAGGACAGGCTCCGCGCGCCGCTACAACGGGGATCGCGCTTTCCGCGCAGATCGCCAAGACACCGGGGGTCGGGCAGAGGTAACGTGCGGCCATGGACGCCCCATTTCCAGCGAGGACCAGCAGCCCCGCCATCAACTCGCTTCCCGTAGGCGGCTTTGCCCCCGATACCAACTTGACCCCCATCGCCCCGCAGTCGAAAAGGACCGGTTGGACGCAGCTAGACGCAGCTAAGCGCCACAAAGCTCCACAAAACCGATTTCTTTTTTTTGCGCAGAACGCAAAATTTCTCCAAAATATTTAACTCAACTCAACAAATGAAACCAAATTGCATCTATTTTCCAGATAATCTCTTAGAGGCCCGTATTGGCACGGGAGGCGCGGTAGTCCTTGAAGTAGTTGATGAGACCATTGGTCGAGCTGTCGTGGCTGGTGATGTCGCCATCCTCTTCGAGTTGGGGCAGGATGGCCTTGGCGAGCTGCTTGCCGAGCTCGACGCCCCATTGATCGAAGGAATTGATGTTCCAGATAATGCCCTGGGTGAAAATCTTGTGCTCGTAAAGGGCGATCAGAATGCCGAGGGTCCTGGGCGTCAACTTCTGGAAAAGAATCGAATTGGTCGGGCGGTTGCCGGTGAAGACCTTGTGGGGGACGAGCTTTTCGAGCGCCTCGCCCTGGAGGCCGTCCTTCTCGAGTTCCTTGCGGGCTTCGGCGGCGCTCTTGCCCTTCATCAGCGCCTCGGTCTGGGCGAAGAAATTGGAGAGCAGGATGAGGTGGTGCTCGCCCAGCGGATTCTGCGTCTCGATGGGCGCGAGAAAATCGGCGGGGACGAGTTGCGTGCCCTGGTGGATGAGCTGGTAGAAGGCGTGCTGGCCGTTGGTGCCGGGCTCGCCCCAGATGACGGGCCCGGTGGCGGTGTCGACGGGCGTGCCGTCGCGGGTGACGCCCTTGCCGTTACTTTCCATGTCGCCCTGCTGGAAGTAGGCGGGGAAGCGGTGCATGTACTGGTCGTAGGGCAGGATGGCGTGGGTGCGGGCGCCGAAGAAATTGTTGTACCAGACGCCGAGCACGCCGAGGGTGAGCGGAAGATTTTTCTCGGGCGGCGCGGTGAGAAAATGCTCATCGAGGGCGTGGGCTCCTTCCAGCAGTTTGACGAAGTTTTCGTAACCGACGCTCAGTACGATGGGCAGGCCGATGGCGCTCCAGAGCGAGTAGCGGCCCCCGACCCAATCCCAGAAGCCGAACATGTTGGCCGGGTCGATGCCGAATTTGCGGACTTCCTTTTCGTTGGTCGACAGGGCGACGAAGTGTTTGGCCACGGAGGTCTCGTCCTTGGCGGCGGCGAGGAACCAGACGCGGGCCGTGTGGGCGTTGGTCAGGGTCTCCTGCGTGGTGAAAGTCTTGGAGGCGACGATGAAGAGGGTGGTCTCGGGCGAAAGTTCTTTCAGCGTCTCGGCGATATGGGTGCCGTCGACGTTGGAGACGAAATGGGCGCGCGGGCCGTCGGCATAGTACTTGAGCGCCTCGGTGACCATGACGGGGCCGAGATCGGAACCGCCGATGCCGATGTTGACGAAGTCGGTGATGGCCTTGCCGGTGTAACCCTTCCACTGGCCGGAGCGGACCGCCCTGGAGAATTTGTCCATGTGATCGAGGACGGCGTTGACGTCGGGCATGACGTCCTTGCCGTCGACGAGGATGGGGCGGTTGGTGCGATTGCGCAGGGCGATGTGGAGCACGGCGCGGTTCTCGGTGATATTGATTTTCTCGCCCTTGAACATCTTTTTGGCCCAGCCCGGCACGTCGCGCTCGACGGCAAGGGCGTAGAGGAGCTTCAGGGTCTCGCTGGTGATGCGGTTTTTGGAGAAATCGAGGAGCAGGCCCTCGAACTCAAGCGAGAATTTCTTGAAGCGTCCGGGGTCATGGGCGAAGAGGTCGCGCATCTGGACGTCCTTCTGGGCGTCGTAGTGGGTTTGGAGGTTTTTCCAGGCTGGGGAAGTGGTGAGAGCGCTCATAATATTAGAGGTAGAGCAGTTCGGATTCCATGCAACGGTTTTTCGTTTGTGACACGAAATCTTTGCATGGGGGAAAAAGCTCTCCGTTGGTTTTCTGGCAGCACGTTTCCTGATTCAGAAGATTTTCCGTCGAAAGAAAAAGACCTGCTTGATGAGAGATTGATCCAACGCTTGCCTTTTGCGGCGGGAATGATAAGGTTCCGCGATGCAGATCACCGCGCTGTCGCTTCGACTTACGCTACTTCTTCCGGGCCGGATGGGTTCGGTGGAAGCGATCTGACGTGATTTTTTCGCTTTAACGCCAACCAAACCCCGACGGCCCCGCTGAAACAGAGCGGACCTCGGGGTTCCTTCATTTTGGCGCGGGTCAGTCGGATAGAAGACAGAACCAAACAGCAGACAGACAAAGCAGTGAGACGGTTCCTTCGGCAAGCTCAGGACGGGCTCCGACCGTCGCTACATTAAATAAGACTATGACTACCGAGAATCCGAAGTACCGACCATTTCCGGCGGTGAAGATGGAGAAACGTTCGTGGCCCGACCGGTTCGTGGACCACGCGCCAATCTGGTGCAGCGTCGACTTGCGCGATGGCAATCAGGCGCTGGCGGTGCCGATGAACGTGGAGGAAAAGCTGGAGTATTTTGCGTTGCTGGTGAAGCTGGGGTTCAAGGAAATCGAGATCGGGTTTCCATCGGCGTCGCAGATTGAATTCGATTTCACGCGGCGTCTCATCGAGGAGAACCGGATTCCGGACGATGTCTGGGTGCAGGTGCTGGTTCAGTCGAAGGAAGAGCTGATTCAGCGGACCTTCGAGTCACTGAAGGGCGCGCCGCGGGCCATCGTGCACCTTTACAATTCGACATCGGTCGCGCAGCGCCGGATCGTCTTCGGCCTGGACAAGAAGGGCATCGTCGACATTGCGGTGCGCGGGACGCGGCAGATCAAAGACCGGGTGTCTTCGGTGCCGGGGACGAAAATCCGGTTTGAGTATTCGCCGGAAAGCTTCACGGGGACGGAAATCGATTTCTCGCTGGAGATTTGCGAAGCGGTCGGCGCGGCCTGGGGCTACACCGAAGAGGAGCCCATCATTTTCAACCTGCCGGCGACGGTCGAGTTATCGACGCCGAACCATTACGCGGACCAGATCGAGTGGTTCATCACGCGTCAAAAATATCCGAAGCGGGCGATTATCAGCCTGCATACGCACAACGATCGCGGGACCGGCGTGGCGGCGACGGAACTGGGCCTGTTGGCGGGAGCGACGCGGGTGGAAGGAACGCTCTTCGGCAACGGGGAGCGGACAGGCAACGTCGATATCGTTACACTGGCTTTGAATCTGAAGACGCAGGGAGTTGATCCGAAACTGGATTTCAGCGACCTGCCCGCGGTGCGCGATTTGTACGAGCGTTGCACGAAGTTGGAGGTGCCGCCTCGGCAGCCTTATGGGGGCGACTTGGTGTTCACGGCGTTCTCGGGGTCCCACCAGGACGCGATCAACAAGGGACTGAAGGACCGGCAGGCGCATCCCGACTGGCCGTGGGAGGTGCCTTACCTGTCGATTGATCCGCGCGACATCGGGCGCAATTACCGGGCGATCATCCGGATCAACAGCCAATCGGGCAAGGGCGGAGTTGCCTACGTCATGGAGCAGGAGTTCGGGTATGTGTTGCCCAAGGCGATGCACCGCGACTTCGGCAAGATTGTGAACCGCGTGGCGGACGAGCGGGGCGAGGAATTGCCACCGGAGGACATTCTGGCGTTGTTCAAGCAGGAGTACTTGGACCGCGAGCAGCCTCTTTCATTCCAGGGCGTGAGCAAAATGGCCCCGACGGAAAAGGGGGTCGGGTGCATCGTGCGGGTAAAGCGCGGGAGCGAGGTGCACCAGGTTCGAGGCAGCGGTAATGGTCCGGTGGCCGCCTTTGTCCACGGACTGAACCAAAGCAAAATAGTCGAGCCGTTCGAGGTCATTTCCTATTCCGAGCATTCGCTGGGGCATGGCGCGGAGGCGAAAGCGGTGGCCTACTTCGAGATCAAGGGCGCGGCGGAAAATTCAGTGTTCGGCGCGGGGACCGATACAAACATCGAGATCGCGTCGCTGAAGGCGGTGCTAAGCGCATTGAACCGGAGGCTCGCCAGCGGACGATAATTCTGCGGACAGCCTCTACGGCTTGTGCGCAAAAACGATGATGAGAATCAGCGGAATGAGGGTGCCTGCCGCCAGGCTGGCCAGCGCCAGAGTGCTGCGACCGAATTTGAAAGCCATGATCACCCCCAGGATAATGCTGAGCACGAGGCTCGCCGCCATGAGGACAACAAAAAATTCGAGGTACGGTGAGGTGAAACTGTAGGCCTTTGTCGGATCTTTGAAAAAGAGGTTATGCCCCATGTGAATGGTCGAGAGGTAGGTGAGAATATTGGGGCCATTGACCCACTGAAGGCCATAAACCTGCCAGATGCCCGAAATGGAAAAGAACATGAGCAACGGCGCGAAAAAGCAACCGAGGTAGAGATGGAGGCGGCGAAGGAAGGTCATCTCTTGAGGCTGTCCGAAAAGTGGGCGTAGGTCACGCCGAAAGGATTTTTGCCCTGGGGCAAAAGTTACGCGGCCCCTGTTTACTTTCCAAACATGCTCTAAGGCTTATTCCAATGTAGCGGCGGTCTATGACCGTCGCTTCTCGACCACATCATTCCTTTTTTGCAAATTGGATGAAACTGTCAAACGTGGCAGGAAGGTCAGTAAGCGCCTTCTTTTCTAACGGGGTTTGATCCGTAGAATCTTTGATGTTGATGAAGCCGACCTTTGTTTCCATGTCGTACTCACCCAGAGCTTGATCAAGCATAAGAAAGGCGATGCCCATGTAAGTCTTCCGTTGATCCTCTGTGTAGCCGGAGATAAATACTGTTATCCCAGCCTTGTTTCCGTCTGGTTCTAAAGTGAAATAAACATCCTTCGCCTCAACTTTTACACCCGAATACTCGATGTCCATGGGTTCGCGGCGAGGACGAAACTTTATGAAAGTCCATCTTGGAAGTTTTGGGGCTGAATCATAGAGGGAGATGACAGCGGGGAACGCTTCCTTTATGCCGTCCGCGCTAATCACAAATTCTCTCTTACCGTCTTCTTTTGGACCAAACTCAAAAGTTAGGTTAGGATTAACCTTCTTCATCTCCATTGCCAATTGGTCGAAAATTCGTTCTTGGTCTTTCTCAAAATCAAACAAAGTGGATTCATTCTTGGTAAACCAACCCCAGAACTGTTGTTCAGGTGTGGCCTGTGCTTTTGATCCGAATAGTGAGAAAGCCATTGCCGTAATAAGTAGAGTTGGAGTGAGTTTCAAATCAGACAAGGCCTAAGTTAGATAGACATCTCTACCCTTTTCTGCGAACTCCTTCGATTTTTCTTCGAGACCTTGGGCAAGCGCCTGATCTTCGGTGACGCCCTTTTCAGCGGCATACTTGCGCACGTCTTCGGTGATCTTCATCGAGCAGAAGTGGGGCCCGCACATGGAACAGAAATGGGCTGACTTGGCGCCCTCCTGCGGCAGGGTTTCATCGTGGAAGGAGCGGGCCTTTTCGGGGTCGAGTCCTAGGTTGAACTGGTCTTCCCAGCGAAACTCGAAGCGGGCCTTGCTCAACGCGTTGTCCCGTTCCGAAGCGCCGGGAAAGCCCTTGGCGAGATCGGCGGCGTGGGCAGCGATCTTGTAGGCGATGACGCCCTCGCGGACGTCGTCCTTGTTGGGCAGGCCGAGGTGTTCCTTCGGTGTGACGTAGCAGAGCATGGCGCAGCCGTACCAGCCGATCATCGCGGCGCCGATGGCGCTGGTGATGTGGTCGTAGCCGGGGGCGATGTCGGTGGTGAGCGGGCCGAGGGTGTAGAAGGGCGCTTCGGCGCAGTGCTTGAGTTCGAGTTCCATGTTTTCCCGGATGAGCTGCATGGGGACGTGGCCGGGGCCTTCGATCATGACCTGGCAATCGTGTTTCCAGGCCTTCTGCGTGAGTTCGCCGAGGGTGGCGAGTTCGGCGAGCTGCGCTTCGTCGTTGGCGTCGGCACCCGCGCCGGGGCGGAGCCCGTCGCCGAGCGAGAAGGAGACATCGTAGGCGCGCATGATTTCACAAATTTCGTCGAAGTGGGTGTAGAGGAAATTTTCCCGGTGATGAGCGAGGCACCACTTGGCGAGGATGGAGCCGCCGCGACTGACGATGCCGCAGGCGCGGCGGGCGGTCATGGGGACATAACGCAGCAGGACGCCGGCATGGATGGTGAAGTAATCGACGCCCTGTTCGGCCTGCTCGATCAACGTGTCGCGGTAGAGGTCCCAGGTGAGCTCCTCGGCGCGGCCTCCAACTTTTTCGAGTGCCTGATAGATGGGCACCGTGCCGATGGGCACGGGCGAATTGCGGATGATCCATTCGCGGGTCTCGTGGATGTTCTTGCCGGTGGAGAGGTCCATGACCGTGTCGGCGCCCCAGCGGATGGCCCAAGTCATTTTCTCGACTTCCTCCTCGATGGAGGAGGCGACGGCGGAATTGCCGATGTTGGCGTTGATTTTGACGCGGAAGTTGCGCCCGATGATCATCGGCTCGCTTTCGGGATGGTTCACGTTGGCCGGAATAATCGCGCGCCCGGAGGCGACTTCTTCGCGGACGAATTCGGGCGTGATGGCGGAACTCGTTGAGAGTCTTGCACCGAAGGCCTGCCCAGGGTGCTGATGACGGAGATCGGTCTGCGCGATTTTTTGCGCGGCGGCAGTTTGCCGACGGCCCAAGGTCTCGCGTACGGCAATGTACTCCATTTCGGGCGTGATGATGCCGCAGCGGGCGTAGTGCATCTGCGAAACGTTCCCGCCTGTGACGGCCCTACGAGGCGCTCTTTTAAGACCGGGGAAGGGCTGGAGGCGACCCTTGGTCTCGCGCTGGCTGGCGTATTCGGCGTGGCCTGCGGTCAGGTAGCCGTTGTCGCGGGGCTGGATTTCGCGGCCCGCGTAGGTTTCGGTGTCGGCGCGGGCGGTGATCCAGTCGAAACGCAGGGGATGGAGTCCGGCGCGGATGTCGATTTTCACCGCCGGATCGGTGTAGGGGCCGGAGGTGTCGTAAACACGTAACGGCGGGTTGGGTGCGAGTTGGCCCTGGTAATCGCGGGTCGGGGCCTGCGTGATTTCGCGCATGGCGACGCGGACGCCGTTGCTCTCGATGTGGATTTTGGCGGAGTTGGGGAAAGGCTTGGTGACGTCGCGAAGGATTTTAGATTTGGCGGGGCGGCGCCGGGCGGGGGATTTTTTTGCGGAAACCTCGGTCGAGTTGAGCGGTTGGATCATATATTCTTTTGTGATCCGAAGTGTGACGAGGGGGATTGGGCACCGCACGGCTGTGCCACAACTCCCTCCGCCGGCATGATCCGGATCAGGTTCATCGGGTCGTTCGTTGGCGCGAACCTCTCAGCCCTGTTGGGCTCCCCGTTGTTTTGTTACATTACGGCGACTTTTGACGGAGGCAAGGCGGTTTTGATTTCGAGCTTACGGAGCAATTTTGGCCTTCGGGTAGGAGACCAATTTCTGATAGTGGTCGTCAGGAGGGATGAAAGCCGGGTTTCCAGAGGTGCTTGTTGCAGAAATAAGTCTTATATAACCCATAAAATTTATAGCGACGGCTGCCACTCGACAAGCGCAGGAGGGACGTTATTTTGGGGACATGGCCAAGACGTTGAAAGACCTGACGGCGCAGGAGGTGCTGGCGTTGGCCATTCAGTCCGAGGAAGAGGACGGCCGGATTTACGCGGACCTCGCCGAGCGGATCGGGAAGAATTATCCGGCGACAGCGGCTTCGCTTCGGACGATGCATGATGAGGAGGACGGTCATCGGCATCGGTTGATTAATTTGTACCGCGAGCAATTTGGCGAGCACATCCCGCTCATCCGCCGGCAGGACGTGAAGGGATTCATCTCGCGCAAACCGCTCTGGTTGACGGCGAACCTGACCGTTTCGATGATCCGCAACGAGGTGGAGACGATGGAGGAGGAGGCGCGGAATTTTTATCAGGCGTCCATCGCGCAGACAAGCGACGCCGCGGTGCGGCAATTGCTGGGCGATCTCGCTGCCGAGGAGAGCAAGCATTACGAACTGGCTGAGGAGATGGACGAGAAGCAGAGGGTTTCAGGGGAGCGGGAAAAGGAGGATGTGTCGGAGCGGAGGCGGTTTGTTCTTCAGATTGTCCAACCGGGACTCGCGGGCCTCATGGACGGGTCGGTGTCGACGCTGGCGCCGGTGTTTGCGGCGGCATTCGCAACGCGTCTGAGCTGGGACGCGTTTCTGGTGGGGATGGCGGCCTCGTTGGGGGCGGGGATCAGCATGGGATTTGCCGAGGCGCTCTCCGACGATGGCGTGTTGAGTGGGCGCGGCCACCCGTGGTTGCGGGGAACCGTCTGTGGTCTGATGACGACGGCGGGCGGGATCGGGCACACACTGCCGTTTTTGATTTCGAGATTCTATCTCGCGATGTCGATTGCCGTGGCGATTGTGGCGGTGGAACTGGCCGTTATCGCCTGGGTGCGGCACCGCTACATGGATACGCCGCTGTTGTCGGCCGCGTTCCAGGTCGTCGTGGGCGGCATGCTGGTGTTTATCGTCGGGATTCTGATCGGGTCGGCGGGATAAGTTTGTTTATTGCGGGACAATTGAAAGAATAACCACCGTGTTTAAAAACGCCAAATGGTTCATTCTGCTCGCTTTTCCTCTTAGTTTCATTGGTGCTTTGGCACAATCGTACAACTTGAAGCTAAGCAACAGCAGCGATTTTTATGATTTTGGAGTGTGGGATGGATTATTGGTTGGAGCCATCACAGCAATCTTTTTAACTGGCTTTTTTCTGATCGCGCAACGGATTGTAGCTATGCCGAAGGATTTAATCACCGGACCATTAGTTCCCAAAGTCCCATTCGTTTATACCGACCCATCTATTTACAGACAAGGTCTTGTATTTTCCCTGGCTTTTGCCGGGGCCGGATTCGGCTGTTCGTGCTCGGGCCTTCTCTTTAACAGCCAGACTCTCGGAATAGGGATTAGCCAGTTAATACCGGGTATCGCCGGGAGTATTCTACTCTTGGTGATGTGGAGGTCTCAGGAGAAACCAAGAGTAGGGTGAGGGATATAGGGCTCTTCCAGGGCGGCGATTTCTGCGGGAGTGAGTTTAAGGGCCAATGCGGCGACGGCGTCGTCGAGATGATGCGGCTTTGAAGCTCCGATAATCGGGGAGGTGACGACGGGTTGCTGGAGTATCCAGGCGAGTGCGACCTGGGCTTGGGGCACGCCTTTTTGTTTGGCGATTTGGGTGACGCTCTGGATGACTTTGCGGTCGGAGTCCCAGGTAGCGGCATAGAGGGTCTTGCCGAACTCGTCGGTCCTGGCCCGTTCGGTGGCGTCCGCGTCCTCGGCCGGGCGGGTGAGTTTGCCGCGGGCGAGAGGACTCCAGGGCAGCACGCCGATGCCCTGCGATTTGCAGAGGCCGAACATTTCGCGCTCTTCCTCGCGGTAGATCAGGTTGTAGTGGGGCTGCATCGAAACGAAGCGGCTCCAGCCGTGGAGATCGACCAGGTAAAGGGACTGGCAGAATTGCCACGCGTACATCGACGACGCGCCGAGGTAGCGGACCTTGCCGGCTTTGACGAGGTCGTGCAGCGCCTCAAGGGTCTCCTCGATGGGGGTCTGGTAGTCCCAGCGATGGGTTTGGTAGAGGTCGACATAATCAAGGCCGAGGCGGGTGAGGCTGTCGTCGATGGCGGCGAAGATGGCCTTGCGCGAGAGGCCGCCGGCGTTGGGCGCTTTCTTCCAGGTGCCGTGGACCTTGGTGGCGATGACAAGTTCGTCGCGGGGGGCGATTTCGCGCAGGATTTTGCCGACGATCTCCTCGCTCGAACCGGCGGAGTAGACGTTGGCGGTGTCGTAAAAATTGATGCCAAGGTCCCAGGCTTTTTGGATGAGGGGACGGGTTTTTTCCTCGTTGAGGGTCCAGGTGTGGTTGCCGCGATTGGGCTCGCCATAGGTCATGCAACCGAGGCAGATGCGGGAAACTTGAAGGCCGGTGCGGCCAAGGCGGATGTAGTCCATGTGTTACTAAGTTAGAAGGGGATGCGGCGTGTGCAAGGAGGTACGGCTCCTGCCGGGTTACAGATGCTCGATAACGTCGGCGGTTTTGTAGCGGACCTTGGGGAGCTTGGCGTATTTGCAGGTTTCGCTCCGGTAACCGGCGGCGCAGCAGACGGCGGCGGTGAGGCCGCGGGCTTCGAGGCCGAGAATCTTGTCGTATTCGGCGGGAACGAAGCCTTCCATCGGGCAGGTGTCGACCTGAAGAAGAGCGGCGGCGGTCATGAAATTCCCGAGCGCGATGTAAATCTGGCGCACGGCCCATTCGGCGGCGACTTTGCTGCGGGCGCCTTGGACGAGATCGCCGACCATCATGCCCCGGTAGGCTTTAAGGGAGTCGAGAGTGCAGCCGCGGACTTCGGCGGTGCGGGCGAGAAAGGCGTCGATGTCGGCCTCGCCGATTTTCTTCTTCGAGGCGAAGACGACGTAGTGGGAGCAGTCGGTGACCTGGGCCTGGTTCCAGGAGTGGGGCTTGAGTCTGGTCTTGAGTTCGGGGCTGGTGATAACGAGGAATTTCCAGGGTTGGAGTCCGAAGGAAGAAGGGGTGAGGACGAGGGTTTCCTCGAGGGCTTTCCAGACGTCGGCGGGGATGGTCTTGGCGGGATCAAAAATCTTGGTGGCATAACGCCAGTGGAGATTGGCGAGGAGGGTGGCGGTATCGAGGGTCTTGGGGGTGCTCATAAAAGGCGAATAGGTTAAGTTTCCCGGAAAGTAGCATGAAGTTTTCACCGCGCATTCTTTTCCTCTGGTCTAGAGCCTGCTTCGTTGTCCTATAATCCGCCCATGCCAACCCTGACCTTTTCCGACGAAGCGAAGACAAAACTACTGCCTGCGACGCAGCGTAACATCGAACGTGTTTATGGTGACCCGGCGACGACGGCCCGGGACCGGGCGAGCCTTGACGAGTTGCTGTCAGAGAAAGCGTGGACGGAGCTCGACGACCGGTTTTTTCGCGACATCGCGTTTGGGACCGGTGGGATGCGCGGACGCACCATTGGCAAGGTCGTCACGAAGGCCGAGGCGGGCCGGCCGCAACCGCTGGATCGGCCGGAGTTTCCCGGGACGGGAACGAACATGCTCAATTTCGAGAACGTGCACCGGGCGGTTTCGGCGCTCGGGGCCTATTTGCTGGAGGGGTATCCGGGAGAACGTCTGAGCGTGGTGATTGCACACGACACGCGTTTTTTCTCGCGCGAATTTTCGTTAAAGGCGGCGGAGGCGCTGAATGCGCTCGGGATCGACGCGCTCCTGTTCGCGGAGGACCGCTCGACGCCGCAGCTTTCGTTTTCGGTGCGGCATTGCAAGGCCCATGCGGGCATCATGATCACCGCCAGCCACAATCCGCCCCACGACAACGGGATGAAGTTTTATTCGCGCGACGGTGGTCAGGTGGTCGAACCGCATGCGTCCGGGATCACGAAGAAGTTCCAGGAATTTGCGGCCAATCCGCCGGCGCTGAACGCCGTGCTGGGGGCTATCCGGCAAAAAGGGAAGATAATGACACTGGACGCTTCCGTGGACGCAGCCTACCAGACGGCGGTGGCCGACCTGGTGCTGGAGCCGGAGGCGATTTCAGCCACGCGGGAGAAGATCAAGTTTGTCTACACGCCGCTGCACGGAACGGGTACGCGCGCGACTCCGGCGCTGCTCGACCGGTTCGGGTTCCGTTACACGATGGTGGAGGCGCAGAGCCGGGGAGATGGGCGGTTTCCGACGGTAAAATCGCCGAATCCGGAGAATGCCGAGGCGCTGGAATTGGCCATCCGGCAGGCGGAGGCGGAGAACGCGGACGTCGTTATGGCGACCGACCCGGATGCGGACCGGATGGGCGTGGCGGTGCGCGATGCCAGCGGGAAGATGGTCCTGCTCACCGGCAACATGATCGGTTCGATCATGGCCTATTATCGGTGTTCGCGGCTGACGGCGCAGGGTGTGTTGACCGAGGCGAACCGGAAGCGTGGCGTGGTCATCAAGACGTTCGTGACGACCGATCTGCAGAAGCGGATTGCGGAAAAATTCGGCGTGGGCTGCATCGATACCTTGACCGGGTTCAAATACATCGGCGAAAAAATGTACGACTATGAAAAGGCGCTGAACGATCCCGGCTACGGGGAGAAATCGGCGAAGGAACGGCGGGCCGAGGCTCTGGCCAGGAGCCGTTTCCTGATTTTCGGGGGGGAGGAGAGTTACGGCTATACCGGGGGCGATTACGTGCGCGACAAAGACGCCAACGCGGCCGTGCTGATGTTCGCCGAGGTGGCGGCGTGGGCCAAGTCTCAGGGCCGGACCCTGGCGGAGTATCTCGATGCGATCTACCGGGAGGCGGGGTTTTACACGGAGCGGCTCGGCACGCTTACTTTTGAGGGAGCGCAGGGCGCGCAGCAGATTGCGAAGCTGCTGGCCTCGTTCCGCGCCCAGCCGCCGGCGGCCTACCAGGGCCAGGCCGTGACGCGCGTGGAGGATTTCGGACTGCAGGATTTTGAGGATGCCGACGGAAAGAAAATTCCGAAGGAGACGATGCTGCTGTTTCACCTCGCCGACGGCAGCCGGATGGCGGTGCGCGGCAGCGGCACGGAGCCCAAGATCAAGTTTTACTTCTTCACCCGGGCCGATGCTTCGGGTGACCTTGAGGCTATCAAAAAACAGCGCAAGGCATTCCTCGAAGCATGGTGGACCGATGTGCAGGAGGACGTGAAGAAGCGCGTTTCCTGATATTACGTCTTTTACCGCCTGTCTGAGAGCAACCGAAGGAACTGTCGCTGATTTTTATTTGGAAGGAAACTTTACGGCGGTAATTTTCGAGACCTTAATTAGGCTTGCCCCCCCCATCTCCTAATTTCAACAGCATGATGAATACAAGCATCAACCGGAGTTCCGAAGAGATTCGCGATCTAATTTTTTTCCTGCGTCGGCTTTATCAGGTTGAACATTTGCCGGAATTGGAGAATTCGCATACGGCGATGTACAGCACATGGGATCGTAAAGGAGGTAATGCAGATGGCGATGATTTCA
>JAJSLI010000069.1 GCA_021272315.1 Methylacidiphilales bacterium | reverse complement strand
ACATGCTGATGCGCGCGGCGGCCAAGGACTATGGGTGGAACCTGAACTACGGCGGCATCGCGCTCATGTGGCGCGGCGGCTGCATCATTCGCAGCCGGTTTCTCGGCGACATCAAGGCTGCCTTCGACCGCGACCCCAAACTTACCAACCTCCTGCTCGACAGCTTCTTCACCGAGGCGCTCAAGAAGGCCCAAGCCGGCTGGCGGCGCACCGTCGCGCTAGGAGCCACCCTTGGCATCCCCACAACCACCTTCTCCAACGCCCTCGCCTTCTACGACGCCTACCGTTGCGCCCGCCTTCCCGCCAACCTCCTCCAGGCCCAACGCGACTACTTCGGCGCCCATACCTACGAGCGCATCGACCGGCCCCGCGGCAAGTTCTTCCATTCCAACTGGACCGGGCAGGGCGGGAACACCGCCTCCACCACTTACAACGCTTAACCGTCAATTATAAACTCCAACCGCATCCATCCCGGAGAAAACCATGTCCATCGCCAACCTCGACCCCACCTGCCCCCCGATGATTTCCAACGCGCCCATGCGCGTCCCGCCCACCGCCGCCGTCATCTTCGGCGCCACCGGCGATCTCACCCACCGCAAAATCGTCCCGGCTTTTTACCACCTCGCGAAAAACAAGCTGCTCCCCGATGATTTCGCCATCATCGGCTTCGCCCGCCGCCCCAAAAGTGACGATGAATTTCGCAATAATCTCGGCGAGGCCCTGCGCAAATTCTCCCACACCCAGCCCGTGGATGAGGAAGTCTGGAATAAACTTTCCGCCCATATCTATTACTTCCAAGGCGAACTGGACGACGCCGAAGCCTACAAGCGCCTTGCCCAAAAATTAAAGGGCCTCCCGGAAAGCGCCAAGATCGGCGAAAATTATCTCTTCTATCTCGCCACCGCTCCCAACTATTTCGGCGACGCGGCCAAAAATCTTGCCGCTGCCGGATTGGCCAGCAGGGCAGACGGCACCCGCCACCGCCTCATCGTCGAAAAGCCGTTCGGCGAGGATCTCCAGAGCGCCCAGGAACTCAACCGCACCCTGCAAAGCGCCTTCGCTGAAAAAGACATCTTCCGCATTGACCACTATCTCGGCAAGGAAACCGTCCAGAACCTCATTTACTTCCGCTTCGCCAACGCCATTTACGAGCCGCTCTGGAATCGCCGTTACATCGACCACGTCCAGATCACCGTCGCCGAACAGGTCGGCGTCGAAGGCCGCGGCGGCTACTACGATCACGCCGGCGCCTCCCGCGACATGCTCCAGAACCATCTCTTCCAGCTCTTCACCCTCACCGCCATGGAGCCCCCGGCCTCGCTCGACGCTGAATCGATCCGCGATGAGAAAGTCAAAGTCCTCCGCTCCATTGCCACCCCCGCGCCCGAGTCTCTCCAGAAAAATCTCGTCCGGGCCCAGTACGGCGGCGGTTACATCGGCAACAAGGCCATCCCCGCCTACCGCCAGGAGGATCGCGTCGACCATCAGTCCCTGACCGAGACCTTCGTCGCCGTCCGCTTCGAAGTCGACAACTGGCGCTGGAGCGGCGTCCCGTTCTACCTGCGCACGGGCAAGGCCCTCGCCGCGCAATTCACGGAAATCAACATCATCTTCAAGCGTCCACCGAGCGTCCTCTTCGCCGCCTCCGCCAGCAGTAAAATCCACCGCAATTCGCTGCGCATCCGAATTCAGCCCAACGAAAGCATCAGCATCAACTTCAACGCCAAGGTGCCAGGCAAGGCCGAATCCGAACTCGTCAACATGGACTTCTCCTACAAAAGCAGTTTTGACGATTACCTGCCCGAGGCTTACGAGCGGCTCCTCGTCGACGCTCTCGTCGGGGAATCGACTCTTTTCACCCGCGCCGATGAAGTCGAGCAAGCATGGCGCCTTGTCGATTGCCTCCACAACCTCTGGTCCAAACAAAAAATCAAGGACCTCCCTCTGTACGCCTGCGGCTCGATGGGCCCTGTCGAGGCTGACCTCCTGCTCGAAAAAGACGGGCGTCACTGGACACGCCCGCGGGAACTCAAAACGTGAACGGAAACGTCCGCCTCTGGCTGGCGCTTCTCTTTCTCGGCTGCGCCGCCACGCTTCGCGCCGAAGACAATCTCCCGCCGCCGCCGGTCGATACCGACACCTCTCCCTACCATCTCGCCCTCCTCGCCTACAAAGGAGATCGCTACGACGACGCCCTCAAGGCCATTAACGAGGCCGAAAAGGCCAATCCCGACGACCTTTCCACCAAAATCCTCAAGGCCCGCATCCTTACCGAAGAGCACGACTATGCCGCAGGAGAGGCCCTGCTTCAAAAAGTCATCGCCTCCAATAACGGTGTCTACGATGCCCAGATCGCTCTCGGCGATCTTTACCTCCGCCAGCACGACTTTCCGGATGCGGTCAAAATTTACAACCTGTGCCTCGCGCAAAAACCGAACAATCCCGATCTCCTCCTCAATCTCATTTACGCCCTCGTCGGCACCGGTGATTACGTGACCGCCGGAAAATATTTCAGCCAACTCAAGCCCTTCGATCCCGACCATCCCTCCTACTATTTCGCCAAGGCCGCCCTTGCCCAATCCACCGGCAAAGCCTCCGAAATCGACGAGGACCTTGAAACCGTCCGGACCATCTACGGCATCACTACCGCCAATCGATACTTCAAGACTTACCTTCAGGTCTTTGTCGTCAGCGGGCAAAGTTCCGCCCCCGCCGCACCGCCTTCCACCAACGCGTTACCTGCGACGCCGGGAAAAAATCCGTAACGGGAGGACGAGTCGCCGGCCTTTGCGCGACGCGTTACTTTTTCTCCTTCTCCTGCCGCTGGCGCTTCTCCCACGTCCGCTGCTTCGCCTCGTCGGCGTGCGCCAGTTGCGTGAACGGCAGGTCCGGTAGTTCCTTGCACGTGACCATGAAAAACTCCTTAAACTCCTCCAGCGTGACATCTTCCTTCTGCCGCGACTCGAAAAGCAATTGTGTCGTCGGCTGGTCGATCCACGGTGCCTGGTCCAGGAGCGGATTGCCGCTGTAACCGAGCCCCAGTTCCCTTGCCAGGATGTTCGCGCAATAAATCAGGTGCGCCAGCAAATTGATCTCGTCGTCCTTGGTCGAGGAAATCATCGAGGCCAGCATGTTTATCTTGCTCGACTGCGTCAGTGCCTGATAGCAGTTCTCCGGTTGCTCGTGAAACGCCACCACGTAGCGCACCGTCCGCTGAAACTTGTGCCGTGAGAGCCACTCCTGCCCGATTTGGGCATGGTCCACCCCAAAAAATTGCTGCTCCACCTGCGCCAACGGCAGGTTTTGCTCGTAGGCATGCATCCACACCCCAATCGTCTTCGCCGGATAGAGCTCCGCCAGCACGAGCTTTCCGATGTCGTGCACCGCCCCGCACAAATACTCCATTCCTGTCACCGGCAAGCCCAGCATGTCGACGATAAACTCCGCCAGCAGCCCGGTATAAATCTGGTGCTGCCACAAGCCGTGCCAATTCAACGGACGTTCCCCCTGCCAGGGCCGGTAGAGCGCAATCGCCGTCATGGCGATGTTGCGCGAGCGCTCCAGTCCCACCAGTTCTATTTTCTCCGCGTCGGTTTGCGGACGCGCATCCGAGGCATTCGCCATGAAGGTGCTCAGCACCTCCAACGTCTCTTTGTAGCTCGGCACCAAAAGCAGCGCCTGGATCAGCGCCCGCAAATCCTCGGATGAGCCCTTTTGCATTGCCCGAAGGTCTCCCGCCATTTCGTTGAGATGCAGCACAGGCCAGCGCGTATCCAGGCTTTCGTAAACCGCTTGCGCCTCGTAGGAATCCTGCAGCGTGAAAAGATGCTCGCCCTGCGCCACCATGTCGTCTGGTACCAGGTCGAACAGCCCCTCCGGCTGCCCGCCGCTCCGTGGCAACGCCCGCCGCTCCACGGTCTCGACGATCGACATCACTTTCTTGCCATGTTGGAAGTGGGTGATGTTCTCCAGCGCCGCCGTGACCTCCTCATAATTCTGGAACCGGTCCTGCGGCTTCTTCTCCATCATCTTGCGGAGCAGGTTGCTCCACCCCGGCGCAATCTCATGCTTTTGCAGCGTCTCCATGGGAAACGGACTGTAGACATGCGCCCGGCACACGTCCTCCGTCGTCTCGCCGGGGAAGGGAAATTCCCCGGTCATCAGGTGAAACAAACTCGCCCCGAGGCAATAGATGTCGGTCCGCAAATCTGGCTTCTCCTGCATGACGTGCTCCGGCGACGCGTAGGCCGGCGTTCCCTGAAGCTCGTCATCGCGCGTCCCGCTCACAATCTCCGTCATCTTCCTCGCCAGACCAAAATCGGTCAGCATGAGCACATTGTCGGCGTCGACCATGAAATTCGCCGGTTTCACGTCGAGGTGAATGATGTTCGAGCGCGATGCGTATTCCAGTGCCGCCACGGCCTGCTTCATGAACCACATTGCATCATCGACTTTGAAAATCCGCCCGGCCAGCAGCCAGTCCTCCAGCGTCTGCCCCTCGATGTAACCCATCGCCAGATAGGGCACTCCCTGTTCCTCGCCTGCCGAATAGAGCGGCACAATGTTCGTATGCCGCAGCCCCGCGATGGCCCGCGCCTCCTCAAGGAAGTTCTCCATGACCTCCGGAGAACTCATGTTCGCCCGGTGCATGATCTTGATCGCGACGTAGCGTTCCAGTGTTGGCTCGATCGCCTTGAACACCTCGCTCATGCCCCCCTCCCCCAGCTTCTCCAAAATGAGATAGGGCCCAACCCGGGAACCGGCTGAAAAAAGTTGTTGGCTGATATCCATGCGCGCTCAGACCTGGAGCCACCCCCGGCCCATAACCGCCGACCTCGGGACAGCACTTACCTCACAGGGTAAATTCCCAGGAATAAAAGGCAACTAATCTCGCCTCTTATTTTGTTCTTTTTTAACCATAATTTACTTCGAAAGCAGGCGAAGGCTCTCTGAAAGCGTCTTGCCGTCCGCAGGGTCCGCCGTCAAGGCGGCCCGGCGGGTGAACCCGGCGCGTTTGCTTTTCCCGCGAGAGAGAGAAGCAAGGCGGTTTGGTCGGCGAGGATCAGGTCGCGCTGGGTTTTGGACGAGCCGATGCCATGACCCGCGTCGGAGTCGATGCGTAGGAGAATCGGCTTTTTGCCCGAGGTCGCGGCTTGCAGGCGGGCGGCCATTTTCAGCAAGTGCCAGGGCGAGACACGCGGGTCGTTGGCACCGGTGATGAGGAGCACCGCCGGATAGGCCGTGCCGTCCTTCACATGCTGGTAGGCGTCCATCCGATAAAGCGCCTTGAAGCCATCCGGGTCCTTGATCGTGCCGAACTCGGGCGTGTTGGAAGGCCCGTTCGGTTCAGACTCAAAGCGCAGGATGTCCATGACGCCGACGTTGCAGATGGCGAGGGTGAAAAGGTCGGGCCGCTGGGTCAGCGCCCCGCCGATGGTGATGCCGCCCGCGCTGGTGCCGCGCCCCGCCAGGTAGGCGGGCGAGGTGTAGCCCTTGTCGATGAGGTATTGCGCGCAGGAGATGAAATCGCTGATCGTGTTTTGCTTCGTCTGCTTTTGCCCGGCCAAGTGCCAGTCCTCACCGTTCTCACCACCCCCGCGAACGTGCGCGAAGGCAACGACGATGCCTTTCTCCAGCAGGGCGAGGCGCGTGGCGTCGAAACCCGGTTCGATGCTGATGCCGTAGGCGCCGTACCCTTCGAGCAGGCAGGGATTTTTTCCGTTCAACACCAGGTCCTTGCGGTAAATGATCGAGAGCGGAATCGGCGTGCCGTCTGCGCCGGGCGCGGTGACTTCCTCCGACGTGATGCCCGAAAAATCGGCCGGGTTGAGCGGCTCAAGATTCGTGTCGGCGATATTGCCAGTCGCGGGATCGTAGGCGTACCACTGCGGCGCGTGCGTCCAGCCGGAGAGGCGCATCAGCACCCCGTCCTGCTCGATGTTCGCGGACAGGCCGCCGGCGGACCCGGCGAAGGGCAGCGTGATCGGCGTCGCCGTTTTCTGTCCATAGGGCAGGCGCAGGATATGGCTGACGCCGCCCTGGGCGGCATCCACGTAGAGCGCGTCGCGGGCGCACGTGACGCCCTTCAGCACCAGGTCCGACGCGGGCACGGCCAGGTCGGCCTGCGCGATGTCGGGGTGGTCGAGGTCGAGATGGACGACCTTGAAGTGGGGCGCGTCCTTGTGGGTGAGCAGCCAGATCTCGTGGCCCTGCACCGCCAAGTCGGTCACGTCATCGTCAACGTCGACGAATTTTTTCCATTGAGGTGCGTCCTGGGCAACTGCCCCGGCGGGTGAAAGCGCCAGGGTCGCCTCGTTTCTGACGCCGTGGGAAATGATGCCAATAGCGTAGGACGATCCGGGCTCAATCGCAACGCACGGCTGGTCGGTCGGCACCAGGCCGAGACCCGGCGTCGTCAAGCGGCTGAGCACGACCGTGTCCTTCTCGGAACCGTCGCCGAGGCGATGCAAACAGGCGGTCGAGTCGAGTTCCTTGTCATTGGGCGTCTCCCCCGGAGCCAGCTTTTTCAGGCGCACGTAATAAAAGAACTTGCCCGACGGGTCCCAACTGACTGACGCGCCCCAGATGCGGTCGATCGAATCGGGGAGAAGCTTGCCCGTGGCGGCGTCGAGAAGGCGCAACGTGCCCTCCTCCGATCCCCCGGCGGCGATTTCGACCGCGACCATGCTGCCGTCCCACGACGGATAAAAATCGCTGATGGTATAGCGCTGCTTCACGCCGTCGATCACCTGCGGGCCGCCGACCACCTGCGGGTCGGCAAGAAGGCGCTCCGCGCCATCGAGGCCGTCGCGGACATAGAGCTTCGGCGTTTGGTCCTGCGGCGTCAGCTTGAGATAAAAGTAGCGGGAACCCAAGTGCTCGACCGAGCCGACGCGGGTCGAGGCGCTGTCGAGGTCCTCGATGCGCTTGACCAGGGCGTCGCGGTCCGGCAGATGAGCGAGGTAATCCCGCGTGTAATCGTTTTGCGCCTTCATCCAGGCCTGCACCTCGGGCGACTTCAGTTTTTCGAGCCAGCGATAGGGATCGGTCACCGTCTGGCCAAAATAGGTGTCGGTCACAGGCCGCACCGGCGCAACCGGCTGGCTCAACGCCCCTGCCCGCAGCGGCCCCGCCAAAGCTAACAGAGCCAACCCGACTCCACCGACAACCCACCGCGAAAATGACCGACCGATTTTTTTCTTTTGTGCCATAAAGTAGGCCAAAGGCTGTCCGAAAAAGCGACGCGGGTCACGCTGAATACAAATTGCAAGTTCGTAACGAACGAATCCACACCCGATGGGAGTCTTTACAATTGCTGGGCTTGTCATCATCTTAACGGAAATGGCCGTTCCAAAGTTTTACGAGCTTTTCAATCCTCTAATCCAAGCACTAGGAGATTTGGGAGGTTCCGGTTCAATCCAGGAACTAGAAGAAAAGGTTGCTCAAATCATGAGCCTTAGCGATGAAGACGTTTCTCTAATTCACCGGGGTAATCGAACAAAATTTAGTTATAATCTAGCTTGGGCGAGAACCTATTTAAAACGATATGGTGTTCTGGAAAATTCGGATCGAGGAGTTTGGGCGCTTTCAGAAACAGGCCGTACAACACAAGAAGTAGACCCTGATGAGGTAAAGCGAAGTGTTCACGAAGAAGATCGTGCCATTCGTGAAAATTTGGAAGAAACCACAGAAGAACAAGAAGAAGAGGAGGAGGATTCTCCAGAACTTGTTAAAGAATTACGCTGGCAAGATGAAGCTCTTAGTGTTGTAAAAAGCATGTCTCCAGAGGCTTTTGAGCGGCTATGCCAACGCTTACTTCGTGAATCGGGCTTCATTCAAGTCGAGGTTACGGGTCGTGTTGGTGATGGGGGCATTGACGGTAAAGGTATTGTAAAATTGGGAGGCATTGTTTCGTTCCACGTCCACTTTCAATGTAAACGATATAGGGAAAGTGTTTCATCTCCTGCGATAAGGGACTTTCGAGGAGCGATGGTAGGTCGAGCTGATAAAGGCCTCTTCTTAACAACAGGAACTTTCACGCGTGATGCAAGAGCTGAAGCGCAAAGAGACGGTGCTTCTCCAATTGATTTAATCGACGGGGAAGAACTCGTGGTAAAGCTAAAAGAAATGCGTCTCGGTATTAATGTTCGCATGACCGAGGAAATTTCAGTCAATAGCGAGTGGTTCCAGAGAATTTAATGCCCTGTGCCGCACCATAATGGGCTTGTTTAGGAGCTAACCTAGCTTCTATCGTTTCGGGCGTCGCATGAACGTCCTGCTCGTCATTCTCGCCGTCGTCGCGCTCGTTGTGGTGGGCTGCCTCGTTTACGTCGTCGGCATCTACAACAATCTCGTTTCGTTGCGTAACCGGTTCAAAAACGCCTTTGCCCAGATCGACGTGCAGCTCAAGCGCCGGTACGACCTGATCCCGAACCTGGTTGAGACCGCGCGCGGCTACATGGCGCACGAACGCGGCACGCTGGACGAGGTGATCGCCGCGCGCAACACCGCCTCGACCGCGAGCACGCTGGCCGCGCAAAATCCGGGCAACGCCGCCGCGATCCAGCAACTGACCGGGGCCGAGAACGCGCTGACCGGCTGCCTTGGCCGGCTTTTCGCCGTGGTCGAGGCCTACCCCAATCTAAAGGCCAGCCAGGAGATGATGCAGTTGATGGAAGAGCTGACCTCGACGGAAAACAAGGTCGCCTTCGCGCGCCAAGCCTACAACGATTCGGTCATGCTCTACAACACCGCCCGCGAGACCTTTCCCTCGAACCTGTTCGCCAACGCTTTTAACTTCACCGCCGCCGAACTTTTCGTGGTCGACAAGCCGGAGGAAAAGGAAGCGCCGAAGGTCTCCTTTTCATAAGGTCCTCCGACCCCTGCCGGGGTCGGTTTTCGGGAATCCCTTCCGGTGGTGGCGACCGCTTCGCGGTCTTACCACCGGCTAATATGCTGCTATCCCTTCGGGATAACCGACGGCCTGCGTCCATTTAAACCGAAAATGCTTTAATGTCCGTTGGTGACGTGGTGGCAATTTCTTTGCCGATTCCAACCGGCCCATCAACAGAAGTCGGCGCGAAATGAAATTTTGCGGGCGCAGGAAACGCTCCCAAGTGAATTCTTCGACTTCACTGCGTTCGCTCAGAATGACGTTTTGCCAGCGGCGGTTTCACCGCCGAAAAAGGCTTGGGAGCGAGGAGATTTTATTTCCGCCCCAGGTACTTATCGCGTCCGCGGACCAGCGCTTCAATTTTGCGGTCGGCGACGGAGCGCTTGAGCATCCAGAATCCGCAGTCGGGATGGACCCAGCCGATTCGTCCCGGCCCCGCCTGTTTCGCGGCACGGTCGATCCGGGCGGCGATTTCATCGGCGGTTTCGACATGGTTGACCTTGATGTCGATGACGCCGATGCCGAGCTTGATTTTGGGGTCGATTCCGGCGAGGGCATCGAGATCGCTTTCCGGGCGGTGGGC
>JAJSLI010000052.1 GCA_021272315.1 Methylacidiphilales bacterium | reverse complement strand
AAGCGGGGCTGCGCTGCCTCCCCGGCAAACCGATCGTCAACTCCCACAGCCTGAAGGAAGGCGAGGCCGTCTTCAAACAGCGCGCCAGGCTCGTGCGCCGTTACGGAGCCGCCGTCGTCGTCATGGCTTTCGACGAAAAAGGCCAGGCCGATTCGCTGGCGCGCCGCACCGAAATCTGCTCCCGGGCCTACCGCATCCTCGTGGATGAGGTCGGGTTTCCCGCCGGGGACATCATCTTCGATCCGAATGTGCTCACCGTCGCCACCGGCATCGAAGAGCACAACAATTACGCCCTCGATTTCATTGAGGCCACCCGTTGGATCAAGGCCAACCTGCCCGGCGCGCGCGTTTCCGGCGGCATCAGCAACATTTCGTTCTCGTTCCGAGGCAACAATCCCGTGCGCGAGGCCATGCATGCCGTTTTTCTCTACCATGCCATTCACGCCGGGCTCGACCTCGGCATTGTCAACGCCGGCATGCTTGCCGTTTACGAGGAGATCGAACCCGGGCTCCGCGAGCGCGTTGAGGACGTCATTCTCAACCGCCGTCCCGATGCGACCGAGCGGCTTGTCACCTTTGCCGAAAGCGTCAAGGGCCCCGGCAAGACCGAGGCAAAGGAGGAAGCGCAATGGCGTCAACTTCCCGTCGAGGAACGGCTCAGCCACGCGCTGATCAAGGGCATCGTCGACTATATTGACGCCGACACCGAGGAAGCCCGCCGGAAGTATGCCACGCCCCTCGAAGTCATCGAAGGTCCGCTGATGAAAGGCATGGGTATCGTCGGCGACCTTTTCGGCGACGGAAAAATGTTCCTGCCGCAGGTCGTCAAAAGCGCCCGAGTCATGAAAAAATCGGTCGCCTATCTTCTGCCCTTCATGGAAGAGGAGAAAAGGCGGACCGGCAGCAAGCAGGCCCAGGGCAAAGTCCTCCTCGCGACCGTCAAGGGAGACGTTCACGACATCGGCAAGAACATTGTCGGCGTCGTCCTCGCCTGCAACAACTACGAGGTCATCGACCTCGGCGTGATGATCTCGAGCGAAAAAATCCTTGAGGAAGCGCGCAAGCGGAACGTCGATGTCATCGGCCTCAGCGGGCTCATCACGCCGTCGCTTGACGAAATGGTCCACGTTGCCAGTGAAATGGAGCGCGAAAAATTCACCATCCCTCTCCTTATCGGCGGCGCCACCACCAGCCGCGCCCATACCGCGGTCAAGATCGCGCAACATTACAGCCATCCCGTGGTCCACGTTCTCGACGCCTCTCGTGCCGTCGGCGTTGTGAGTTCCTTATTGAGCGAAGCCCAGCGCACTGAATTTGTCGCTAACAACCGGCTCGAGCACGAGCGCGCCCGCATTGCTCACGAACGCAAAAAACCGTCGAAGCCACTTCTTAGCCTAGAGGAAAGCCGCCGCCGCGGGTTCCGGACCGATTGGAAAACCGTCGACGTGCCCGTGCCTGCGTTTACCGGTCTGAAAGTCATTGGCGATTTGCCCCTGCGCGAAATCCGCGATTACATCGACTGGTCGCCCTTCTTCCACGCCTGGGAAATTCGCGGGCGTTACCCCGCCCTGCTCGATGATCCCGAGATCGGTCCCCGTTGCCGTGAACTTTTTGACGACTCCCAGAAACTGCTCGACCGTCTTATCGGCGAGAACCTCGTCCATGGCCGCGCCGTCTACGGCTTCTACCCCGCCGCCCGTGCCGGGGACGACATTGTCCTCTATACCGACGACACACGCTCCCAGGTACTGACCACCATCCATACACTGCGCCAGCAAATGGACAAACCGGAGGACCAGCCCAACTACGCCCTCGCCGACTTCATTGCCCCCGCCGATTCGGGCCGTCGCGATTACCTCGGTGCCTTCGCGCTCACCACGGGCCTCGGTGTTGACGAAATTGTCCGCCGGTTCGAGGCCGACCACGACGACTACAATTCCATCCTCACCAAAGCCCTAGCCGACCGTCTCGCCGAAGCCAGCGCCGAATGGCTCCATCGCCAGGCCCGCATCGCCTGGGGCTTTGGTACGAACGAAAAACTCTCCAACGACGACCTGATCCGCGAACAATACCGCGGTATCCGTCCCGCGCCCGGCTATCCGGCCTGCCCCGATCACACTGAAAAGAGGATGCTTTTCGATTTGCTCCAAGCCGAGGCCAACGCCCGCGTCCACCTTACGGAAAACTTTGCCATGAATCCGGCCAGTTCGGTCAGCGGTTTCTATTTCGCCCATCCCGAGGCGAAATACTTCGGCGTCGGCGCCATCAACCGCGACCAGGTGGAGGACTACGCCCGCCGAAAAGGCTTTGATATTCCAACCGTCGAAAAGTGGCTTGCTCCCAACCTCGCTTACGATCCGGACAAGCTTTCTGAAAAAAATTCCCCACCCATACCCAATTGCGGCTGCGGACATCCCAGCTCCTGAATTCCTTTAGGGCACAATTTTCCGCTGCTGGTGGCTAGTCCTTGGCGTGAGGTGCATGGAAAAAGTGATTCACGCGGAGGCCCTTTTGCGGTGGAATGGCAGACTTGTCGGGCCGTCAGGTCCGCTCTGTTCCCGCCGTGACGCTCATCTACAACTATCTCTACAAGGAAATCATCCTGCTGACCTGCACCGTCATCGGGGTTTTGACTTTCCTGCTGGTGGGGCTCGAGTTGTTCAAGGTGATCGAGCAGGTCCTTTACGCCGATGTGCCGTTCTGGCTGACGGCGAAATTTGTTCTGCTGTTGATCCCCTTTGTACTGACCCTGACGATTCCGACCGGTTTGCTGGCTGCGGTGGTGATCGTGTTCGGGCGGATGTCATCGGACCGGGAATTGCTTGCGCTGAAGGCGTCGGGGATCGGCTTGGCGCCGGTCGCGGCCCCAGTTGTTTTCCTCGCGATCGGGTTGAGCCTCATCAATTACTGGCTCATTGCCTACGTTGTTCCGGAGTGCCGCAAGGACTTCAACAATATGAAGCACGAAATTCTGACGAACAATCCGATGAACCTCTTTACGCCCGATACGATCATCGACAAACTGCCCCAGACCCGCGTTTATTTCACCCGGCGTGTCGGTCCGGAACTCGAGAATGTCTTCATTTGGAAACTGGACGAGCAGAACCATCTCACCACGTTTGTACGGGCGGAGCGGGCCGAAGTGGACCTCAATTACGAATACCAGCAGCTTGTACTCACCCTCTTTAACGAGCGGCAGGAGCAGTTTCCCAACGGCGATTTCTCGAAAATGCAGTCAGGCGGCCATGCCGATCAATTT
This sequence comes from Methylacidiphilales bacterium, assembly GCA_021272315.1. Taxonomy (GTDB): domain Bacteria; phylum Verrucomicrobiota; class Verrucomicrobiia; order Methylacidiphilales; family UBA1321; genus JABDGH01. The sequence goes on along the minus strand of JAJSLI010000052.1, from coordinate 9,101 downwards.
GCGCTTACCTACCCGCTGAGCAGCTTTTACGACAAAATGCAGCGGCATCTCGCGTGGATGACGCTGCCGGAGATTACCGATGTAATCATCGCCATGGAAAGCGCGCCGACGAGCGAGCAAGCCTCGCCCTATCTTACGGAATTGCAGGCGCGCATTTCGTTTTCGATGTCGTGCTTCACGTTCGTTCTGGTGGGGCTTCCACTGGCGATACAGACGCAGCGGCGGGAGACATCGTTTGGTGTTGTGCTGACGATTACCATCGTCGGGCTCTACTATCTCCTCGGCGCAGTGGGCCGAGGCCTTAAGGCGAATGCGGGACTCTACCCGGAGCTGATCATCTGGGCGCCTAACTACATTTTTCAGGGTATCGGGGCTTGGCTCTTTTACCGGGCCAACCACAAATAAATCCCAGGTTCTACGAAAAAATAGTGTTGCCTGGCTTTGGCTTTGTGGTACAAAGCTTGTCGTGACCGATTACGATTATGCCAGCGGGCAGCTCCGGGCCATTCGCTCCCTGATGGAACGGGCGACGATTTACCGCTCGCTTTCGGCCCCGACAGCGCTGGTCGGCGGACTGCTTAGTTTCGGAGGTTTTGCCACGGCCTACTACGCGAAACATCACCGGCATCTTCCGCTTTCACCGGGTGAGTTTCTCCTGATCTGGCTGGTTATTCTGGCGCTGACCGCGGTGGCGAATCTGATTTTTCTCTGGCGCGGTTCCGTGCAGCGGGGCGAGCCGTTCTTCTCCCCTGGCATGAGATGCGCGTTGTTGAGCCTGGCTCCCGCCTTGCTGACCGCGGGGGTGCTATCGTTCCTGATCCACCGGCCAATTCACCTGGCGCTGATTTGGATTACGCTTTACGGGATGGCCCTGCTGGCGACGCAGCATTTTGCTCCGCGTTCGCTGGTTGCGCTGGGCGGTTCGTTTTTTCTCACCGGTTGTGTTCTCCTGGTGACGTGGAAGCATTTCCTTATGCCGCCGGGCACGGGTGAGCCATCGGCCCTGGTCGTTTCGGGCCTGATGGCGGCGACTTTTGGCGGGTTTCATCTCGTCTACGCCGCGGTGGTTTGGGCCCTGGGAGAAGACCGGGTGGAGACAACATCAACTTCGCCGGTGTCCGGGCATGTTTGATTTCAACCGGCTCGACAAACTGATCCATGAAAAGGGAAGGCTGGCCATCATGACGCTGCTGGCAGCGCGGGCGAACTGGCCGTTTCAGGATCTGAAAGGGCAACTGAAGATGAGCGATGGGAATCTGATTAGCCACCTGAGGGCACTTCATCAGGCGGGTTATATTGCCTACCGCAAGGAAATCCTGACGCGGCCGCAAACTCGGTACGAACTGACAACCCGGGGTCGCGTGGCCTTTCAGAATTACCTTCGGGTATTGGAGGAAATGGTGAAGACCGCGAAAGTTTGATATTTTTGAACATAAGCTTTGTAAGGCAAAGTAAAGGAACCAAAAATTATGACGATCCATGTGGGCATCTTCTCCGATCTCCCGCCGCAGGCGCGTACGGTGGTCTTAATTGGAGGAGCGAACAGCGAGCACTTGCGCGAATTGGTCAGAATGGCCGAATTTCGGGGACGGGCCGCCTACCGCGTGGCAAGCGCAGCGGAACTGCAGCCGCGCTGGTTCGCGGGGGTGGACGATGTCGGTGTGGTTGTGGGGGCGTCGAACCTGGCCTCGGAAGTCGAAGCGGTGTTGGAGCGTCTGAATCAGTTTGCCGCCGCGCAAGCGATGGGAATGCTCGAAGGGGTGGCTCGATGAACAGGTGGCCACTACGATGCTGGAGAAATAAGCTAGCGCGTCGCGGGCTGGGATGCGCTAGATTGCAGGCTTTATGGACGGCATTTTCGTGGGCGCATTGATCGGGGCGGTGCTGGCGGGCGTGGGCACTTGGCTCGTCTTGCGTACGCTGACCGCGACTTTGCGGGAACGGCTCGCGGCGCGTGAGGCGCGAATTGCCGAACTTGAATCACGGTTGGCCGCGGAGTCGGCGCTGGTGGCGGACGCGCAATCGGAACTGGCGGGGTTGCGGCAGGAGGCGGTCGCCTTGGAGACGCGGCTGACGGAGGAGCGCAAGGCCGCGTTGGAGAAACTGGCGGTATTGAACGAGGCGCAGGCGAAGTTATCGGACGCGTTCAAGGTCCTTTCGTCGGAAGCGCTCAAAAGCAACAATGAGACTTTTCTTGGGCTGGCGCGGGCAACGCTGGAAAAATTCCAGGAGGGGGCCCGCAACGATCTCGAAAAACGGCAGACGGCGATTGATCAAATGGTGAAGCCGGTACAGGAGACGCTGCAGAAATTCGACGTAAAAATCGGCGACATCGAAAAAGCGCGGTTGGAGGCCTATGGCGGGTTGAAGCAGGAGGTGAGCACGCTGAAGGAGGTGCAGATGAGCCTGCGCAACGAGACGTCGAACCTGGTGCGGGCGTTGGGTACGCCGCGGGTGCGCGGGCGCTGGGGTGAATTGCAACTGCGGCGCGTGGTGGAAGTGGCGGGGATGCTGGAGCATTGCGATTTTACCGAGCAGGCGCAGGTGACGACGGACGACGGTGCGCTTCGACCCGACCTGATTGTGCGGTTGCCGGGCGGTAAAACCCTGGTGATCGACGCCAAGACGCCGATGGAATCGTACCTGCAGGCGCTCGACGCGCCGACCGAGCCGGAACGGCGGGCGAAGCTGGCCGAGCACGCGCGCAACATCCGCGAGCACATGAAGCTGCTGGGTGCGAAGGCGTACTGGAAGCAGTTCCAGCCCGCGCCGGAGTTCGTGGTGCTTTTTGTGCCTGGGGAGAGTTTTTTCAGCGCGGCGCTGGAGTTTGAGCCGGAACTGATCGACCGACAGATCGACGAGAACCACGTGATTCCCGCCAGTCCGACGACGCTTATCGCGCTGTTGCGGGCCGCAGCCTACGGCTGGCGGCAGGAGGCGCTGGCGGCGAATGCGCAGCAGATCAGCAATCTGGGCCGCGAACTTTTCGAGCGGCTGGCGACGATGAGCGAACATTTCAGCCGGGTTGGCTCCTCGTTGAAGGGCGCGGTGGAAAACTACAACCGGACGGTGGCGTCGCTCGAGGGTCGCGTGTTGGTGAGTGCGCGGCGATTTCGCGAGTTGAAGGCGGCGGATGCGGGCAGGGAACTGGAGAGTCCCGATCCGGTGGATGCCTTGCCGCGGCTCTTGTCGGAGGGGCCGGGGGATTCTTCGCCGGATGACACGACCAAGTCGTGAATGAAAATTTACTGGTGATTACCTGATCCAGCCCCAGCGTTCGGTGAACGGCCAGAAAACGAAATAGCCGCGGCCGACGAGGTTTTGCTTCGGGACGCCGTTCCAGTAGCGGCTGTCCTTGCTGTTGGGGCTGTTGTCGCCCATGGCCCAGTAGCAGTTGTCCGGCACGTAATAAGTCTGACTGTTCTGGGGATCGAACGGGTCGAAGGGCCTGTTCGTATCCTGTGTCACACCGCTGCTTTCCGAAGGCGCGACCAGGGTGTAACCGGGGTAATAATCGGCCCGGGCAAATTCCTTGGCGAAGGCGGGCGCGCCCTGGGCCAGTTGATTATTGACGTAGAGGAAAGGAGGTTTGACCGTGACGTTGTCGCCCGCAAGGGCGATGCAGCGCTTGATGAAGTCCTCGCTGCCTTCCTGGTCGGGGCCGCGTTCGTTGGCAAGGCCGGGGATGCCGGAGGTCTTGAAGATGATGACTTCACCAGGCCTGGGCGGGCGAAAATTATAGGTGACCTTGTCAACGAGGACCTGGTCACCCGTCTGGGTGACGTAGTTGGCGAGAACATCGCCGGGCTTGTAGATCTTGGTGTGTTCGTTGTCGTCGGTCGGGTCGAAATCGCTGTTGGGATAGATGCCGAGTTTTTGTTCGACGTCGGAGAGGCGGATCCAAAGGCGGTCGGTTTCCTGATGGCCCTGGGCATCCTCAAGGGTGACGTCGGTGTACTCGAACCAAATAGTCAGGGAGCCGGATTTTAAATTAACGACCTTGCCGCCTTGCTGGGTGACGACGCGGCTGTAGGTCCGGCCGTGGATCAAAAAATCGTAAATCTGATAGGGGAGGTTGGGTGGCGGTTCGGTGGTGGGCTTGGGCTCGATGCCGCAAAGGGTCGGTTCCATGGAGCCGGTCGGAATTTTGAACGGCTGAAGAAAGAAAGTCCGGATGGCCAGGGCCATGATGGCGGCAACGACGAACACCTCGACGTTTTCGCGCCAACCGTCCCAGGGCGAGGGTGGGAAAAGTTTCCGGCCGATTTTCATGGCCTCCTTGTTGAGTTTTTCAAGGCCCTCGACGTCGCGCGCCTTGAGCAGCGGTGGGTAGCGCGTTTCGATGGCGAGGAGGGTCTCAAGATCGCGCGGAACGAGGACGTCCTGGGAATAAACGCGGTTGCGCTGGAGGCTCGCATAAATGAGCTCCGATTCGGAAAGGGTCTTTTTAGTTTGGGAGGGGAGAAACCAATTCATGAACTGAGGCAGGTTCTATTGTTGTGGTGCGGTTGAGGGAGCCGGGGCAGAGGAGGGAGGCGGGGCCGGTGTGGCGGCTGGCTGGCCGGAGGGCGCGGCCGGGGTGTTAGGAGTCAGCGGAACAGGCGGGGTCGAGGGTGTTTCGGACGGTTCGGAATTGTCAGGAGTTTCCGGTTTCGATGCGGGCGTCGGTTGGGCGGACGCCGGAGCATTGGCCGGAGGGGCTGGAATGTGAACGCCGGCGAGATCGCGGATTTCAGGAATGTAGTTGAGATTAAAATCGACATGGAGCATACGCCAATCCAGGCCGTCCTTGTAAAATATGAACTCAAAGCGGATGGGACTCCTTTCGTAAATGGCGAGTCCATAGACGTAGCCGATGCCATCGCCGAGGGTTTTGGTGACGAGGGGCTTGAATTCCTTGAACGAACCGAAGGCATCCTGGATTTTTTCGAGCGGCACGGCAAGAGACTCGTGCTTTTCGACATTGAAGGCGTCCTGCGGGTTGGTATCAACGAGGACGTGTGCGGCGTCGGTAAAGTTTCCGGCCTTCACCTTCTCGAAGAAATGATGGACGATTTTGTTGTAGTCGCTTTGTTTGTCGGGAGCATCCGTGGGAACGTCCGTGGGAGCGGCCGTGGCGTTCTGTTTCTGTGCCAGACATGGTGTGAGAAGCAGGGCGAGGGCGAGCCAGGCGGAGGGTTTCATGTGCGTCTAGGTTTCCGATTTAAGGACGGCAATGAAAGCTTCCTGGGGGATGTCGACGCGGCCGATCGATTTCATCCGTTTTTTGCCTTCCTTCTGCTTTTCGAGCAGTTTGCGTTTGCGGGTGATGTCGCCACCGTAGCATTTGGCGGTGACGTTTTTGCCGACCGATTTCACGTCTTCGCGGGCGATGATCTTGCCGCCGATGGCGGCCTGGATGGCGATCTTGAAGAGGTGGGGCGGGATGACTTCCTTGAGCTTGGCAGCGAGGTGGCGTCCGCGGCTCTCGGCCTTGCTGCGCTCGACGATGCAGGAAAAGGCGTCGACGGGTTCGCCGTTGACGAGCATGTCGAGTTTGACGAGGTTGGAGACGCGGTAGGGGGCGTACTCGTAGTCCATGCTGCCGTAACCGCGGGTGATGGTCTTGATCCGGTCGTTGAAGTCGACCAGGATTTCATTGAGCGGTAGGTCGCAACGGAGCATGACGCGTTTGCCGTCAAGCGATTCGGTGTGCTCGCAAATCCCGCGCTTTTCCATGACCAGCTGCATGATGTCTCCAATGTTGTCGTTGGGCACCATGATAAAGGCACGGACCATGGGTTCGGCAATGTGCTCGATCACGGAAGGGTCAGGCAGTTGCGTGGGATTGTCGATCATGAGAACTTCGCCGTTGGTGCGGGTGACTTCGTAGACGACGCTGGGGTAGGTGGCAATAATGTCCATCTGGTACTCGCGGCGGAGGCGTTCCTGGACGATCTCCATGTGGAGCAGGCCGAGGAAACCGCAACGAAAACCGAAGCCGAGCGCGACCGAGCTCTCGGCGGTGTAGGTGAGCGCGGCGTCGTTAAGCTGGAGTTTGCCGAGGGCGGTTTTGAGTTGCTCGAACTCGGCGGTGTTGATCGGGTAGATGCCGCTGAAGACCATCGGGGTGATGGTTTTGAATCCATGCAGCGGCTTGGGTGCAGGCTTGTGGGCGTGGGTGAGGGTGTCGCCGATCTTGGCCTCGGCGGTGGTCTTGATGTTGGCGATAAGGTAACCGACGTGGCCGGCCTGAAGGGCGTCGCAGGGCGTGGGCTTGGGCGTGAAGATGCCGACTTCCTTGATCTCATAGCGGAGATTGGCGCCCATGAGCAGGATTGGCGTGCCCGTCTTGAGTTCACCGGAGAAGACACGGACGTAGGTGACGACGCCGCGGTAGGTGTCGAAGAGGGAATCGAAGACGAGCGCGCGGGTGAACTCATCCTTGAACTCGGGCGGCGACGGGATGCGGGCGATGATGGCTTCGAGGATAAGATCAATGCCGATGCCCGCCTTGGCGCTGGCCAGGATGGCTTCGTCGGCGGGAATTGCGAGGACGTCTTCGAGCTGGCGCTTCACCGTCTCGACGTCGGCGTTCGGCAGGTCGATTTTATTGATGACGGGGATGAGTTTGAGGTTCTGCTTATTGGCAAGGTGGACGTTGGCGACGGTTTGGGCCTCGACGCCTTGGGCGGCGTCGATGATGAGGAGGGCGCCTTCGCAGGCGGAGAGACTGCGCGAGACTTCGTAGGCGAAATCGACGTGGCCGGGGGTGTCGATGAGATTGAGGCGGTATTGGGCGCCATCCTTGGCCTTGTAGGTCATGGTAACAGGATGGGCCTTGATGGTGATGCCGCGTTCGCGTTCAAGGTCCATCGAGTCGAGATGTTGATCGGTCATCTGGCGATCGCTGATCGTGTGGGTAGCCTGAAGCAGACGGTCCGAAAGGGTCGTCTTGCCGTGGTCAACGTGCGCGATGATGCAAAAATTTCGAGTGTGGAGCTGGTCCGACATTGAACCTTCAATTGTACCGAATCTGGCGGTAAAGGCTAGAACCTATCTTAAAATACCGAAGCATCTTGTTTCTCCATTTGCTTTTGGAGTAGGTTGTTTGTCCTTTTCTGAATCAAGTTATTCTCCTCAGGCGCCTTGACCATCACCATGTCACCCAAGTCCAAATTCATGACTCCAAACGCATGGCTCCTTGCCTGGGCGGGTTGGTGCGGTTTGGCAACGCTTGCGGTGTGCGCGGACGATTCCGTTCCGGCGGGCTTGCAAGCCGTGACTTTTCGAGGACAGAATTTTTGGATCCGAACGGTCGATCCCCATAAGGAAGACTTGCGGCTTTTTTGGAAGGATGATCATGGCAACGGGTTGAGAGATTTTGCCACGTTGGAAAGATATGCCAGAAGCCAAGGCGAGAGCCTTATTTTTGCTGCCAATGCCGGAATGTTTGATGAGCATGCAAGTCCCGTCGGATTGCTCGTCCAGGGCGGTAAAGAACAAGTGCCTCTCAATCTTAGTGATGGCACCGGAAATTTTTGCATGAAGCCGAACGGGGTTTTTTTGATCAACCAGAAGCACGAAGCGATGGTGGTTGAATCGAGCGCTTATACGGCTCTCTTGACGCCGGTTATCTGGGCGACCCAATCGGGGCCGCTTCTTGTCCTTGGCGGGGACATTCACCCCGACTTCATTGCGGGTTCGGTGAACAAAAAACTGAGAAGCGGCGTTGGGGTAAGGAAGGATGGGGCCATCGTGTTTGCCATTTCCTGTGGCCCTGTAAATTTTTATGATTTCGCCTATTTCTTTCTTCATCCCATGGATTGCCCCAACGCACTTTATCTTGATGGCGTAATCTCTGCTTTTTACGTTCCAAGCATGAAAGACGCCGGTTTGCATACATTCGGCCCCATGTTTGGTGTGATAAAAAATCTTGATGGCGTAACCTTGCCATCAAAGGAACAAGAACAGCAGTCATTGGATGGTTTACGGACAAATAACGCCCCAGCCTCCCAACCTCCGAAGAATCCATGAGCCCGTTTTGCGGGTAGTGGCCTCTTTTGAAATTCCCCGCGCAAGTCTCGGATTGCAACTAGGTTCGGGAAAGAGCATATTCCCGCCATGCCTACACGTTCAAGCAAGACCATACCGAAAGACGTAAACCAGAATGCCGCCCGGATCGTGGCGATGACTACCGGCCAGCCGGTACCGGAAAACGTTCTTCCGAACCAAAATCTCAGCGACAAGGAATTGCGGAGCCGGGCTGCTTCCATCCTTGGGAAGTTGGGGGGAAGCAAGGGAGGGAAAATGCGGGCTGCTAATCTTTCCTCTGCTCGTCGAAGCGAGATAGCTTCCAAGGCTGCACAAATGCGCTGGACTAAAGCTCAGGATTGAACTTAGGCTTACCGGTCTTTTGCGGCTAAGTTAACCACGCTTATGAGCGCTTTCACAGAGATTCAGAAAGAAGTGCACCAAGCCCATCCGCTTAGACAGCCTCATCTTGCAAAGATTCAAAAACTTCGGGGAGGGCGAGCCGTCGTTTCTCTTTTCATAAGTTTTTTTGGTGAGTTTCCATTAATGTCTAAAGACGCAGACATGGTTGAAGAGGTTTTGTCTAATGCCGATTGCTCAAAAGGCGTAACCCTAATCTTAGATGCTCCTGGCGGGGATGGACTAGCAGCCGAGCGGATGGTTCGGGTTTGCCGCAGCTACAGCAAAAAGGATTTTGAAACCATCGTTCCGGCTAGAGCAAAATCAGCCGCTACTATGGTTTGTCTTGGCTCCGATAGAATCTTACTAAGCCCAACCTCGGAGTTAGGGCCGATTGATCCACAGGTTTATTACGATAACCACTGGGTAGCGGCTCATCACATGGTAAAAACTTACGAAGAGTTGTTTAACGCTGCGGTATCCCTAACTACCGGGAAAATCGAACCTTATCTGCAACAACTCGCGAAGTTCGATCCAATCGAAATCCGGGCCTTGCAATCCGCCGCAAAGCTCTCGGAAGATATTGCAATTCTTTCGCTACAAAACGGGATGATGAAGGGAAAGACAGTAGATGAGATTAAGAAATTGATTGAGCCCTTTACCGATCACGTTTGGAGCTTGGAAGAAGT
>JAJSLI010000025.1 GCA_021272315.1 Methylacidiphilales bacterium | reverse complement strand
ATCTCCACGGCTTTTTGATAATGGGCTATCGCCTCATCCAGTTGTCCCCTATGCAAAAGGGCATTGCCGAGGTTGTAGTGGGCTTCCATATAGTTGGGCTTGATTTCCAGGGCCTTTTGGTACTGGTCGATCGCCTCGTCCGCCTGCCCCTTCTGTACGAGATCATTGCCAAGGTTGTAGTGGCCCAACCAGCAGTTCGGATTCCAAGCCAAGATATGGCTCCAGAGCGTCTCCTCGTTTTTAAAGTCCCCGGTTCGCTGCCAACTCAAAGTTCCGAGGATGAGCAGCAATCCGGCACCAAGGGTCGCTTGCAGCCACCGTCTCCCCGGAATGACGACATGCGAAAGCATGAACAACCCCGCCCCAGCCAACGCCAACGGCCCCATGCCGGCCAAATATTGGAAGTGATCGAAGACCAGCGAATAACGAAGAATATAATGGTCAACCAATCCCAGCACTGGAAGTAACGCCACCAGGAAATAGGCGAAGACGAAAAACCAGGGACGCGACCACGACTCGCGTTTGAGCCACAAAATAACCAGCACGATGATCACGGCCAGCAGCGGCAGATACGAAACCCACCATCCGGCATTGATCTGCCAGCGCGGATATATCGTGTTCAACGGGTGAGGCCACAGCAGCTTGCCCAGATAAAACCAGACCGCGACGCCCGCGTTCACCAGGCGCTCCGGCCAAGTCCGCACCGGTTGGGAATCGGTGGCTGCCGCCAGATTCAGCTTTACCGTCCATAGCGATAAGGCGCTCGCTGCGATGGACATGAGAAAGACGGGCGCCACTCTCGCCAAGTTGCGCCACCGCCACCGGCCTTCCACCCACCAGGCGCTCAAGCAAAGGACCACCGGCAATATTACCGTGGACGACTTGCTGGCCATCGCCAGAGCGGCAAAAAGCAAGGTTAACCCATAGTTTCCACCGCTGCCGGTTCGTCTGTCGAGGTCTTTTGCTCTTAGCCACCGCACAAAAAAAAGAATCGAGAGTAGGAAGAACAAACCCGATTGCGTATTCTTTGTCTCGCTGACCCACGCCACCGATTCCACCTCCACCGGATGGAGGGCCCAGAGTGCCGCCCCCAGCCATGCCCCCGGCACCTGCAAACTCCGCAACACCCGCCAGAGCACGACCGCGCAGATCCCGTGCAGCAAAACATTCACCAGGTGATAGGGCAGCGGCGCCAATCCCCAGAGCGCGTGTTCAACCCAAAACGTGGTAAACGTTAACGGGCTGATGTCCCCGGCGCTTGTCGTCCAGATTTCTTTCAGCCCGAGCGGCCCGATAACGCACGAGTTGGCCGTGACGAGTAGGTCGTCATCCCAGATAAATCCGGCATACCACACCGGCTGATAAACCACAATGACGGCCAGAACCAGGATCAGCCCCCAAAGCCAATCGTGACTGAACCAGGACGGCAGCGACGGAGCCAACGCAACTTTCCTGACGGCCTTCGTGCAACCTTCACTCCCTGCCACCATCTTTTTCTTGGATTGATTCGCCATAGGATCTGCGTGATGAGGACGACGTTAGCCGGAACATCTCCCTTCGATCTTTACGGACTTATCAAAAGGCTCCGAAGGCAGCCATTGAAACGAATTGATAAAGGAACTTGTCAGACATTACACGAACAACCGCTCCATGCCGGTAAATTTGCACCAGAGAGCATCGTGAATCTGTTGTCGCTCCTTGAATTACGTGGTAAAAGTTGTAAATGCTTTGTAAAGGAGAAAGCGTGCGATTATCGACGGGATATCAGAGGCATTCTCTGGAATATTGTGGAACCAGCTCGCAGCACATGATTCAACCCCAATCTCTTCCGCGAGCCACGGCTTTGGCTTCCTTCACCTTGGTTGAAGTCGTGGTGGCGCTGGGCATTTTTTGCTTTGTGCTGGCGGCCCTCGCCGGTATGTTCACGGTTGGAATCCAGAACAACAAGGATTCCAACGACCAGATTCAGGCGGCCAACCTTGCTTCCCTCCTGATCACGACCCGCCGATCCCTTCCGACGAACACGATCGCCGGATTCGCCCTGCCGCCGCTGAATGTCACCTACTCAAGCAGCGGCTCCTACCTGACCAATGCTTCGGGTGTGGCGGACGACGGAACGTCGCCGTCGCAATCAGGGACGGTGACTCCCACTTACAATCTCTTTTATCAGGCGGGTACCAATGCCGTAACCGGATCGCACCTGGCTCAGGTCCACCTCATGCTCTGGTGGCCGCTTGCCGCAGCCATGCCGACGAACAGCAACAACCCGGGAAACCACTACGAGTTGACCACCCTGATCGCGTTACCATGAGGCGTTCCTTTTCTTCACTGCGCAGCTTTACCCTCATCGAGATGCTGGCGGCGGTATCCATCCTGACTTTCATGATGTTCGCGATGGTGCAGATCACCAACATGACCGAACAGGCCTGGCACGCGGAGCAAGGCCGCATCGATAATTTTACCAAGGCGCGTTCCATGGCCGACATGATCAACGACGACCTGGAGCGCGCGGTCTTTCGCGGGGACCTTCCCATTTTTGGAACCGGGGCGCCAGCCACTACGCCAACGAATACCAGCAGCGGTCTTTATTATTTTACCGGAACGAGCGCCACCAACGCCTTCTATACCCGGTTGCCGGGCGTGCCCAGCACGTCGACCACGGCGGTCCGGGACCTTTACCTGGTGATCTACACACTCAACTCCACCAATCAAGTCCTCGAGCGTTCCGACCTCGCCGTGCCGTGGTCGAGCTCCCAAAACATCGCCTTTCAAGGAGACATGACCTCGCTGCTGCAAAACGCCACCCCACGGCAGATGGCGCCCGGCGTGGTGGGCTTCCTCCTCGCCTTTCGCCGCACCGACGGCAAGCTGTACCCTCTGAGTGAATACACCGGTTACAATTCGACCAATGCCGTGGTGGCGATTGATGTCGCCATGGCCGTGATCGGAAACCAGAGCATGGCGGCGCTTTCCACCAACCAGCTCGCGAGTATCCAAAATTCGTTCGCCGCCGCCACCAATTTTGTCAACGGGACCACCAACTACTCCGGGGTCAAGGCGTGCTGGGACCAGACCGTCCTGACCCCCGCCTTTTATTCGTCTTACCCGCAGGGCCTCGGTCTTGGTGAGGGCCTCCAATGTTTTGAACGCTGGGTGGCCTGCCCGGCGTTCTGATACGTTCCCGATAAGACATCAAGATGAAATCCCCCGTTTTCCCGACAACCCCGGCAGTGCGAAGAAGCCGGCAGAGCATGGCCCTGGTCATCACGCTGCTGTTTCTGGCCCTTCTCAGCATCCTGCTCGTCTCGTTCGTTTCAATCTCTTCGCTGGATCGCGTCGCGACCTCGAGTTACGCGCAGGCCTTGCCGGCTGACCAGATTGCCCAGGGCGGCCTCGCCCAGGTCGTCTCCCTCTTGCGGGCTGAGATCGCCGACCCGACGCTCTCGACCGATTACTCCTCGACCCTCGGCAACGCCACCAACAACCTTTACATTCCAACTGCCAGCACCTATGCCGTCCCGCAGCGCACGGCGCCCTATTTTTCCAATCTGGCGACTCTTCTCAGCTACAGCGGAACCAATCTGTACACCGCAGGCTCGGGTGCGACGGATTACAGCTCAAGCATCCCGACGACGAACCTCTCGGCGAATGGCCGGTATATTTCGATTTCCCGCTGGAGCAAACCCCAGTTGACGACCAGCACCAACAATTTCCCCGTGCCAAACTGGATCCTGGTGACCCGGGGCGGCCTCCAATCGTTTAGCACCTACAACAGCACCCTGGCCAACAGCGCCGCTCTCAATACCAACTATGTCGTCGGCCGCTACGCCTACATCGTTTACGATACCAGCGGACTGCTCGACGCCAATGTCGCCGGCTACTCCAGCGGGGCCGCGGCAAGCGCCGGGGGCAAGGGGCTGATGCCGTGGGCCGATCTGACCCAGCTCACCAACAGCATATCCCAAGCCGACGTTGACAACCTGGTGAACTGGCGCAACGCCACCACCGCGACACCCGCGACCAGCTACGTGACCAATGTCTACGCGGCCGCGACCAACAGCGGCTTTATGGCCGTCGCCAACGGGGACACCTGTTTTTTGAGCCGCCAGGAATTGATCAAGTATGCCTTGCAGGCCACAAACTCTGTGACCGGAAATGCCGATTGGACCAACGCGCTGCCCTATTTGACCACCTTCAGCCGCGAACTCAATGGTCCCAGCTGGGGTCCGACCACGCCTGCGGGCGACACCAAGACGACTTACGCCTACGCCGCGAATCAATATACCGTCGGGTCGTTCAATCCGCGGATTCCGAATCCGCGCGTGCAGACGGGCGGCTGGCTTCGAAACAACGGTCTCACGGCGGTGGCGGGCGAACCGCTGGTCAAGTACCGCTTCCCGCTCGACAAGCTCGCCCTGCTGGAGGCGACAACGAATGCGGCGGCGTGGAGCGCGAACGGAACCTTGATTGAGAAATATTTTGGCCTCGACTATGTAACCACCGGAACCGAGCCATCCAATGGATTCTATCGCCACTGGAATTATCCGACGACGAACAGTGCCTATGTGCACGGTGTACTGAGCGGAACCAACGGTATTATGTCGCTTGATGACGTCGCAACGGAAAACCGCGAGCCCGATTTTTTCGAGCTGCTTCAGGCGGGCATGCTTTCCGGTTCTCTCGGAAAGCCGGGCGTGAATTCTGTCACGGGCTTCCCCAATGCCGGTCGTTACGATAAGTATCCCGTCAATTCGTCCGGCTCAACCTCATTCGTCGACCCGGACGACAAGGCGACTCTCCAGATCATGCGGATCGGGGCCAACATCATTGACCAGTGGGGCGCCGAAAACTTTCCCACCACCATCACCTATACTTTAGGAAGCTCCACGATTAGCGTGGAGGGAATCAAGGACCTGCCCTACCCGTGCGCCGCCTACTTCAATGTCTACGCCTCCAATAGCGGGGTGACGGGTAATCCCACTGCCACCTATACGACCCCCTTGCCGCCCTTTAATTTTTATCTCTATTTCGGGCTCTGGAATCCGCACCAGGCGCCCTCGTCAGTTAATTCCGCCAACTATCCCACCGCGTTCCGTTTCTACCCTTTTTACAACAGCACCGAGAACGGCGCAGCCTCCCTGACTTGCTGCGACTCGTTCGTGGCGGGATTTGCCAATGACAACATCCCCTCCAAACCTAATACGGAAGAATCATGGTTCTACAACGGAGGGACAACCGAAAACGGAACCAGTCAAACTGCGCATACTTATATCCTTATGATCAATAGCGCTCCCTCGGGAATCCCCTTTAGTTATGCGCCGACGACATCGTCCGACGATTATCGCGAGCCGGCCTTGGCCGTGGGAACTGCAGTGGGCGGGACAGCCCCCTCGCCTTGGAATACCAACGCATGCCTGGTGCTGCCCCCGCTCACGAATTTTCCAAACGCAGGTGAAAAGGCCAATCACGATGGCGCAGCCGGTTTTCCATCTCCTTCCTCGGGGGTGGGCGGTCCAAATTACGCATGGAATTGCCAATACGATGTGAGGTTTGTCATGCCCGTCCAATTTCAGGATGCGGCCGGCAATTGGCACACCTATAGCACGTTCGCGGGGATTGACGACCAAGGCGGTGCATTTCCGAATGGGACCTACTATGAAGCTTATCCTGCTTTTGGCTGGGGTCAGCCGCCCACCACACCCTCACTTTCCTGCGGCGTGGTGATGAAATGCGACCCACGAACCTTCCGGTTTGGCGGGGGATTTGGTTCAAGCACCAACGATGTCAACTTGCCGCTCGCCAACAGCAGCGGCATGCCCGGTGGTGGGGTAACCATGCCGCCAGTGTCTCAATTCGCACCCTTCGGGTCCTCGACGCCCTACCGGATGGACCTGTGGGCGGAAAACGATAGTACCAACGCGAGCGGCGGTTATATGGACCTCGACGGTGTGTACCGCTGGGGCGACGCGCATAATACCTACCAATTATCGACGGTCACCAGCCCCCTTTTCACCGGCGCATCGGCCAACCGGCCGGTGATCCTCAACCGGCCGTTTCAGTCGGTGGCAGAAATGGGGTACGCGTTCCGTGACATGCCATGGAAAACGCTCGATCTCTTTTCACCCAACAGCGCCGACTCGGGCCTGCTCGATCTCTTTACCCTGAGCGATGCGCCGATTACGGCCGGACGGGTCAACCCCAACACACCCTATCCACAAGTGCTCGCGGCCCTGATCTCGGGAGCGACCATGAGCACGTCGAACGGCGCGGTTTCAAGCGCCAACGCGTTGACCGTCGCCAATGCCATCACCAATGTCACGACCACCACGCCCTTTGTCAGCCCGGCGGACATGGTCAATGAATTTATGACCAACTCGGCGATCACCACCATGGCGCCGACACGAATCAAGGCCGAAGAGGAAGCCGCGGTGAGGGCAATCGCGGAATCGGCCAACACCCGCACTTGGAACTTCCTGATCGACATCATCGGGCAATCGGGGCGATATCCGACCTCGGCCAGCTCGCTCAATAACTTTGTGGTCGAGGGCGAGCGGCGGTACTGGCTCCACGTCGCCATTGATCGCTACACGGGACAGGTGGTCGCCCAACAACTGGAAGTGGTCAACGAATGAAGCGGCTATTTTTTACCTTCGTCATCGGGCTTAACCTGATTACCGGCCTGGAAATGGTCCGGGCACAAACCGATCAAAAGCCGATGCCCAAGGCGCCCTATCTGGCGCCTGTTCCCGATTACGGCCATTGGATTGTGACGTTTAAATCCGTTACGGATGCTTCCCCTGGTACTGCCAGCCCTGCCGATGGTACGGCTGCCGCGACATCCGCGCCACCCGTACCACCCGCACCGGACGCGTCTCCCAAAACCATCGAAACAATCAAAACGGGCAATCTGAGAGGGGTCACGGTGACCCTTAATAATGGCACCTCCAGCCAATTCACCTGCAAGGGGGATTGGATCTTGTGTTCGACGCCAACAGGTCCCGCGCTCGGCATCGCCTCTCCATTGTCGCATCCCTACACCTATTACACCACCGGCTATATTTTACTCGATGGCGTTACCATCAATATGTCTACTTTCAAGGAAACGGCGCTGCACAACGGCGCGCTTGCTTTCCATTATAAAAGCGGTGACGTGAATGTTTGGATCGACCCTGTTTCCATGCTTCCCTTAACCGTAAAGAATCTCGATGTTGAAGCTTCCTACCGGTTTTTGACTCCTCCGTCGGAACCGCTCCCGATTCCCAAGGACCAGGCAGCACTCTTGCAAAAAGAAGAGGCAGCCTACAAGGCGGTCAGCTCCATGAGGTAAGAGGCTTGGGCGTATGCTACAGGGAGCAATTCCCTGCTCTTTCCCAGCCGGTGGCAATCAATCACGTTTAAGCCCCTAAACCTAAAGGAGTTCATGCCGAATTTTGAGTCTCAATTGATGCGCGACGAGGAACTTCCCCCCAGCCCAAAAGAAAAATTTTGGACGAAAGAGAGGAGATCCAAGGTTGCCGTTACCGCCCTCTATCTTCTGAAGGAGGAAGCTTTCGACCTCATTTATGGATCCGAGGAGCGCGCATCCATTTCCTCCCGCGTAAAAATCCTCGATCACTTGATTACCCCACAGTCTTACGAGGCCTCCTCTGAAATATGGCCGGAGGTCGAAATGATTTTCTCCGGCTGGGGCATGGTTCCGATGGATGAGACGTTTTTCCGGCGGTTCCCGAAGTTGAAAGTGGTTTTCTACGGAGCCGGCACAGTCAGGTCTTTTGTCACCGATGCTTTCTGGAAGAGCAAAATCCGGCTGACCAATGCCGCGCTCGCCAACGCTGTTCCGGTCAGCGAATTCACCCTGTCTCAGATTTTGTTGGCGCTGAAGCATGCCTGGCAAAAGGCATTCTTTATCCGCAAACACAAAAAATTCCCCCCCCTGTCTCTTCCGCCGGGAACCTATCACACCACGGTTGGCCTCATCTCGCTGGGTATAATCGGACGTCTTGTGGCGGAACGGCTCCAGCATTTCGATTTGAACGTGGTCGCCTATGATCCCCTTTTCCCACCGCAAGAGGCGGAGAAGCTCAACGTTAAACTTCTTTCCTTGGAGAAAGTTTTCCGCGTTTCGAATGTCGTCAGCTGTCACGCTCCCGTGTTGAAGGAAACGGAAAGAATGATCCGGCGCAGGCACTTCGAGTCGATGAAGCCCGGCGCCACGTTTATCAATACGGCCCGCGGGGCGGTTGTTGATGAAGGGGAAATGATCCACGTGCTGAAAGAGCGTCCTGATCTTTTTGCCATACTCGATGTTTCCGAGCCCATGCCGCCCGACGAGGGATCGCCGCTCTATGCCCTCGAGAATGTCATGCTTACGCCGCAAATTGCCGGCAGCCTTGGTTCCGAATGCCGGCGCATGGGGAAATTAATGATTGAAGAATTAGACCGGTTTTTGTCCGGAAAGCCGCTGCGCTATGAAATCGACGAGGAACGGTTTCAATCAATGGCCTGATGGTGAGAGCGTTTTAGTTAACGAGCAGGGCTTGATCTTGCGGAGCGGTGGTTTTTCCACCATACCACTTCCCTTCAAGCAAGACACGCTGGGGCGTCGAGGGAACACCGTATTCCCCGCGCTGAAGCATGCCGACCAGAAAATCAGCGGCGGCACGGCCAATTTCCCGTGAATCCTCGACAATTCCGGATACGAAAGCTTCCTTGTGAAGCGACGTGTTGACCACGGCAACATCTTTCGGCAAACGATAACCCGCTTCGATCAACCACTCAGCCACGGGAGTGGTTGGGGAAATAATCGCCTCCGGTTTATGGGCGCGAAACCATTTCAAAACGTGCAGGTGGTCCTTTTTGTCCGATGCGCGGGCGGATCGCGCGCGCTCGCCGAGTTGCAAGATGGGTATGGTTTGGCTCCCAGGCAAAACGGGGAGGGCCGCGCTATAAGCCGCCGTCCACATCCGGTCCATCCTTTCGTTCATGTTATAGGCAGTTACCATTCCGATGCGGCGGTATCCCATCACACGCAATTTGCGCATGGCGGTGATCATGGCGCGATAATGAGCGGCGGAGAAAAGATGGAGCTTGGGACGCACCAGGGAATAGCCGAAGGTAACCGCGGAAAATCTTTCCCATTGCAAACTCAAATGTCCCCGACTGATCGCCAGCGGACAGATGAGCAACCCGCGGATACCCCGGCTGAACAACACCTGGCTCGAACTACGGGCGGTCATGCCTGGTTCCCGCAACCAAAACTCCTCCAGCCGGTAGCCATGCCGCATCAACTGGTCGCTGGCCCCTTGAAAATAGAGCTTGTAGCAGTCGGATCCGCGCCAGCCTTCACGAGTGGAAAAGTTGCTGATCCATGCGACTGTTCCGTGATACTGATGTCCCCGCGAAGCATGGCGGTAGGCATTAAGGGAGGACAACATCGGATCGGGCATGTAGCCCATTCTTTTTGCGAGGGCCCTGATCTTGGCCAAAGTTTCCGCGCAAACGCGCGGATCGTCCTTCAGCGCGCGCGATACGGTGGTATGATGCACTCCGGCTTTGGCCGCAATATCACGCAGGGTGACCCGAGGTTGCATCATCGCAATGCACCAGTTAGCATAAAAACTTGCTGTCGGCCATTGAAATCAGAATTACACTAACGTCGATCCCTTGTTTGCAGCAAACTCATCCCGTGAACTATTCCCCCGCTTGGTTCTCCCATCCCCATCAAGCGCTCTCCACATAGTTTTCCGCACCCGTAATTATTTAAGTGAAGCACGGAGCCATGAAATTTTTGAGGGTGGCTTGTTTACTTGCCCTGACTTGCGTCGCGATTCAGGGCGCTGCAGCCGATTCCCTGGTTCCCAACGGCGGTTTTGAGGATGGCATTACGGGCTGGGGCATATTTATCCCAGCTGAGTCGCAAGACAAAAATTGTCGTTTCGATGTTGTCAGCACCGATCCCCATTCCGGCGTCAATTGCGTGCGACTCCAGTCGGACGACTACGCCCGCTTCAGCATCGGGTGCTCTCTCATTCCCGTCCAACCAGGCGAACACTATCACGTTTCCGTCTGGGTTCGGGCCGATCCAGCCGCACAAGTCAGTCCGAAAACGCCCGGTTTTGTCATTCGCCTCTTTTTAGGCCAGGGCAATGCCGATGCCGAGGGCGGCCATTTCTTTATCGGGCCCGGAAACCGGGTGGCGCGCAACACGCCGGCCGATCCGGTATCGGCGGCTTTCCCGACCACCTGGACCCAGATCCAGGCTGTGGTCGAAATTCCTCCCGGAGTCGACTCGATGGGGCCTGGCCTTTTCGCCTGGCGGACCAAGGGCGCCATTTATGCGGATGATTTTTCCATCGAGAAGGTCGATGCTTCCACGGCGGTCACTCCGTTGGTGCAGCCCTCCTCCGGTCCATCCACGGCTCCCGCGCCTGCCAGCGCTGGCGAGACGGCTCCCATCACGGTTAGCGACGACACCCTTCTCGCGGCACTCAATCTCGATGCGCCAGGAATGGAAAAAGTGAAAGCCGCCGCTCAAGCCGGCGGAAAACAAATTGATTGGCCTGCGGTGCAAAGCGCCTATCTGGATTACCGCCGCGACGCCTGTCCGGCGCTCTGGGGCATTATGCCGACCGACAAACCGGCGCAGCCCACGGAGAAGGATGATCCTGCCGCAGACCAGGTCCTCCTGCACCATATCCACAATGACTACCACTTCCCCATGCCGGAGTTCGTTGACATGGGCAAGGATTTCAATTGGACCTATGATCCGGTGCCGCGAAACTCCCCCGCCTATTCGGACGAGTGGACTTACGGCCCAATCGGCCGCACTGAATTTTGGCGAACCTTGGCCTCGGCCTATTGGCTGACGGGCGACGAGAAATATGCCGCAGGGTGGGTGGACAGCTTACAGGATTTTGCCGCAAAAAATCCCATGCATTACGACCCCGTTCCGGGCATTCCTTCTCTCTGGCGACCGCTCGACTCGGCGATTCGAATCTCCATTTCCTGGCCCAATGCCTATTATCATTTTCTTCAGAGTCCTTCCTTCACCCCCGCAGCCAACTGGCTTTATCTCAAACTCAATTACGAACATGCCCAGCTTCTTCTCCACGACCTGAAGGACGGCACCCGCCACGGTAACTGGGCCACCACCGAATGCGGCGGACTCTACATTATCGGCACGCTTTTTCCCGAGTGCAGCGACGCCGCCTCGTGGCGTCAATCTGCAGTCGACCGCTTGAGTGGTGAACTCGACCTGATTGTGCCGCCGGACGGGTTCGAAGCGGAATTGACACCCACCTACCATTTCGTCGCCTTGGATGGCTTTCGCAGACCCATCGAAATGGCGAAACTAAATCATCTCAGCATACCGGAGAATTTTTGCACCAGAATCCTGGGGATGTACCGCGCCGCCGTTCTGGTCATGGATCAAAGCGGCAACGATGTGCCGACCAACGATTCAAAAATAGTCAGCGCGGCCCTTGAAGCAGGCATTGGACTCACCCTCGGAGACGACCCGCTTCTGGCTTGGGCGGCTTCGCACGGTCAGAAGGGACAGGCGCCGCCCGATTCAACGGCGCTGCCTTACGCCGGTTTCTATGCCATGCGTGGAGGATGGAAGCGCGACGATCTTTTTCTTTTTTTCCGGAGTGGCCCCACCGGCATTGGCCATCAGCATGAAGACATGCTGGAGGTGGTTCTGCGAGCATGGAACAAGACCCTGCTCTTTGATCCCGGCTCCTATCCCTACGACTCGTCCGACTGGCGCCGCTTTGCCAATGGGACCGCTTCGCACAACACGATCATTGTCGACGGCAAGTGGCAGCACCGTGGCGCCACCAAGCCGCCGATTAGCCAGCCGACGGGCGATCCCTGGATAACGACGCCGCTTTTTGATTACGTCGCCGGGACCTACGATGCGGGATATCAGCAAAGCGTCTACCGGCCCCGGCCGTTCGATCCACAGGTTTGGAAGGGCGAGCCCGACAAGTCGGTTTCCCATACGCGCCGTGTTCTCTTTCTGCGTCCCTACTACGCGCTGGTGCTGGATACCCTTGATGGCACTGGAACCCACACCTTTGATGCCCATTTTCATCTGGATGCCCCCGCGGCCCGCCTTGATCCGACAACGCATGCCGCCTTTAGCCAAAACACCGAGGGCGCTCAGCTCGTCCTCTATCCGCTGGAAACTGAAAACCTGGCCGTCGATATCGTCCAGGGCCAGTTGAAGCCCCTCCTCGGCTGGATGCCCCTTGAACATCGGCCGATCCCCACCATTCGTTTCCGCAAACAACAGGCCGCCCCGGCTATTTTCGCGACCTTTCTCTACCCTTATCAGAACAATCCACCCGATTTCGCCGCGACGCCTCTGCCGGTGCAAGGCGACGGCTTTTGGACCCGCACGTTGAAGACCTCCCTGGAAAACATCGAAATAATTCTCGCTAAAAGCGGCGCGGCGGCTCCCTTCTCGTTTACATCCCCGCTTCTTGGCAACGTTGTTGCCGAAGCTACGGGATTAATCATCCGCCAGCCCGGCGGAACGGGCGCAGTCTATGTCGGCGGCATTGATTTGCATTCTTACCGGGACGGCCGGGTGGAATTGACCCTGGACAAACCGGCTTCACTGATCTTTTGCCCACAGAAGGACGGCCTGCTCTGTTTTAATCCGGGCGACGCGGATGTTGTGGTGAGCGTAAAGAGCCCTTTTGCCCGCAACGTCACTCTTCCTTCGCAAACATGGACTTCTGTTTCCGCCAGCGGCGACTCGCCCGCAACGACTCCCGTTCTCTTCAAGCCACTCGATCCGTCGGCGTCGAGTCTTTCCTATGCCGACTATCTTAAAAATTCCCCCACGGCACCCCCGGCCGGTTCAATCGATCCAATTCGCGTCAAGGGTGAAGCCATGACGCTGCCCGCCGGTGCGGTGTTGGCCGGGAAGGTCGGCGCGGAAGGCAAGGTCCTGGCCCGATGGGATGCAACCGGCACCGTCGCCACCGCTAGCATCGACGTGCCGCAATCGGGTTGGTATCGGCTGAAAATCCGCTACTGCTCGGCTGAAACGCCCATGCGTTCTCTTTTGATTAATGGGAAAATCCCCTTTGCCGAGGCCGATGGTTTTTCCCTGAATTCCACGATCGGCCCTTCGCCTTCCGATGGATGGAGCAACGTCAGCAACGACTGGAGCGAGGTGGTGCTTGGAGCCGAGCAAGCCTCCCCGGGATGGAAGATTTACTTGAACAAGGGCTCCTGCAAGCTGGACTTGCGAAACGATAGCGGAGGGTTGAATCTTGACTGGCTGGAATTGGACCCGGAATAGCAATTTCCCCTCATTCCTCCTTGATCTTGATGAGACTTCACCCTCAACAAACCCGTCGCGTCAGGGCGTTCACGCTTTTGGAGCTTCTCGTCGTGCTGGCCATCATGGCCATCCTGGTCGGGGGTTCGGTGCTCACCATGCAGGGCATCAACAACTCGGAAAAATTCGCCAAGGCGCTCAATGAAATTTCGGAAATCCTCGAGCAGGGACGCGCCTATGCCGTCGCCCAGGACACCTATGTGTGGGTCGTCCTCTATGAAAACATTCCCGCTAATAATGGGCCTCGGGACGTTTACGTCGGCGCCTTCGCCTCGAACGACGGAACAGATCCTTTTAATTGGTCCGGATCGGTCACGATGCCTTCTCCGGGAACGGTCGGAAGCACCACCCTGAGCCAGATCATTCGCCTTTATCACTACACGGGACTCCATCTGCAAACCACCACGCTGCCGGATGCCCCCAGTAATCCCAATTATCCGGCCACCGCTCCTGTTTTTCAAATCACCGCGCAAAGTCCTTTGGGACCGGTCGCTCTTTCCAATTCAAGCTCGGTTTATTGGGTCATCCAATTCACCCCCACCGGGGCCGCCCACAATGGGGCCAACCCCATCGACTCGATTTGGTTTGGAATGCAGCCATCACTTTCCCAAACCATCTTCGACACCCATAATATTGCCAGCATGACGGTGAGCGGTTTGACGGGTCTAACCACCACCTATCGTCAATAAATCACCGATGTCTTTGTAACGGATCAAATCCACAGGCGCATCTGTACCCGCTTTTTCAGCCAAACGAGGCTCCTTTACCTCTAAAGACCTACCGGGCGACCGACGGGGCTTGAACCCGCAACAGCCAGAACCACAATCTGGAGCTCTACCATTGAGCTACGGCCGCCAGTAAGGACAAAAGCCGCCGGACGGCGGAATTTCGCAGGGATTCAACCTAAATTTTTCCGTCGCCAATTCAAGGATATTTGTGTGTTGGCGCAGGACCCTTGTCCTATTTAAAGACACGCTCTAGCTTACGTCCGTGCAAGTCATTTCCTCATCGGATGCCATCCGGCGTCTCAGCGCCGGCTGGGTACGTTCCGGTCGGCGCGTCGGACTTGTCCCGACCATGGGCGCCCTTCATGAGGGCCATCTCGCTCTTATCCGCCGCGCCCGCAAGGAATGCCGGCGCGTTATCGTCACCATCTACGTCAACCCGACCCAGTTTGGCCCCAACGAAGACCTTGCCCGCTATCCCCGGCCCCGCCGCCGGGACCTCGCCCTCTGCCGTCGCGCCGGGGTCGACATCGTCTTCGCTCCGGTGAATCTCTATGCGCCCGGCCACTCCACCTACGTCGAGGAGACCACGCTTTCCCGCGGACGCGAAGGCGCGTCGCGGCCCGGCCACTTTCGCGGCGTCGCCACCGTCGTGCTTATGCTTTTCAATCTCACCCGTCCCACCCACGCCTATTTTGGCCAGAAGGACGCCCAGCAGGTCGACGTCATCCGCCGGATGGTCCGCGATCTTCACGTGCCGCTGCGCCTCGTCGTCGTTCCCACCGTGCGCGATGCCGACGGCCTTGCGCTAAGCTCGCGCAACCGGTACCTTTCGCCCAAGGAACGCGCCGTTGCGGTGGAGTTTGCGCGGTTGTTGCAGGCGGCGGCGCGGCAACGGACCGATCCCGGCGGATGGCTCCGGCGCCGCCTGAAAAAAATCCCCGGCCTTAAGCTCGACCACGTCACTCTTGCAGAGGACCGTCTTTGCGCCGCCGTGTGGGTCGGTAAAACGCGGCTGATTGATAATGAGGGCCTTTCCTAATGTAGCGGCGGTCTATGACCGTCGCTGCATTAGAAATCACCCGACCCATTCCGGGCGAAACGGTGTGCGGTTCAATCAAGTGGCGAGCCGTGCGCGGGTGTAGAGTTCCCACTGCTTGGCGAAGACTTTTCGCCAGGCGAACTGCGCCTGGACCAGCCGTGAGGCCTCCGCGCCCAGCGCCGCCAGATCGAGATGCTCGAACCGTTCGATCGCGTCGGCGAGGTCCTGCGGATCATTGCGCTTCGCCCACTGGTCGAGTCCCACCAGCACATTGGCGTCCATGAAACTTCCGCTGATTCCAACGCAGGGCAATCCGCAGGCCTGCGCCTCCAGCACGACCAGCCCGAACGTTTCGCACACGCCCGGATGGATGAACAAATCGGCGGCATGATAATAACGCGACAGGAGGACATTATCCTGGATGTAGGAGCGCCACGTCAGGGCGCCCGTCCGGTGGCGAGTCGTCGGCAGGATGCGCCGCAGCGGGCCGTCACCCACGATGACGAGGTGATACCGGGAGGGATGCCGCGCGTGGAGCGCCTCGAACGCGGCCAGCAGCAGGCCGATATTCTTTTCCGGCGAAAGGCGTCCCACGTAGAGCAGCACCCTCCGGTCGCGCGGCAATCCGAGTTCGTCCCGCAGCGCCGCGTCGCGCGGGGCGGGCCGGAACACGTCGGTATCGACGCCGAGGTTCAGCGTCACCGTGTTCGTCACGCCCCAACCGTAGAGTACCTGCCGCAAATGTTCCGACGGCACCAGCGTCGTGGTGAATAGGCTGTAGAGCTTCACGATGTAATCCTGCGCGTAATTCATCACCGCGTCGCGCAGCCAGGTTCCGCCGTACTTGACCGCCGTTCGCAGGTAGGCCTCGGGAAAATGGGAATGATAAAATCCAAATACCGGCGCGTGGAGTTGCGTCCCCGCTCGCAGACAGGTCCATGCCAGGTGATACGGATCGCCCGACTCGATCACATCGGGACGGATGTCGTCGAGCAGGTCGAGCACCA
The DNA here is from genome assembly GCA_021272315.1 of Methylacidiphilales bacterium. Lineage (GTDB taxonomy): Bacteria > Verrucomicrobiota > Verrucomicrobiia > Methylacidiphilales > UBA1321 > JABDGH01. The sequence goes on along the minus strand of JAJSLI010000025.1, from coordinate 20,004 downwards.
GCTGGGTGTTCAGGATCAGCCGGTAGCGCGACGGGTGACGCGAAAAAAAATCGAGCCGCGGCGAGCGGATCGTATGGAGGTGGAGCCGTCCGTCCCGCTCATAGCGCGTCGTGCTGTCTGGAATGATGAGGTGGTGCTCGTCCCGGGTCTGCTCCCGCACATGACGCCGCTTCTCCGAAATGTAACGTTTCACCCCGCCGCTCACCGGCGAGTAAAACTGGGTCACGTCGCAAATCTTCACAGGCCCGTTTTAGAACTCTTATCCAAAGTAGGCACGGCGACACGGGCCGTGCTCGTTTCAATCCTTATTACCCCGGCCGTTGATCTCGAAGAGGGACGAAACCGACTCCCCGCCGTGGATGCGCTTGATGGCCTCGCCCAGCAATCCCGCAATGCTCAGCACGGTCAGTTTGAAGCCCGGGATCGGGTTGACTACCGTGCTGTTGGTCGTGATCAACTCGTCGATGGCCGACCCTTGCAGCCGCTTGTGGGCCAGTTCGTTGAATAGCGAGTGGGACACCGCGGCCAGCACCCGGCGCGCGCCATGATCCTTGACCATCTTGGCCGCCGCCGTGAGGGTTCCCGCCGTCTCGGTCAAATCGTCGACCAGGAGCACGTCCTTACCATCGACTTCGCCAACGAGGTACTGCGATTCGACCGACGTCGGGCTCGTCCGGCGCTTGGCCACGATGGCCAGCCCGGTATTGAGGAGTTGCGAGTAGGCCGAGGCCAGTTTCATCCCGCCCACATCGGGCGAAACCACCAGCAGGTTGTCGAGTTTCAAGGTCGTCAGATAGCGGTAGAGCACCGGCGCGGCGTAAAGATGGTCAACGGGAATGTCGAAGAAACCCTGGATCTGCTGCGCATGGAGGTCCATGGTCAGGATGCGGTGCGCGCCGCTGGCCACGAGCAGGTTGGCCACCAGCTTGGCCGTGATCGGCACCCGGGGCTGGTCCTTGCGGTCCTGCCGGGCATAGCCGTAAAAGGGGATTACCGCCGTGATGCGCGAAGCGCTGGCCCGTCGCGCCGCGTCGATCATGATCAGCAACTCCATCAGGTTCTGGTTGGTCGGCGGCGCGGTCGGTTGCACGATGTAAATATCGCGCCCGCGGATGTTCTCGTTGATCTTCACGAACGTCTCGCCGTCCGGAAAAGAGTTCACGGTCGCCTTGCCAAGAGGAACACCGACGTAATCGGCGATTTCCTTGGCAAGGGCGGGGTTGGCGTTGCCGGTGAAAACCTGCGGGCCAGTCGTATCCATAGCCCCGGAAGTCTCGCTTTGCGCCGCGCCAAAAGCGACACAAAATCGAAACATTTTGTTCTGACGGTCCATTGGACGGCGCCCTTGCCCTGTCTTGAATCCACCTTCTAACATGGAGCATGGACGATCCTGCCATTTCCGCGCCTCCACCGCCGGGCCGGCCTTGGTATTCGCCCTTGGAACTGGTCAAGCGGCTCGTTCTCTACCTCGTCATCGCCTATGTGGTTCTCTGCGTGTATCTCTTTTTCATGCAAAACAGCCTTCTCTATCCAAGAGAGGAACTTTCGCTTGGGCAGGCCAGAGATCAGGCCGTCGCCGTCGGCTTGATCCCGTGGGAGCACTCCACCGGCGGCAGTGCCAATCCCCAAGGTTATGTCCGGCCCGATTTCACCGGCCCCGCGCCCCGAGGCACCATCGTACTTTTCCACGGCAACGGCGGCACCGCCTATGGACGCACCGCTTACGTCGACGCCTTTACGCGACGCGGTTTCCGCACCTTCCTCTACGAATATCCCGGTTACGGCGGGCGGCCCGGCACACCCGGCGAAGCCGCCATCGTTCCCGACGCCCGTGCGCTCATCCGCGACCTCGACCAAGCCGGCTACGGCCCCCTCTACGTCTGGGGCGAATCGCTCGGTTCGGGCGTGGCGGCCTCGGTCTGCGCCAATCCGAATGTCCACGTTCGGGGCCTGGCCCTCGTCACGCCATGGGACACCCTCGTCAACGTCGCGCAGTCCTATTATCCTTGGTTCCCCGTCCGGTTGATCCTCGTCGACCGCTACGATAGCGTCGCTAATCTCCAACACTTTGGCCGTCCGATCTGCGTCATCCGCTCTTCCGAGGATGAAATCATCCCGCCGGCCTGTTCCATCAATCTTTGCAATCAATTGCCTGAACCCAAGAAGATCATCGTGCAGGACGGCTATGGCCACAACGACTGGCCCAGCAGTCCCGAACTGGCCTGGTGGGACGACGCTCTCGATTTTATCGCGCCGAAAAAGTGAGCTAGTTTCCGGTCTTTGCGGAAGTTCCCGCTCCTGACGGCGGCGCCGGATGGGCCGTCGTATTGGTTCCCATCATGAGAGCCATCTCCTGCCGGGTCACCTGTTGCGTCGGCACGGTGTAATAGGTCACCTGACTGTTGCCGTTGGCGGCGGGACTTTTTTCAACGGTGAAGAACGGCAGGTCGCGCCAAAAAACAATCACCTCGCTGGCCATTTTCTGGGTTGGCAGCAACCAACTGACATCAACCTTTGCCAGCGCCACCCCAAAAACCAGGTAAAAGCCCAGCGCCGTTCCCGCCAAGCCCAGCACCCGCCGCCGTAAGAGAGGAGCATGCGAATCGTTCATTGTCGCTGGTATCTTACCGCAAAATCGTTACTACAACAATCCCGCTACCTTCCGTTCTACGAACGATCACCGGCTATCTTCGCCCATCGATCAGTTCCCAAAATTCCGGCATCTTCTGCAGCACCTCGTCCTCCGCCATGGGCAGTTTCGTGCGGAAAAGAAAATCCTTGAGCGTGTTTTTGTGCAAAACCCGGTGGATCAGCAGCCCCGCCTCCGTCTTCTCGAAATAAATCCGGTATTCCTTGGTCCGGTAGCGGTACAAATTGCGTCCCTTCCGCTTCAGAGTCCCGAATTTTTCCGGGTCGGTGTTCTCCAGATCTTCGGGCAGGAAGTTAAATTCGTTCAGGATTTGCAACTGGAGCAGCTTGGGGAGGTGCGCCAGCTCTGCTGCGCTTCGGTCGTTGAAAATAATCTGGAACATGGCGGCGGACTTAGGAGAGGGGAGTCCTAATTGTCATCCTCGCTCTTTGGACGCTCCCCGTAAAGCAGGTAAGGACGCCGCGCCTCCCGGAACGCCGCCAGCCCCGGCTGCCACGACGTGATGATTTGCTCCGGCGTTTGGCCCGCCTCCAAGGCCGTGCGCAACGCGTCCCCGCCTGCGATCTCGTCAAACGGACCCGGGCCGGAATCTTCCGCCGAATTCGGCTGAAACATCTGGATGCCCGGCGCGTGGTAGAGATGATAAAGAATCTCCACCGCCAGATTGGTGAGATTGGCCTGCGCCAGGTCGGGATAAAAAATCTGCACCCCGTGCACCACACGGTTCCGGAACGGGCCGGAAAACGGCTTGTAGGTCGTGGGCCGGAAAAGCACCCCCGGCAGGTTCAACCCGTTGAACTCGTCCGCTATCGCGAACGAATTAAACGACGGATGCCCGAACACTGCGAAGGGCAGCGTGTAGCCGATCCCCTGGTCCACACCGCCCGCTTCGCCGAGAAAACCGGTCGGGACGTAATTCAGCGCCGTTTCGGCGGTCGGGATATTGGGCGAGGTCGGCACCCACATCAGGCCGGTCTCCGGCCACGACATGGAGCGGTACCACCCGGTCATGGGCACAATCGTCAGCTTCGGTTTCTTTTTGATCCAGCCGGGCGACTCCTCAATCATGTAGGCCAGTTCCCCGGGCGTCATCCCGTAGACATAAGGGATGCTCCATTCGCACTCGAAATTGCGGAATCCCGCCGCCGGCATCATCCCTTCCACCCGGTCGCCATTGAGCGGGTCGGGCCGGTCCAGCACGTAAAACTTGATACCGGCCTCTCCCGCCGCCTCCATGGCGAGCCCCATGGTGCTGATGAAGGTGTAGCTGCGGCAGCCGATGTCCTGAATGTCGTAAACGAGCACGTCGATGCCTTTCAACATTTCGGGCGTCGGCTTGCGGGTCGGCCCGTAGAGGGAGTAGACCGGCAGGCCGGTGCGTTCATCGATGCTCGACGCCACGTACTGCCCCGCATAGTCCGAGCCGTAGACCCCATGCTCCGGCCCGAACAACGCCACCAATTTCACGCCCGGCGCATTCCGCAAGACATCCACCGTGCTCTGGCCCCGCGAATCGATTCCCGTTGCATTCGTGATCAGCCCGACCCGCAAACCCTTCAACTGGTCGAACTGCCTTTCCTCCAGCACATCGATACCCGGCTTAACGGAGGGCGCTCCCGCCGCCAGTATCGGCAAGGTGCAGGGCAAAAGGGCCGCCCCCAAAAAAACCAATCGGGAAAAAAGCATAGAATCTCGCCTACCGATATACGGTTGCTCATCCCCACGGTCAATCCCGCACAGCCTTGCGTGGGCTGCTCCAAAAGAAACTTTGAACTATTTTTGGCCCGCCATCGTCTTAGGTTGTAAGGATATCATTTATGAAAAAACTTCTGCTTATCATCGCCTTATTGGCGACACTCGGTATCACGAGCCAAGCTAATGCCGGGGTGCATGTTGCCGTAGGGATCGGGGTGGGTGGCTATTATGGAGGACCCTATCCTTATCCCTACTACCCGCCGCCTTACGGCTATTACGGGTATTACGGACCCGGTGTTTACATTGGTCCCGGCTACTATCCTTGGTACCACGGTTACTGGCGCGGCGGCTACTACCGCGGCGGCTATTACGGGCATGGCGGTTATTACGGGCACGGTGGTTACTACGGGCATCATTGATTGCCCGGCGGTTTGGGCTTGAGCGCGGGTCCGCATTGGCGTTGCGGATCGCACTAAGACTTCGCTGAAAAGAACACTGCCGTGCGAGTATCGCAGGCAAAAAAAATCCGGTTTGGACATCTATCCAAACCGGAAATTTTTCAGGCCGACAAAATCAGAGGGAAAAACTTCCCCAGTAATTCAGCTTGGGCTCTTTGGCTTTGCGACGACGCTTTTCGCTGGGCTTTTCGTAATTGCGACGCGTGCGCGCTTCGCGCAACGTGCCTTCACGATCCAACTTCTTTTTCAGACGGCGCAGCGCCTTGTCGACTGACTCGCCTTTTTTCAATCGTACTTCGCTCAACTTGATTCACCTCGTTCCATTTAAATTTAGCCCGTAAGACTCTAGAGGTCTTCGGACTAGTATTGTAATGGTACCGGGTTGCCTGTCAAAGAATTGAGTGAAATTATTTTAAGTTATTTAATGATAGTATCTTACGCTATTTATTTGGGGTCTCTTCCGGCGTTTTTGCCCCCAATTCGTGGATCAGGAATCCCCAAATATCGGTGCCATATTCGATGGTCTTTTGCACCTGGTCACTGCCACCGTGACCGCTGTCGGTCTCAAGACGCAGCAAAATGGGGTTCGTGCTGCTGGTCGCGGCCTGTAGCGCCGCGGCAAATTTCCGCGCGTGCATCGGGTCCACCCGGTCGTCGTTTTCCGCCGTGCAGATCAGCAGGGAAGGGTAGGCCGTCCTTTTCACCACATGATGATAAGGCGAATAAGCGTAGAGCGCCTTGAACTGGTCGGGATCGTCCGGGGAACCATATTCGGTGATCCATGTTTTGCCGCTCCCGAATTTCGGGAAACGAATCATGTCGGTGAGTGGCACGCCGCAAATGGCCGCGCGGAAAAGATCGGGCCGCTGGGTCACAACCGCCGCGACCAGCAGGCCGCCGTTGGATTCGCCGCGCAACGCCAGCCGCTCCGGTTTCGTGTAGCCATTCGTGACCAGGTACTGCGCCGCTCCGATGCAATCGTCGAAGACATGCTGCTTTTTCAGCAGCATCCCGTCCTGGTGCCATTTCTCGCCGAACTCGCCGCCGCCGCGCAGGTTGACCAGGGCGTAACCGCCGCCCGCTTCAAGCCACGCGTAAATTCCGGCGGAGAAAAACGGGGTCATGCTCTCGCTGAAACCGCCGTAGCCGTAGATCAGGAAGGGCGTGCTGCCGTCCAGCAGGATGTCGCGCCGGTGCACGATGAAAAGAGGCACCCGCGTTCCGTCCTTTGAGTTGAACCATTTCTGGTCCACGACGTAGGGCGCCGGGTCGACCGGCACGTTGATCCTGGCCCAGACTGTTTGCGCCGCGTTCGTCACGCTGGTCTGGAAAATCTCCGGTGGCTGCGTGAAATTATCAAAACCGTAGTAAAGCTCGTCGTGGTCCGGCTCGCCGCTCAGTTCCGTCACCGACCCCAACTCGGGCAGTTCGATTTTCCGCACCGGCGCGCCTTCGAGGTCCCGGATTTCCAGGTGACTCGTCACATTTTCAAGTTCGTCGAGTACCAGGTGGTCGCCCACCACCGCCGCTCCTTGGAGCACGATGGAAGGCGACTCCGGAATAATCTCGCGCCACTTGGCCCGTTTTGGATTGTCGAGGCCGACCTTGAACACCCGATAATTCGGCGCATCTTCGTTCGTCACGATGTAGGCCTGCCCCTTCCACGGTGTGAGCGAGTAAAGAAAATTCTGCCCGGTTACGAAGGGTCTCCATTCATCCGCCAGATCTTCCGTTGGTTGACCGTCCAGCGCGTGGTAATAAATGTCGTTCTTCACCCAGTTACCCTGCTCGTAAAAAATCCATTTGCCGTCCCGTGAAATGTAAGCGTCGATGAACTTCGTCGGGTCGCCCGTTTTCTCGTGAATCACCGGGTCATTTTTTGGATCGCTTCCCAGCTTGTGGTAACGCACCGTCGCGAGTCCCGGGCGGTTCTCGGGGTGGGCCGGGTCGGCCGGGGGCAGGTAGGTGTAGACAAAGCCGGAATTGTCGGGCATCCACGACGGTGCCGCGTACTTCGCCCCGGTGATGACTTCGCCCGGAAGGTCCTTGCCCGATTCGACGTCCTTCACGTAAAGCGTCGCCTCGTCCGCGTTGTTTGGCTTCAGCGTGTAGGCCAGCAGTTTCCCGTCGAGCGTGGGCGCCCATTCCCCCAGCGAGGCGTTGTCCTTGCCGATGAATTGGTTCGGGTCGATCAGCACGTGCTCCGAATTCGGATCGTTCACCAGCCTCCAGTAAAGAATCGCCCGCTCATCCGACGCCCGTTTCCGCATGTAGAAAAAGCGGTCGCCCGAGCGTGACGGCGCTGAAATCGTGTCGATGCGCAACAACTGTCCGAATCGCTTCTCCAGCGCGCTTCGTCCCGGCAGCGCGTCGAGGTAACTCCGCGCCAGCTTGTTTTCCGCGGCGAGCCATGCCTGTACTTCCGGTGATTTCCCGTCCTCCAGCCAGCGGTAGGGGTCGGCCACCTTGACGCCGAAATAGGTGTCCGAATCGGTCGAAGTGTGCGTCGGTGGATAGGACAGGGGCAGTGAGGGCATTGGAATCGCCGGTTGCATTGCCTCCGTTGGAGCCGCCGCCGGTGCGGGCTTGTTTGGCGAATGGATTGTCATGGTGAAAATCAGCGCCGAGCAAACGATAAACACCGCCCCGAACACCACCGGCGTCAGGTGCGACGAGTTCGGCGGCGCAGCCGCCGGTTGGGGTTCCTTGGTGGGAGACGGCGGCGGAGTGATCGAGCCCATATCGCTTGAAATTACGGTTTCGCGTTCCCCCGACAAGCTTGGACTTGAACTCTTATTTGAACCGGCACCCCAACCTCCCTCGACCCGGGATTCATCCTTTCGCCTGCGTGGTCAGCAGCCTGCGTAAATCGTCCCGCAACGCGGGCACCTTGTGATGGAGCTCCTGAAACGCGCGGGGCAGGTCGTGCTCCGCATGGGCGATCCCGGCAAGCGTCAACATCCGGCTCTCAAACCGCTCCACCGCCCGCCAGGAGACTTCTGTCTCGCTGAGATAGCCGAGCGCCTTGCTGAACAACTCGAATTCGCCCGGCACCGGCGTCCCTGTTTCCGTGACCGTTTCAATCAGCGCGGCAAAATATTGCGCCGCCACCAGATTGGCGTAGGAGCGCCGCAGTCCGAGATGCGCCTCGATCAATTTGATTTCGCGCAGGGTGTGCATTTCTCCGGAGCGCGACGGCTGGTAGAGCAGGTCGGCAAGGTAAAAGAGGTCGAGCAGACCGGCGAACGGGCTTTTCGGCCTGGTCGCGCCTTTGGCCATGAACGTGAGCCGTCCCGCCTCGCGGCTCAAACAACGCACGATGAGGCTCGTGTTGCCGAACGGCAGCCGCGCCACGATGAATCCGCGGACAGTTTGTGGTTCAGCCATGGCGCCATTGTTAACAGGCGCCAAATCAAAAACGCCAACAAAAAAGGCATGACTCAAAAAGAGTCATGCCTTTTTGAAGTTTTACGCGACGTTCAGTGAGCTGCGACCGGCTCCCCGGCGGCTTCCAGCGCCTTGGTCCAGCTTCCGAAGAAGCGGGCTTTGCAGGAGGCGGCAAAAAGGGCCGGGTGCTGATGGCGGATTTCTCCGCTGTGCATGTCGCTTCCGGCGGCCCGAAGCTGCCGGATTTCCTGCAGGATGAGCTCACGCGTCCAGCGGCGGCGGCGACGGATGGAGTTGTAATCTATCCCCGCGCGTTCAACGGCCGTGCCCCAGTTGCCGAACCGGCGGCGGGCCGTGGCGATGAGGGGGTTGGCGGTCTCGTCCATTTTCTTGGAACTGAGGTCGGCGCCCTGTTCCTTCAGGCGGCGGATTTCGGACAAGATGGACTCGTCGTCCCAGGAGCGGTAACGGTAAATTTCCTCGGGGGCGAGGCCGGCGGCCGACAGGGCCTCCTTCCATGACCCGAAGTGGTTGGACCGGATGGCGGCGTAGACCATGGGCGCGTATTTGCTCAGCATCATGGAGCGGAAAGAGAGGTCCACGCCGTCCTTTTCGAGGCGTTGGATCGTCTCGATGATCCGTCCCTTGGACCAGTCGCGGTATTTGCGGACGGAATCATAGGGGATGCCGGTGGCCTCGATGGCGGCGCGCCATGTGCCGAAGTAGCGAATGCCGGCGGCCAGCAGTTCCTGGTAGTTTTGGCGCATGTAGTGGGAGTAGAGCGGCTTTCCGGACTCGTGCCAGATTCGGATCTCATCCGATACGGTTTGTTCGTTCCAGCTCATGTTTCGGGTTGGGTGCATAGTATTATTAGTTTTGTCCATACTTAGGCGATTTTCGTGCCAATTTCAAATTAACACATCGTAATGGAGGCTTTTCCCTCATACCACGATAATTTTGTCTAATATGTGAATTACGGAATTATTCGTACATTAGGTTGCCACTATTGCCCTTTATGACTCAAAAGTCAGAAGCAGCGTTCGGATTTTTTGCGGCGTAAGCAGACTCATGCATTCCACCGGCGTATCGCGCCAGCAGGTCCGTTTTAGGCATGGGGAGCAAAACAACGCATAGGTGTGGATTTTGACACGAGCGCCGGAGGGCTTCGTTTTGCGCCAGTCGGTGGCGCCGAAAAGAACGAGGGTTGGCCGGCCTAGGGCGCCGGCGATGTGGGCCGGGCCCGAGTCGGTGCTCAGGACCGCCTTGGCCCGGTCAAGCACCGTGACGAGGGAACCGATGGTGAGCTGGCCGCGCAGATCGACAAGGCGGCCCGGCGCGTCGAGCGGGAACCAGGGACCTTCTCCGACGACGGCAAAATGGTGTTCGGGCATGGAGTCGACCAGTTGTTGATAATAACGCCAGGGCCAGAGTTTTGTTTTCCACCGGGAATAGGGGTGGAGGACAATGTAGGGGCCGAAATCGCGCAGCGGGCCGGGCAGCAGGTCGCGGGCGGCGAGCTGAAAATCGAGCGGCCGGACCGGAATATCGAGGTGTTCGAGGCAACTGAGGTAACGCTCGGTGGCGGAGAGGGCCGTGTCGGCGATGAATTCGTTGTAGAAGGCGCGCGAGCCTTCGCGGGCGGAGAGGAGGCCGAGGCGGCGCGGACTGTTGGCGGCCCACGTCATCAGGGCGCTGCGCAGCAGGCCCTGCAGGTCGATGGTCATGTCGTATTTCTCGTCGCGGAGGCGGCGGCCCCAGCGCCAGATTTCCGGAATGCGGTGCGGCCCGTTCCACCGTTTGCGCGGGTAGAGGATGACTTTGTTCAGCGCCGGATGACCCTCGAGAATTTCGCGCAGGGAATCGCTCACGATCCAATCGATCTGCGCGTCGGGCCAGCGCCGGCGCAGGCCGGTCAGCACGGGCAGAGCCTGGACGATGTCGCCCAAGGCGCTCGGTTTGATGATGAGAATCTTCATTGATGTAGTGGCGGTCTGTGACCGTCGCACTTATTTACAAATAGCTTTTTTTGTGACGGTCATAGACCGCCGCTACATGATTGGAGTCAGCGGCTCGGGCTTCGTAATCCCCAGCCCAAGTTCCTCCAGCAGGCTGCGATCGGCGTCAACGCCGGGGTTGGCGGCGGTGAGCAGCTTGTCGCCGTAGAAAATCGAGTTGGCCCCGGCGAAGAAGCAGAGCGCCTGTCCCTCGCGGCTGAGCCGGGTGCGCCCGGCGGAGAGCCGCACGCGGGCCTTGGGCAGGGCGAGGCGGGTGGTGGCGATGAGGCGGACAATCTGGAAAATATCGACCGGCGGCTGGCCCTCCAGCGGCGTCCCGGCCATGGGCATGAGGCAGTTGATCGGCACGCTCTCGGGCGCGGGATCGAAAGTGCAGAGGACTTCCAGCATCTTGAGCCGGTCGAGTTCCGATTCGCCCATGCCGATGATGCCGCCGCAACAGACCGACATGCCCGCCTGCTGCACCGCGCGGATGGTGTCGAGCCGGTCCTGAAACGTGTGGGTGGTGACGATGTTGGGATAATACTCGGGGCTGGTGTCGAGATTGTGATTGTAGGCGGTGACCCCGGCGGCGCGGAGCTGGCGCGCGGCCTCGGGCGTGAGCTGGCCCAGCGTCACGCAGACTTCCATGCCGAGCTTGCCCACGGCGCGGACGGTTTCGAGCACCGACTGGAACTTGGCGTCGTGTTCGGAGACGCCTTTCCAGGCCGCCCCCATGCAGAAGCGGGTGCTGCCGTTGGCCTGGGCGCGCTGGGCGGTCTCAAGAATCTTGTCGAGCGGCAGGAGCGTCTCCTTTTCGAGGCCGGTGTCGTAATGGGAGCTCTGGGAGCAGTAGGCGCAGTCCTCACTGCAACCGCCGGTCTTGATGCTCAGCAGGGTGCAGAGCTGGACTTCGTGTTCGGGCCAGTTGGCGCGGTAGATTTGACGCGCCTGCAGGAGGAGGTCGAAAAAGGGCTGCTCGTAGAGGGCCCGGAGAGAGGTCAAATTGTATCGCGGCATGGTGAAGCGGGAAGCCTAGCGCGAAACGGGCGTCAACAGCAAGAGGGCGGCTAAACTGGTCGAGACGCTATTTCCTGGAGTGTTGGGTGCGGTATACAGGACTTTCCATTTTTGACCTGGAATGCAGATCTGAACTCCACCAAATTTATTATTATCAAAATCGATGTAGATTTGAGTTTTATCATTCAGGAAATAAAACCACACTTCCCAAGGGTGAGCGAGTGAACCAGCTCCATCTCCTCCATCAGGGCAGCCAATAATTTCGTTGAGTCTTTTTAACACATTTGTGGGCGAGTCTTTTGACGAAATTTGGTTAAGAAGTGGCACTACAATGTTGGCTTTCCGTGACGGTAGCGTGTTGGCGTTGTCCGAATCTGCCAAGGTGGGGACTAACAAGGCAGCGAAGAAAGTCAGGAGTAGCGCTCGCGACATGCCCCGAATTCTACCTCACATGAGGCCAATAATCTCGTTTAAACGCCAAACGTAATTGGATTGCCCACCTTTCATGGCTGGAGTTGCAATAGACCGCGACGGCGGGGATGAGGTAGGATGAAAAGATGTCAAAATGGCCCGGGGTTTCCTTTTACGTGACGATGGCGCTGGTGGTGGCGCTGGATCAGGCGACGAAGGCTTGGGCGACGGCGTGGCTGGAGCCGATCCGCTATTTCTCGCTCGTGCCCGGTTTTTTCAGCCTGTCCTACGTCGAGAATACGGGGGTCGCCTTCGGAATGTTCGCGCACGAGGAATGGTTCGTGGAGGCGTTTGTGGCGGTGTTGGCGCTGGTGGCGATTTACTACCTGCGCGGCATGAATTGGACGAGCTGGGAGCCGAACGTGGTGGGCGGGATGCTGTGCGGCGGGGCGCTGGGCAACCTGATCGACCGGTGGCGGCTCGGTCATGTGGTCGATTTCTTCGACGCGCACATCAGCGCGTGGCAAGTGTCCTGGCCGGTGTTCAACGTGGCGGACAGTCTCATCTGTATCGCGGTGGGTTGGATTGTGCTGAGGCAGTTTTTCGGCGGGAAGGAAAGGTAGTCGGCGCAGTCCCTTGCGCCGGACCGTCGCCGACTAACGATTGTTTTACGGAAGGTTTCGCACGGAGGACTGCAAAGGGCCGAAGAGTTCTCGGATGAAAACCTCTGCAGTCCTCTTCGGTCCTCCGTGCGAAATCTTTGTTTTTTGGCAGCCCATAGACCGCCGCTACAGCAGCACGATTTCAGCGCGGAACTTGCCCTCTTTCCCGCGGGTAAGGAAACCGACGCTGAGCGGCGCGCCTTTGTTGGCCAGGCCCGCCGAGCCGGGGTTGAAAAGGTGAATGCCGTTATGGATTTCATTCGCGGGCCGGTGGGTGTGGCCGAAGAGGAGCCAATGCGTGCCGTGCGGCATGTGCCGGGGCAGAATGTGAATGAGGTGAAAACGTTCTCCTCCCCGTTCGAGATCGAGACTGACGGGAGAGTCGAGGCCGAAATCATTATTGCCCAGGACGACGGATAGCCGGGGATTGATCGCTCGCAACTCGTCGAGAATCTGTTCCTGGCAAACATCGCCGAGATGCCAGATTTCATCGACGTCCCTGAACAACTCCGCGACCCGCGGAATCCAGCGGTTATGCGTGTCGGCGATGACGCCGATGCGGTGGTCAGATTTGTTACGCATGACGCTCAAGCTTGACTAATGGGTGGTTTCCCGCAACAAGTCTATTATGGGTCAACAGTCGAACAAAGTCCAAAAACGCCGCCGTCGTCACGAATATCACAAGAGAAAGAAGGTCAAAGCCAAGACGGCTGCGGCCACGGCCAAGGCTTAACGTGTGTTTTCAAATAGGACAAAGTGCCCGGAACGGGGCGTGTCCTGGCGGACGGTAGTAACGCTTCGCCCAAAAAAGAACACTTCCGTGCGCTGCGCCTGTTGTCCGCCGATGCACGTCCTTCAGGACCAGCTATGAGCGCGCATTATCTGGTCGTTGACGGCCATAGCGTGATTTTTTCCTGGCCCGACCTGCGCGCCTTGCATGATCGCAACCGTGCCGCGGCCCGCAAGTCCTTGGCCGACCAACTCCAGCGTCTGCACGACGCGACGCCATGGCGGGTCACCTTGGTTCTCGATGGCAAACTCGGTTCGGCGGTTTCAACCCGTCCCGCCCGGCAAACCGACATGGTCATCAGCTACGCGACGGCGGACCAGACAGCCGATAGCATCATCGAGCGGCTGGTGGCGGCTTCAGGCTTGGCTCGGGACATATTGGTCATTACCGCTGACGAGGCCGAGAAGCTTACCGTGGAGTCACTTGGAGCTGTCACGGCCTCCCCAGCATGGCTGCGGGAAACTCTCGAACGCGAGGGGGCTTCTTTCAGCGCCGAATTGGAGCGCGTCCATCGTTCCGCTCGCTGGAAGAGGTAATTTGTGCGATATTGTTTACGGAAATGGTTGCCATTTATGCTAAAAAATGTCATTTCCATTATTGGGGTGTAAGAAGGGATTGACGAAGTGTTCCATTTATGCGACTTCTATGAACCGTTTTTAGTCAACGACCTAGCGAACTTATCACATGTCGAAACTTGGAAAAATCCTTCTTTACCTAGCCGTTGTGGGCGCACTTGCGGATATCGGTGCCGCATTTATGTCGTATCAAAAATTTGGCACAGACAAAAAAACGCTTACGGATGCCACCCAGGCTCGCGATACAGCCAAGGCAGATTTGGTCGTGGCAAAAAAAGCGCAGACTGTGGCGGAGCAGGCTGAAGCGGCAGCCAACACTTCGTTGGCCGATGCGAAAACCAAGCTCGACGACCTGAACACGAAACTGGCCACGGACGAAAAGACGCTTACCGATACCCAAACGGCCCTCACCACGGCCCAGGCCGCTACGAAAACGGCGCAGGACCAACTAACGGCCTTGAACACGTCTCTTGGAGGCCAGTCTCCCGATGACCTCAAGACCGCGGTCAAGAAAGCACAGGATGACCTCGCCAACAATCAGAGCGAAGTAAAGATCATGCAGGACCAGCTTCAGGCGACGCAGTCCCAGATTGCCGAACTCAAAAAGGACATCAATAACTCGAAGACCGGGACATTGCCCCCAGGCATTAGCGGCAAGGTCACCTTTGTCAACCGGGCCTGGAATTTTGTCGTGCTCAATGTCGGGCTCGCCAACGGCGTGGTGCCCAATGGCGAATTGATTATCTACCGTGGGCGCGATTTCCTGGGCAAGGTCAAAGTGACTTCAGCGGAGAGCAATTCGTGCGTGGCTGATATCCTGCCCGATGCAAAAGCTGATATTCAAGCGGGCGATGATGTGCTTAACTAAGCGCATGATTCGTTTCATATCGCGTCTGCGTTTGATTCTTCTCGTCCTGCCGGTTGTTCTGTTTCAAACGGGCTGTGCCAGTAGTAACGATACGTCGCCCTCCGGGGGCAATGTCGATGCCAGCGGCCAGCCGGTTTCTTCCGTTCCATGGAACAAACCCGAGTCATGGGAGTCCAACGGCCAGCTCGGCGCCATGCAGGGACAGTAGAGGCTGTCCGAAAATTCCCCGTGGCAAGCACCGGGTTCAAATGGCCCGCACCTGCCGCAACGCTTCGAAGAGCACAATCGCCGCCGCCGTGGCCAGGTTCAGGCTGCGCACGTCGGGATTGGCCATCGGGATGGTGAGGCAGGCCTGCGCATTTTCCCGCAAAAGCGATTCGGGCAGGCCTCGCGTTTCCCGCCCGAAGACCAGAAAATCATCCGGCCTGAAACGCGCCTCGGTGTAAGGCCGCGTTGTCTTTGTGGTCAGGAAGTGGAAGACCGCGTCCGGGTGGCCCGCACGCAAGGCGGCCCAGCTTGGCCAACTTTTCCACGTGACATGCCGCCAGTAATCCATGCCCGCCCGCTTCAGGGTCCGGTCGTCGAGCTTGAACCCGAGCGGCTCGACTAGGTGAAGCACGGTTTGGGTCGCGGCGCACAGCCGGGCGATCGCGCCGGTGTTGGGCGGAATCTCGGGCTCGACCAGAACGATCTGAAGGTTGTGCCGCGGGGTCATGAGCGTTTTTTCAAACCGCCTTGGGCGGGTATTTCACGCGGATGAGGCAGAGTCCGCAGGCCGGGGCGGTCGCGGGCGCTTCCGACCGGGACCGCGCCCGGAGAATCCGTCCAAAATCGTCCGGCGTGATCTTGCCCTGGCCGACTTTGACCAGCGCTCCGACGAGATTGCGGACCATGCGGTAGAGAAAGCCGTCGGCGGTGAAATGGAACGCAAGGGTCGCGCCGTGACGGGTGATCGCGGCGCGGGACATCGTCCGCACGGTCGTCTCCCGCTCGTAGCCGGGGTTGCTGGTGAACGAGGCAAAATCGTGTTTACCCAACAACCGGCGGGCGGCGCGGCGCATGGCGGTGAGGTCGAGCGGGCGCGGCACATGCCAGTGGGTGTCGAGCGTGAACGGGTCCTGCACCGGGTGGTTCAGGACGAGGTAACGGTAGGTCTTGCCGATGGCGTCGAAGCGGGCGTGGAAGGAGGGAGGGACCAGCCGGCATCGGACGACGCGCACGTCGCGCGGCAGGTTGGCGTTGAGCGCCCGCAGCAGCACCGCGCCGGCGTGGAGCCGCGGCGCGTTGAAGGAGGCGGCTTGTCCGAGCGCGTGGACGCCGGCGTCGGTGCGGCCCGAGCCTTGGAGGCTGATTTTTTGCCCCCAGATTTTTTCCAGCGCGGTTTCGAGCGATTCCTGCACCGTCCGTTTGCCCGGCTGGCATTGCCAGCCCGAGAATCCGGTGCCGAGGTACGCGATGATCAATTTGTGGCCCTGCAACGCCGGATCGAAGCGGTGGGGGCGGCGCTTGCGCCGTTCGAGCCGGTTCATGTATCAATTGGCATGGGCGGGCCGCCCTGCGTGTCGAGGTACCCTTGGAGCAGGACGGCGGCGGCCTCGCTGTCGATCAGGCCGCGCTGGGCGCGCGCGTCCCGGCCCGATTCGCGCAACTGACGGCTGGCCTGCACGGTGGAGAGCCGCTCGTCGACCAATTTGACCGGGACCGTGGTCGTTTTTTCGAGGATCGCCGCGAAAGCCTGCACGGCGGCGGCGGCCTCCCCCAGCGAACCGTTCATGTGACGCGGCAGGCCGAGCAAAATCAGCCCGGCCTGTTCCTTTTGCGCCAGCGCGGCGACCTCCCGCGCGAGCTTCGCGTCCCCCTTGGCTGGCAGAAAGGGCAGGGGACGGGCCAGCGTGCCGGTTGGGTCGCTCAGCGCCAGACCGATCCGTTTCGAGCCGTAATCAATCGCCAGGGTGCGCATGACTCTCTTACAAGTCCTCCGGGACTTATAAGACCTAATCGACGATCTTCACCGAAACGATCTTGTCGCCCTGCTTGACCGCATTGACCACCGCCATGTCGGCCGTGCGGCCAAAGACGGTATGGACGCCGTCGAGCCAGGGCGTGTCCGTGTGGGTGATAAAAAACTGGCTGCCGCCGGTGTCCTTGCCCGCGTGGGCCATCGAGAGCGTGCCCGGCGTATGCTTCTGCTTGTTGATCTCGCATTTGATCTTCCAGCCCGGGCCGCCCGTGCCGTCGCCCTTGGGGCAGCCGCCCTGGATCATGAAATTCGGAATGACGCGATGGAAGGTCTTGTTGTCATAGAAGCCGCTCTTGGCGAGCTTGGTGAAATTGGCGACGGTGTTCGGGGCGTCTTGCTCGAAAAGCTCGAGGTTGATGGTGCCCTTGCTGGTTTCCATGATGGCTTTTGACATAAATATCCTTGGTTGTTGAAAAGACGGTAGAATCGCAATTGTTAGCGCGGTTGCGCCTCCCCGGCAATACTTTGTCGGCCTCATTTCATTGCGCTTGAAAGAGGCGCGGGGCATATTGCGGCAGATGAATGCAGGTTCCAACCGGTTTCTCGAGGGGTTTTCTGCCGCGGGGCGGGAACGCCTGCTCGCCGGGATGGCCCGTGAAGATTACCCGGACGGCAACTATCTCTTTCGCGAAGGCGACCCCGCCGACGGAGTCTGCCTCGTCCTCGAGGGCGAGGTCGAAATCGTCAAGGCCGCCGGCAACCGCGAGGAAATCCTCGGCGTCTTCAAGCCCGGCGATTTTCTCGGCGAAGTCGCCGTCTTCGACGGTCACGGGCGCAGCACCGACGCCCGCGCCAAAGGACGCGTCCTCATCGGCAAGATCCCGAGCGCGCCGCTGCTCGAGGTGCTCGACCGCGAACCCGTCGCGATCACCCTGCGCCTCTTCCAGAACGTGCTCAATCACCTGCGCCGCACCAACGACCTCTTCGTCCACGAAGTCGTCCACAAGGAAAAGCTCTCGCTCGTCGGCGAAATGGCCAACGCGCTCATGCACGATATCCGCAACCCCATCGCCGGCATCCGGCTCTCCGCCGACCTGGTGAACATGAACCACACCGATGCGGACACCGTCCACTGTTGCAACGGCATCCGGCTCCAGTGCGACCGTCTTGTCGGCATGGCCGCCGAGTTGCTCGAATTTTCCCGGGGCGAAACCAAACTCAATCTCGTCCCCACCGACACGACGGCTTTTCTCCGGCAGTTCCAGACCCTCAACGAGGAGTATTTCCGCACGTCGGGCGTCGAGTTCAAGCTCAAGGCCATCCCCGCCGAAGTCGTCGTCGACTCGATGAGGCTCATGCGCCTCCTGCAGAACCTCGTCACCAACGCGGTCGAGGCCCTCGGCAACACGCCCGGCGCCTGGGTCGAGATCAATGCCTGGGTCGAGGGCCCTGTTTTTTACCTCAAGGTTTCCGACAACGGTCCCGGCATCCCCGATGAGATCAAGGACCGCCTCTTCGAGCCCTTTGTCACCCACGGGAAGAAGCACGGCACCGGCCTCGGCATGGCCATCGTCAAGAACGTCGCCACGGCCCACGGCGGCAAAATCACCTATGAAACCTCGCGTGACAAAGGCTCTTCCTTTCTTGTCGCCATTCCCCAGCCCTCCGCGCCTTCAATATAGCGGTGATCGGAGCCTGTCCTGAGCGCAGTCGAAGGAACCGTCGCTGATTTCGCACGGAGGGCTGAAAAGGCCACGGAGGAAAAACCTTTTCGGTCCTCTTCCGTCCTCCGTGCGAAACCTTCGGGATCGCTGGCGAAACGCCGAATTTCAAGGGGACGATGATAAGGGAAGCGGTGGCTGTTTAATTAATGTAGCGCTGACCGCAGCTACATTAAACGTTGAATCGGAACTCGAGGACGTCGCCGTCCTGGACGACATACTCCTTGCCCTCGATGCGCAGGCGCCCGGCTTCGCGCGCCTTGGCGAAGGAGCCCAGCTTGATGAGGTCTTCGTAGGCGGTGCATTCGGCGGCGATGAAACCGCGCTCGAAATCGGAATGGATCACGCCGGCGGCGGCGGGGGCCTTGTCGCCGGCGTGGATGGTCCAGGCGCGCGTTTCTTTTTCACCGGTGGTGAGGTAGGTGCGCAGGCCGAGGAGATGATACGCGGCGCGGATGAGGGCGCCGACGCCCGATTCCTTGACGCCGAGGGTTTCGAGGTACTCGCGCTGTTCGTTCTCGTTCAGGTCGACGAGGTCCGATTCGATTTGCGCGGAAATGACGACCGCCTCGGTGCTGAGGTGGGTTTTCACGTAGTCGCGCACCGCCCGGACATGGGCATTGGCGTCCGGGTCGGCCAGCTCGTTCTCGGCCACGTTGCAGGCGAAAAGGGTCGGCTTGCCGGTGAGGAGGAAGAAGCCCTTGAGCACTGCTTTCTCCTCGGGCGTGACGTCGAGCAGGATCGCGGGCTTGCCCGTGTCGAGATGAGGTTCGAGCTTCACAATCAGGTCGAGCTCGGCCTTGGCCTGCTTGTCGCCGCCGCGGGCCGCCTTCTGGTTCTTGTCCTTGCGCTTTTGCACGGCGGCGAGATCGGCGAGGACGAGTTCCGTGGTGATGATCTCGATGTCGCGGACGGGCTCGATCGTGCCGGTGACGTGATGGATGTCGGCGTTCTCGAAACAGCGGACGACCTGGATGATCGCGTCGACTTCCCGGATGTGGGTCAGGAACTGGTTGCCGAGTCCCTCGCCCGTGCTGGCGCCCTTGACCAGCCCGGCGATGTCGACGAACTCGAAGACGGCGGGGACGATTTTCTGCGACTTGGAAATGGCGGCAAGCTTGTCGAGGCGCTCGTCGGGCACCGTGACGATGCCGTTGTTCGGCTCGATGGTGCAGAACGGATAGTTGGCCGCCTGGGCCTTGCGGGTCTTGGTGACCGCGTTGAAGAGGGTGCTTTTCCCGACGTTGGGCAGTCCGACGATTCCGGCGCGTAACATAAGGGGTCTACGCTAGCCGCGACTGCGGTGGAAGGCAAGGAAGGGGAAGTCTGGGTAGTGGTGCAGTTTGAATCTACCTGCGGGATGAAAGATCAGAGATAACCGTCAGAATCACGATGCTGGAAATAGTTTCGCGCCGGTTTTCTGAACACATAAAGCGAAAGCATCCATGCGGCGAGTCCAGCCCATGCCCAAGATGTCTCGGTGAACGCGTAAATAAGTAAAAGGACCGGAAGAAGCGCAAGCCACCCGATGACGAGACAATAAAACGCGACGGCAAGCGGAAATAGGAGAGTGGCCCGCCACAAGATGCCCAGAATGGCGGCGATCTGTTTCACATACTTATCATAGCAGAGCAATGATCTCTTCCAAGCTCCAAACGTGATCGGCAAACCCTTCCGTCATCCTGAGCTTGTCGAAGCAACGGTCTTGGTTAGCAAGGGGAAAGTTGGGGATTTTTCAGGAGGCTGTTGAGATGGATGAGGAGTTTACGGGCGCAGGCGGTGAGGGCGACTTTGGCGGGTTTGCCGTTGGTGC
>JAJSLI010000141.1 GCA_021272315.1 Methylacidiphilales bacterium | reverse complement strand
CGCTTCGCCCTTGGTCATTTCCCAGAGTTTCTGGATGACCAGTTGGGGCGCGATCTTGTCCTCGTAATTATGAAATTTCAAGGGCTGCGCCGTGCGCCATGTCTCGATATCCCTCTGCCACGCGGGGAATGTCTTCCGGGCGCGGTTTTCCTTGCGAATCATCGTGTTGAGCCGTTCCAGCGCGTACTTCACGTCGCTCAGGATGGGGAGATGGACATGCTTGTTCTTGTCGAACTCGGCGTAATCGATGTCGATGTGGACGATGGTGCCGTGCTTGGCGAACTCGGAAACCTTGCCGGTCACGCGGTCGTCAAAGCGCACGCCGAAAGCCAGCAGCAGGTCAGCCTCGTTCACCGCGCGATTCGCGTAATAGGTGCCGTGCATCCCGAGCCATTTCAGGGAAAGAGGATGGGTTTCGGGAAAACAGCAGATCCCCATCAGCGTGGTGCACACCGGAATATTGGTCAGCTCCGCGAATTCGAGCAGTTGCTTCGAGGCGCCGGAGGAAATGATGCCGCCGCCCACATAGAGCACCGGCTTCTCCGCTTTTTCGATCAGGCCGAGCAATTCGTTAAGCGCGAGATCGTCGGCTTTTTTTTCCGGCTTGTAGCCGCGCAATTCGACCTTGCTGGGAAAAATCGGCTGAATCTTTTCAGTCTGCACATCCTTGGGGATGTCGATCACCACAGGGCCGGGGCGTCCGCTTCGGGCGATGTAAAACGCCTCCTTCACGACGCGCGGGATGTCTCGCGCATCCATCACGAGGTAACTATGCTTTACCACCGGCAGCGTCAGACCGAAGAAATCGGTTTCCTGGAAAGCGCCTTTGCCGATGTTGTAGGAGGGAACCTGGCCGGTCACCGACACCAGCGGGATCGAATCCATGAAGGCGTCGGCGAGGGCGGTCACGAGATTGGTCGCGCCGGGCCCGCTCGTCGCCATGCACACTCCCACTTTGCCCGTGGCGCGGGAATAACCGGCCGCCATGAAACCGCCGCCCTGCTCGTGGCGCGGAAGGATGGTGCGGATCTTTTTCGACTTGGTCAGCGCCTGATGCAGCAACTGGCTGGCCCCGCCGGGATAGGCGAAAATCGTATCGACGCCCTCGCGTTCCAAGCTCGCAACGAGGACTTCCGCTCCGTTCATCGTGGGGCCGAGTTGGGGAAGCGGCGTGGAAACCGCCTTTTTCGTCTTGGTTTTGAGCGTTGCTTTCATAAATCAGCGAAGGAATATACTAAAGCAGGAGGAACCGTTTAGCAACGCTGTTTATCAAACCGTTGCCGGGGTGATTTCCCCTGTCGGCAGGCTGAAATAGAACGTCGCTCCTTCGCCCACCTTGCCCTCGGCCCATGTCCGTCCCCCGTGCCGCGAAATGATCTGCCGCACATTCGCCAGCCCGATCCCCGTCCCTTCAAATTCGTTCGGATGATGCAACCGTTGGAACACCCCGAAGAGTTTGTCCGCATATTTCATATCGAAACCCGCCCCGTTGTCCCTTACCCAAAAGACCAGCTCATTTCCCTGGCGGTCGCAGCCGACGGCGATTTCCGCCGGATCACGCTGCCTCGAATACTTCACCGCGTTCGAAAGCAGGTTCGTCCACACCTGATTGAGCAGGGCGCGGTCGCCGTGTACATCGGGCAGCGATCCGATTTTCCACTCGATCTTCCTCCCGTTCAGGTCCGAAGAAAGGGCCCGCACCGTTTCCTGAACCGCTTCGCTCATTTTCACCGTCCCCAACCGCATTTCCACCAGGCCCATCCGCGAAAACGAGAGCAAGTCGTCGATCAGTGTCCCCATCCGCTTGGACGAGTCGATCATGACTTTCAGGTAGCGCTGTCCGTCTTCGCTGAGTTTTGACCCCTCATCGCCGCCCAGCAAATCGGCGTAGCCTTGGATATGTCGCAGCGGCGCGCGCAAATCGTGCGACACCGAATAGCTGAACGATTCCAATTTCTTCAGCGCCTGCGCCAGGTCGGCGTTAGCCGTGGTCAGCTTTTCATTCGCCACGATTAATTCCCGGCCTCGTTTGAGCACCTCCGATTCCATCTCTTGCGCGCGCGAGCGCAGTTCCTCGGTCATCCGCGACTGCTCGCTGCCCTGCTGCTTGAGTCGTACGAACTCGGTTACGTCCTCGACGCGGTGGATGATATAAATCAGCTTCCCGCCCGCATCGAAGGCCGGCGTATTGATCGGGCTCCAGAAACGCTCCACGAAACCGCCTCCCTCCTCCTCGGGCAGGCGGATGTCGTACTTCTGGACCGGCATCGTATCGGGCGCGCGGGTCGCCAGCACGCGGTTGAGCGACGCCCGCAGGTTGCGCACGCCGTCGGCATTCGGATCGTCCGGATTGTCCGGGAAGACTTCAAAGATTCCGCGCCCAACGATTTCCTTGCGGTGCGTCTTGGTGGCGCGCAAGTAAGCCTCGCTTACGGCGACGATCGTCAGGTCGGGGCGCAGGATCAGGTTAAGGCCGGGCGCCGATTCGAACAGGATCTGAAAATCCCCGGGACTCGGCTCGAAATCCTCGTCAGGTCTCATAGTTCCAGGCCCTTGTCGCCACCAATAAATCGCAGAATGGCCCTTAGAGCAATAGTTGATGTGCGGTTTTTTTACGCCGCAATCCGGCTACGGCCGCTCTTGCAAAATCACCCGCGCCGTGTTGTAACCGCTCGCCGCGAAGACGCCGCCGCCCGGATGCGTGCTCGCCCCGGTGAGGTAAAGGCCGGGCATGCCGGGCACCTTGTACTCGGAAAGCTCCGGCAGCGGTCGGAACATGAACATCTGGTCGAGACTCATTTCGAGGTGCATGACGTTCGCCCGCAGCAGACCCAGCGTCCGTTCCAGATCAAGCGGCGTCTGGATGTAACGCCCGATCATCTTGCCCCGCATTTTCGGCGCGTACTGGCAGACCAGGTCGTAAAGCTTGTCCGCTTCGCGTTCGCGGATCGCGTCCCAGTTCTCGCCGTTGCTCAATTCGTAAGGATGATATTGGCCCCAGGTGAAAAGCGTATGCTTGCCCGCCGGGGCCAGCGTCGGGTCAAGCGCCGAGAAACTCATCGCCACAACGGACGGTTTCTGCGGCGGCAGGCCGAACATGAAATCACGATGCGAGCTGGTGAGATAATCCACCGAGGGACAAAGCAACTGGAGGGAGGTCTGGTAATCCTTCGTGCCGGGAAGGGGACCTGCCGGCGCCGAGGCATCGCCGTAATCGGGCAATTCCTCCACCGCATGACGCACCATCATGCCGAAGCCGTTGCCGATCCGAGTGCGCAACGCTCGCTTTTTCAATTCCTCCGGCGCGTCTTTCAGCAGCTTGCCGAAGAGCGTGTGCAGGTGGCAGGCACTCACTACCTTTTGTGCCGTGGCCGATCCGCCTCCATGGGCGATGTGCCACGTTTCGCCCTCGCGCCCGATTTCCGTCACCTCCGCGTTGCAGATGATTTCTCCGCCATGGCTTTGCAGACATTTCGCCATTGCCTGGGTCAGCGCGCCGCTGCCGCCCTTGGCCCGTTTCGCGCCGCTCTTGTGGATCATCGCGTTCCAGCCGAGCATGTCGCCGCTGGCCATCTCGCCCGGCGCGGGACCCGACTGGGCCGAGAGCCACGCCAGCGCCGTCCGCACCGCGGGATGCTCGAACAATTCCTCGATCAGCGCGCCGTAGGGGGCCATCAACTGCCGCGACGTATCCATGGATGACCAGAGCTTGCGCGAGCGCCAGTTGAGCAGGTTGCGCTTGAAGATCGTGCCGAAAATCCTGCCCGGCGACGGTGGCTTGAGAAACGTCTCGAAAATCCCCTCGTTCAGTTCGCCCCAATGGCGCACGAACGCGCGGTAAGCCTCGGCGTCCTTCGGTGAAACCCTGGCGATGCTGGCGCAGGTCCGCTCCACGTCGCGGTAAAAGCTGATCCCGGTTCCCGTGCCCAGGATCGGGTAATAGGCCCACGGGTCCATCTCGAGGTACTCGAGCCCGAACCGGTGCAACTCCAGGTCGCGGAGCACCGGCGTGAGATGGATCATGATGTGGGCCGACGAACCCACGTCGAGCCGGTAACCCGGAATGAGATCGTCCTGCGTGCAGACCGCCCCGCCCACGATGTGCCGCCGCTCCAGCACCAGAACCTTGCGCCCCGCCTTTGCGAGATAACAGGCGCAGGTCAGCCCGTTGTGCCCCGCCCCGACAATCACCACGTCGTAATGCGCCATGATTCTGTTGTAGCGGCGGTCTATGACCGTCGCACTTCAAATTCTTTTGGCCGGTCTGATGGCCAGCCAAACTGATCCTTTGAAAAATAGAGGAGGCTTGTTACTTTAAAAGACATGTCTTCCCGATTTCCGACTTCAAAGCTGGAATGGGGTCACTGCGCACAAGCTATAATCTCGGGCAAAATGTCAGTAACAGCAGCCGATATCCCAGCACTGTTGGAGCGTCTTCAGGACATGAATTGGCCCGGTTCCTACCTCATTGGAAAGTTCTTGCCAACCTTTGGGCATGACCTCATTGAACCAGTTCGAAGTGTTTTTAAATCCGGAGACGATGTTTGGATTTATTGGGTTTTATCTACGTTCGCCGACGAATTTGATGAAACTTTTTGGGGTTCTCTGAAAAGAGAGCTTGAGAGCATGACTTTAGCTTGGAACGTTGAGAACACACACACCAAGGCTTTGTATATACTGGCTCGAACAAAGTTAATGTCATCTGAAACGATCAAGCATAAAGTCGAAGAGTTTAGATCGGACAATCGTTCGGACAGAGACGATTGCGAAATGATCGAGGTGTTATTGTCAAAAAGTTGAACGTGATTATGGTTTAATTCAGTGTCTTCCGACGCCCTCATCGCCAAGTACGAAGCCCTCCTCCAGCAACGCCCCAACGACGAGCTTATCCTCTTCAGTCTCGGCAAGGCGCTTTACGACGCAGGTCGCATACCCGAGGCCGAAGCCCGCCTCGCCGCCGCGCTCAAGGCCAAACCGGACTGGATGGTCGTCACCATGCTCCTGGCCAAAATCGCCCTGCAACGCAACGATTCCGCCGCCGCCCGCGCCCATTACGAAAGCGCGCTCAAGATGGCCATCGACCAGGAGCACGAAGGCCCCGAGAATGAAATCCGCGCCGCCCTCGCAAAACTGGATTAAAAATCAAGCGGAAGCTGCCGCAGGATCACGGTTTTAGATCCCAATATTTGGCGATGGCACTGATGTTGCACCCCGTTTCCAAGGTCCGCAGATCGTGGCTGTTCCGGGTGCCGTTACCGCTGTACGCCTCGTTGAAAGTCCCCCAGCAATCCGCCGTCGGCCCATTGACCAGAGCTTGATATACCTCCGTCTTTTTCGGATTTCCAACCTCGACCAGCGACCACAGCAAGTAACCCAAGTCATGGCCGTCAAATCCGTTAGCTCCTGGAACCAGCGGAAGAAACCCGCTTTTTTCATCGAAATAGTGCGCCATGGCGCTCACGTCCTTGGCTTTTTCGTCAGCAGGGTAGGGCGTCCCGAAATAGACCGGCATGAGCGTGAGGTTGACGATGCGTTTGAGAGGCCAGCTCATATCGCTTTTTATCCTGAAACAGTCATGAAACCCTTCAGGAAGTTCCGGCACGTTGGTTCTCCAGAAATCCGTGTCCATGGCCTGCAGCAAATGATTCAATTCTGTTTTCAGATTCAGGGTGGCGCCGGTTTGCGTGTTCCGGTAGGACGTGGGGTCTTCGCCCCGGGCCTGCAGATATTCAATATAAAAGTCCAGGGACGCGGCACATAAGGCGACCGACGACAACGCCCAATCCTGCTTTTGGGCGAGGAGTCCCGCCTGCGTGCCAGTTGGAGAAATGTTGACCGCGCCGCAGACTTCCGTTTCATCGCCGTTGAATTCCAGCTTGTAGCCGTTCGCAACAGCTTCCTTGAGCTGGACATCCATGCAGTACTGTAACGAGGGGTGAATGGCATTCAGGGTTTGGAGGTCTTGGGTGGCATGGTAGTAATCCCGGGCGCAAAGCAGAACCAGCGCGGTTTCCTCGACATTGGCGTTTCCCATATCGCCTTTCGTGCTTCCGTCTGCCAGGGACGCTTCGCAACTGGCGGCATCGGGTATGTGCCCATAAAGGGCAAATTTATGGTCCAGCCAGATCAACCACCGTTTTGATTCATCGAAATGCCCCGTTGCCGTCAGGCCACGCAAGCCCAACACCGCGTCACGAATATAACCGTCTTTATAGAAGGTCGCGTGCGCGATAAGGCCTCCGTCCTGCGACTGGATGGTCTTAAGAATGGCAAGCGCTCCTTCCACCAGGTTGCGCGCGCGCTCGTCCTTGATATTGCCCAACTGATAACCGGGCCCGACATGCTCGAACCACAATTGCCAGTCCGTGACGCATTTTTCGAGATCACCGACGCTATCCATGGCGCGAATCGCGGCCATGCACTGGTCGTCAGGTGCAGCACCCTGACGGAAATAATGACCGAGCGCGGCATTGTAGGAACCGCCGGGCGCGATCTCGGTGAGTTTTGTCGCGAGAGTGCAGGAGTTGCTGCCAAGGACCGCCGTGCCGGCAGGATCGGTGAAAGCAATGACCACCGATTTATCCGCGACGTTTTTCCCGCCGGATGGCATCCAAACCGACGCATCCGCTTTGATGGCTATTCCGCAGTCCTCATTATCGGCATCTTTTACCAGCCAATGCGTCATTCCAGCCCCTGCTTTGGGCAGGACCATTGCCTTGATCCGAACACTATGACTAACGGCCCCGGAGGTATTATCGATCATGACGAGCCGTGAAATCCACGGCTGCCCCCAGCAGGCATAGTCGATCAGACGCACTTGCAGGTCGCCGCAGACGGTAAATCCATAGTACACGCCGGTTTCGCGTGCCCGTTTCATTTCCACGCGAAGGGGTTGCTCCACCCCGTCAATCTCAAGCGTAAGGGCCTCGGAAGTGATGAAGTTGGGGCTGGTATATCCGGGCCCGGCCAGTTGGCTCCATTCTCCGGTAGCCTCCCCCACCGCCATAGCCACACCGTTGCCCACGGGATAGCGTTGCGGGGTGTTCAAATAGGGGACCTGCTCGGGAAGTGGAATATGCCCCAGGTTCTTGGGGGGCGGTGGGCTTGACGCATTGGTTGTTTGGGATGCGGTAGCATTTGCGGCAGCCAGACAGCCCATAAAGGCAATGCCCAGGAGGGTCATTCGAGGGAAGGAAAGGCTGTAATTCATTTTTTCGAATTCCCCGATCCAATCTGGCATTTCTCAAGATGCGCTAATCCGAATCCGTTTGTTCGAAAGGGTTGGTACATTTTCATGATGGCGATTTTGCAGCTCGGCGCAAATGAACGTACTTGCCGTGTCCGAAGCGATTAAAGTTCAAGCGGAAGCTGCCGCTTGTCGGTCTCGGGTTCGAGGTCCCAGAAGGCGGCGAGGAGGCCCATGATGTAAGTCCCGAAGAGGAGCATGAGAAAGCTCGGCAGCGGAAGAATCACGTTGTAGAGCCGGAAGACGAGAATCGCCGACTCGAGCCAGAAGGCGGCGAGGATGATTAGAAGGGCCGCCGCGTGAACCGGCCCGATGCGGATGATGGCCGCGGCGCCGCCAATGCCGACGAGAAGATAAAGCGCGGCCAGGATCATGGGCGGAAGAGGGCGGACATAGTCCTGTTCGAGAATGGTGCGCATGGCCTGAAGTTCGATTTCGACGCGGCTGAGTTGGCCGATGGCGGTGGTGAACCGTTCGCGCTCGGCCGGGTCGGTGCGACCGATCCAGACCTGCCGGTTTTCGATCTTGTGCAGGTCCCTCCCGGGCGAGATGCCGTTTTGGATCTGGTCGTCGTAAACAAGCACGTTGTCAAAGCCGGCCTGCCACGAGACGGGCGCGCCAAAACGGAAGCGGATGCGCAGGCGGCCCTGGTCGTCGATGGGCAGGGTACGGAGGAGTTTGCCGTCGTGGCGGCGGAGGAAGATCGCCCGCCCGAGCGTGACGTCGGAGGCGGAGAGATCGGCGCCGAGATATTGCGCGGCGGCTTGGAGAACGAGCGAGTGGATGAGTTTGTCGTCTAGCATGAAAACCAGGGGCAGCCGGCGCAGGTGGAGGTCCGGCTCGGCTTCGACGTTGTTGGCGCCGACGGGAGAATCGCCGGCGAAAGTGCTTAGCGGCCAGATGGCGGAACCGAAGTGGGGGACGGAGCGGGTGTCGCCGTGGAAAGAGAGCGATTTGACCCGCGGCGGCACGGGCAGCGGACTGGGAGTGGAAAGGACCGTGGCGGCAAAGACAACCGCGTTGGCGCGCTCGACGACGTGGGAGAACGTGCTGTCGAAGGAGGTGTAATCGGTGTCGCGGTCGTTGAGGTTCATTTCAAAGACGATGCTCTGGGGCGCGTAGTCGATGAGGCTGCGCAGCATGAGCGAGTATTCGAGCCGGGACCAGGGCCACGGTTTGTTGGGAGGGATTCTGTCGATGGCGATGAGGGCAAGTTGATCGCTGGGATGCGCGGGATAGGAGGCGAGGGACTGGCGCCAGTCGATCAACGGTTCCTCGATCCCGCCGAGGATGCCGGAAAATTGGGCGAGGAGGGTGAAGATGGTCCAGAGAAGGGATAATCCCGCGGCGAGGGCGACGCGCTGTTTTTGTTTGGAATCGGGCGGCTCAGGCGGGCGCGCGCGGACGCGCCTGGTCGGGATGCGTAAAGGGAGATCTTCCACAGGCGGATTGTTTCTAGCAGCAAAACATGAAAAGAGGAAAGACGTGAAGGAGAAACTTCACGTTAAGACCTGCTCACACCAACTGTCGGCCCCGGCGCTCATACTCGGAGATTTGGCGCCATCCTGAAAGGATGGCCATCCTATAGCCCAGGGTTGCTCGGAACGAGCTACCCTGGGTCCTCGGTCAACAATTGATTCAACCCTGTCAGGGTTGAATTCCTCTACAACTTCCCAGGGTAGGCGCTATGCGCCAACCCTGGGCTAAAGGATTGCAACCCCGTTGGGGTTACACCCCCCTGAAATTATTCCGTGAGGCCGGAACCTTCCTTGCCGTCCTGGATATCGATGAAGGTGGTGGAAAGCGGGATATCGTTGCGGGTCGGGTCCATCTTGCTGACCTTCATTTCCTTGAAGACGTAATATTTGCCGATTTGCATCACGTCCTGGACTTCGACGCGCTTGATCGTCTCTTCCTGGGCGTTGAGGCCGTCGATGCGGAGAAAGGCCCAGTACTGCTTGCTGACCCAGAAACGCACGGCGGCAAAACGGCTGTGATCATCGGGGCCGGGCTTGGCCTCGAACACATAGGCGTCGAGGGTCTTGATGCTGTCCGTGCCGAGAGGCTCGATGTTGTCCCAGTTGATGAAGTCGATCCCGAGGTCCTCGTAAGTGATGTTGGTGTCGAAAATCGATTTTTTAAGTTCGTCGCCTGTGACAGTGACCCAGGGGTCGCCGGCCTTGCTTCGTTTCTGGACGGTAAAGATTCCGGGATCGAGCTGAACGCGAATCTGCAGGGGCTGGTCTTGAAATTCGTAGACGAGTTCATGGCCGCGGGTGCGGAGAACGATCGGATAGCGTTTGGGGTTTTTGTCGGTCCGGAGGATGCCGGTGAGGTAAAAGTCGGCGAGATCGAGACGCTTCCAGATCATGCCCAGCACGAAGGCGATGGGGGGAACTTTGTCCTTGGTGGCCGGGTCAGGGAGCGTGTCGGCGTTGAGCAGGCTTGGCAGGGCACAGTAGGCGCAGAGGCCAAGGAGGATGGTGGATTTCATAAAGGGGGCATTAGTTAGGGGAAAGAGGGGGGGAAAGACAATCCCTCATTTCGCTTGTTTCGTTATCTTGTTGGGCATTAGGTTATAGTAAGACGCAATCACGTCGGCACAGGTTCATTTATTTATGATGGAGCTACCCGGTTATCGCAAACGGACCGTATTCCTGCTGGTGGCCTTGCTGCTGGTGCGTTTCTGGTTCGGACAAACCTTCGAGTTGTCGGGACAGGAAGCGTATCTCTGGCTGCAAGGGCACTACCTGAGCCCCGCCTACTGGGAGCATGGGCCGTTCGTGCCCTGGCTCATCCGGGTGGGAACGCTTTTTTTCGGGGACACCGAGCTTGGCGTGCGCTGGCTTTCGGCGGTAATCGCCTGCACCAGCGGGTTCATCCTTTTCTATCTGGCGCGGCATTGGTTCGACGCGCGGTCGGCGTTCTGGACAGTGGTCCTCTTCCTCCTGGTCCCGATGTACGCCTGGAAACTTACGTTCATGACCGAGGCCGCGGCGAGCATCGGGTTGATGGCTCTGACCCTGTTCGCGTTTTGCCGGGCGGTGGAGGACGACCGGCTCTGGTGGTGGCTGCTGGGTGGCGCAGGCTGCGGTCTGGCCCTGCTGGTGGCGATCCAGAACGCCTGGTGGATGGCGGGACTGATACTCTATTTCGAGGTGAGCCCGGAACGCCGCGTGCGGCTGCGTGAGGCAGGTCCTTGGATCGCGGTGATTCTCGCCTGCTTCTTCCTGACGCCGTTGATCTGGTGGTTGCGCGGGTCTCAGGTGGCGGACGTCGTGCATAGCCGCATCATCAGCGCCTGGCCGCTGAGCCACGGCCTGTCGCTCTCCCAGGGGTTTCACTTTATCTGGCTCGAAATTTGGTATCTCTGCCCGTTTTTTTTCATTTTGCTCGCGGGACTGCTATGGCGGATGGGACGCCGGCTTTGGGACGATCCGCATGACGCGCTGCTGGTTTGGGTGGCGTTGCCTGGGCTGGCGTGGCAGAACTTCGCCGCTTTCTTTCAGGAGGGACGGTTCGAGCTGGTGCCTGCGCTTTTCCTGCCGCTGGTGCTGCTGGCCGGATGTACGATGGCGCAATTGACCATAACCCAGCCCAGGGCGAAATGGGTGGCACTGGTTGTGCTGGTCGCGGCGGGTCTGCAATCGCTGGCCGGGTTGAATCCGTTTTACTTCGCGCCAAGCCTGAACGGAAAGGGGTACCAGATTTTACGCACCCAGAGCGGGGAAAACGTGAACGGTTTTGTTGCCGCGAAACGGCAGATTTCGTGGCGTAACCTCGCCGACGCGGTGCAGAGCCTCCAGCGGGACCAGGGCGCGACCCTGATCATCGCCGACTCGCCCGAGACGGCGAGCGCGCTGAGTTTTTACCTGCCGCGCAATCCGTTTGTCTACGTCGAGAACAAGCCGGGGCTCATCACCCATTTTGATTTCTGGCCTCATTACGACGAATCGGCCTCGCCGAACGATTCGGCCCTTTTCATCGCCCACTCGACCCACGGCCAGGCCGATGCGCCGCTTCCGGATGTCGTGCGGGATTTTGCCACGGTAACGCCGATTGAGGATCCCCCGCTGCCGAATGGAGACCATGCGTGGAAGATCTGGCTATGCCAGAATTTCATCGGATCGAACGAGACGCAGGGCACGACGCAGGGCAGGTCCGGCTACGATTCGGGGGCTTTGCCGAAATGAGCTAGTTCCCAAGCTTTATGCCCGCCGCCAAAGCCGCCCTCGAACAGTTCTTCGATTTTCTCCGTTTCGGGAGCGTGTCGACCGACCCGAAATACAAGGAGCAGGTGCTCGAATGCGCTGCGTGGGTCGAAAAAAAACTGAAGGCCATCGGACTCGAGGCGCGTCAGTACGAGACGCCCGGCCATCCCATCGTCCTGGCGCGCGGCCCGCGCAAGGAAGGGCGTCCCACGGTGCTGATTTACGGCCATTACGACGTACAGCCGGTTGACCCGGTCGAGTTGTGGCATCGCCCGCCCTTCAACCCGTGCGTCGAGAACGGGCTCGTCACCGCGCGGGGCGCAAGCGACAACAAGGGACAGATTTTCGCGCACATCCTGGGCATCGAGGAAGCGCTCAGGGAAAAGGGCGATCTTCCGGTGAACCTGATCGTGCTGGTCGAAGGCGAGGAGGAGATCGGGAGCCCGAACCTCGCGCCGTTCCTCGATTCGCACCGGGAGGAACTGGCTTGCGACGTGGTGGTGATTTCCGACTCGGGCATGGTCGCGCCGGGCTGGCCGACTTTCACTTACGGGCTGCGCGGCATTGCCGCGGTCGAGGTCACCGCGACGGGACCCGACCACGATCTGCACTCGGGTATTTTCGGCGGCGCGGTGGAGAATCCGGCGACGGTGCTAGCGCGGTTGATCGCGGGGCTGCACGATAAGAATCTCAAGGTCACCCTCAAGGGCTTTTACGATGGCGTGCGACCGTTGCGCGGCTGGGAACGTCGCGCCTGGAAGCCTCTGCCGCTGCAGGACGCGGACTTGCTGCGCATGACCGGCGCGCCCGCGCTGCGCGGCGAGAAAGGTTTCTCGTCGCTGGAACGAATCTGGGCGCGCCCGACCGCAGAGGTGAACGGATTCGGCTCGGGTTATCAGGGGGAGGGGACGAAGACGGTCCTGCCCAGCAAGGCCCTCGCGAAATTCACCTTCCGGCTGGTGCCCGATCAGGACCCGAAAAAGATTCTCGGAATCGTGAAGGACTATTTCCGTAAAAACACCCCGCCCTCGGTGAAGCTCGACATCGTGCCGGGCCATTGCGGCGGGCCCTACCTGGTCGATCCGAATGCCGGTTTCGGCGTGGCGGCGCAAAAAGCGCTCGGGCGTCTCTTCCCCGGCAAAAAGCCCGCGCTGATCCGCGAAGGCGGTAGCATTCCCATCGTGGCCCAGTTCAAGAGCATCTTGAAAGTCGACACGCTCCTCCTCGGCTTCTGCCTGCCCGACTGCAACGCCCACAGCCCCAACGAAACGTTCCCCGTCTCGCATCTCGATCTCGGCGCCCGCCTCAACCGCTATTTGCTCGAGGAGATAGCGGCTGCTTCGTGAAAATTGGGCCTTTCTTCATTTTTTGCGTGAAAGCCATCATAAAAATATTTATTAGCGTGGGTCTTTTTATTCTGACTTGTTGGCTTGCTAATCTGGCCGCTTACAACACATGGGCGGCTTTCTTGGCCCATAATAAAAACCCTGTAAGTGAGAGCATCTATGCTTACAGAAGTAACGTGTTTTTTGTTTTGACGTTGATATTGTTTTTAACATTTTTGGTGTTCACAGGTTGGAATGTTGTCGTATTCATCCGGTCAAAAACTAAGTAAATGGAGTAAACGAGGTCAGCCTCCATGCAATTCCATTCCTCGCCCGGCACCCTCCCGCCAAACCTGACATTTCAGTAACGTTGCTTGCCAACCTTCCGAATCGGCTCGAAATTGGCGCATGAGTTCAAGCTCGCCCGAAAATGATCCGCTCCACGCGCGGCTGCAGGAATTTCTCAAACGAAACCTGGAGACCGGCAGCGGCTTCGTCCCGCAGACGGAACAACCGGCTTCCGATGAGAACCGTCCCGCCAAGCCGCCCGGCGACCGGTTCGAGTTCAAGTTCACGCCCCGCCAGATCAAGGAACACCTCGACCGGTTCGTGATCAAGCAGGACGAGGCGAAGAAGGTGCTGGCCGTGGCCATCTGCGACCATTACCACCACGTCCAGGCGTTGGAACGCGGCACCGCCACGCCCCACTACACGAAGCAAAACGTGCTGATCATCGGGCCGACCGGCGTGGGCAAGACCTATCTGGTGAAGTGCCTGGCCGAGCTGGTCGGCGTGCCGATGGTCAAGGCCGACGCGACGAAATTCACCGAAACGGGCTACGTCGGCGGCGACGTGGAGGACCTGGTTCGCGACCTCATCCACCAGGCCGAGGGCGACAAGGAACTGGCCCAGTACGGCATCATTTACCTCGACGAAGTGGACAAGCTGGCCAGCGCGACCGGGGGCACCGGGCGCGACGTGAGCGGGCGCGGCGTGCAGACCAATCTGCTCAAGCTGATGGAGGAAACCGAAGTGCCGCTGCGGAGCCAGACCGACATCCAGTCGCAGCTCCAGGCCGCGATGGAATTTCAGCGCCGGGGCGGAAAGGTGAAAAAGGAGACGATCAACACGCGCAACATTCTCTTCATCGTCAGCGGCGCGTTCGACAAACTGCCGGAGATCGTGAAGCGCCGGCTCTCCAAGAGCGAGATCGGCTTCGCCGCCGCGCAGAAGCCGGAACGAAAACCGGAGGACATTCTGGCCGCGGTCACGACGCGCGACCTCGTCGATTACGGCCTGGAGCCCGAGTTCGTCGGACGGTTGCCGGTCCGCGTCGCGTGCAGCGCGTTGGAAGTGGACGATCTCTTCGCGATTCTCAAGCAGAGCGAGGGATCGCTTGTGCGCCAGTATGACGAGGCGTTCCGGGCCTACGGCATCGAGGTGATGTTCGCCGACGACGGCATGAAGGCGCTGGCCCGGCTGGCCGCGGAGGAACAGACCGGCGCGCGCGGGCTGCTCACCGTGGGCGAGCTGGCGCTGCGCCCGTTCAAGTTCGATCTACCCGGCTCAGGCGTGCGGCGCTTCGTCGTTCACGAAAAGCTCGTGCTCGGACCCGAGGCGGAACTGAAACGCATCCTCGCCGACGGAGCTTACGAGGAGCGCCTGGTCATGGGCGAGATCGCCCGGCAATTCGCGTTACGGTTTGAGGAAAAGCACCATTTGCGGCTCGATCTGACGCCCGACGCGATCGAGGCTCTGATCGACGGCGCCCTGCGGACGAAGCGCAACATGCGCGACCACTGCGAGATAGTTTTCAAGGACTTCGAGTTCGGGCTGAAGCTGATCAGCAAGAACTCGGGACAGACCTCCTTCACCATCGATCGCGGCGTGGTCGAGGCGCCCGACCAGGCGATCAGCCGGTGGGTGGTCAATTCGTACCAGGGTCAGGGAACAACGCAGGGTTGATTCCGTTCGGGTGCGCGAAGCGCACAAGAAGCCGTCCGCTAGGACCTACTTGCGCTCTTTGTGAACGGTGCGGCGGCGCAGGAAAGGATTGTACTTCACGCGCTCGAGGCGCTCCTGCTGCAACTTCTTGTTCTTGGTCGTGAAATAGCGGGAAGCGGGCTTGCCTTCTTTGACAGCCTCGGTGCATTCCAGAATAACTTGATCGCGCATGATGATAACTCGGTTTAAGTGGAGTGGGTGACCCTATCCGAAGCGCCAACAGGGTCAAGCTTCAAATCGGACGGGCTTATTCCACCCTGCTTTGCCAATGGCGGTGATGACGCGCGGCATGGAGAACCGCCGCTATGACGACGGTTTGTTCCTTTTCGAAAATTTCATACACGACGCGATAGGGAAAGCGTTGCGAGTAACGCCAGCGGATATTCTTTTGCGGATGGCGCCTTGAATTCAGAAATGGATTTTCCAGGAGGGCGTCCCAGACGTGCATCACTTCTTCGACGAATTCGGTTCCCAATCCGGGCTGCCGCGCTTCATACCAGAGGGCGGCTTCGGCGATGTCCTGCTCGACCTCGGGATGAGCGACCATCTGCCAGCTCATTTTGGAAAACGGGAGCGCAGGCGATCTTTCATTTCAGCCAGCGGTACGGACGAAGCCGGATTTCGGCGATGATCCGCCAGTCGCTGTTCAACGAGAATTTCATCTTCCGCGGAAAGCGGCAATTCATCCAGTTCCAAGGCGCGGGAAATTAAAACCTGGCGCTGCTCAACGGTCAGCGCCGGCAACTCCTTGAGAACTTCGTTGAAGCTCATGGTTAAAAGATACCTCTCGGATGATCCTTGTCAGGCCAATTCGGATATCCGGCGCTCATCACGGCGAGAGGTAAGGCTCGTCGGGTTCCTGGGTCGGCTTGATGCTCTCGACCTCGATCTCCGGCACGACGTGGCCCAGCGTCGAGGGAAATTGCGCCGCGCCGGTGACTTCGAGCCATTCGTCGTTTTTCCAGTCGCCCGCGGTGTTGCCGCTCAACACGGCCGAAACCGGCTTTGCGTCGGCGGCGCAGCACCACATGATCCAGCGGACAAGCTTGAGTGTGCCGCCGTCATTCTCAAAAAGGCCGACCACACGTACTTTTCGGCCCACGAACTGTTGCATCTGAGCGGGCGAATTGGCCAGGGTGATGAGATCGGTCACCTCCATCGGAACGGGCTGGTTCGGATCGGCGGCGAGCGCGTTTTGGACGTTTACCTTGTCGATGCTGTCGAATGTGGGCATGGGGTAGGTCGAATCGGGCTTCCGATTATCGTATGTGGTGTTCGAAAGGGCCGTAGGAGAAAGAATCGAAGCCGCAACCACGGGCACAAGCAGCACCAGCCAGCGTCCAATCTGGCGCAGGCGCTGCGCGGCGGGCGAAGGGTCCGGGCTGGGCTGGTAAAGGAGGAGATGGAGCGCGCTGAGCACAAGCAGGGCGATCCCCGCCGCCAGGACGTAAGTATGGAACATCGGCGCGAGGTAACGGTTCAGGTGGCCCGAGGCGATGACGTGGAGCAGGACCACCGCCCACCCGCTCATGACCGCGGCGGGCGCGAAAAAGGTAATCTGGCGGGAGAGGCGGTCGTTCATGGCCGGAGCGTGTAAAGGAGACTGAGAAGAAAGGTAGCCGCAAGTGCCCGCAACCACAAGGCGTGAACAAAACT
Source organism: Methylacidiphilales bacterium (assembly GCA_021272315.1). Taxonomy (GTDB): domain Bacteria; phylum Verrucomicrobiota; class Verrucomicrobiia; order Methylacidiphilales; family UBA1321; genus JABDGH01. The sequence goes on along the minus strand of JAJSLI010000141.1, from coordinate 38,918 downwards.
GGGCCGGAACGCACTGCGATAGAGCCAGTAGAGTTTGAGATCGATCAGCGGGCCGGCCACGAGAAACGCGATCTTGGCCGGGATCGAAAACGACGCGAAGGCGGCGATGATGAAGGCGTTGGTCGTGCTGCAAAGGCAAAGAAGTTCGGCGAGCAGGATGCCGGCAATCGGGCCGAAAATGGGATGATGCCCGATCGGGTCGAGAAGGCTGCGGTTGAAGCCGGTCGAGAAAAGCGCGGCCACGGCGGCGCCGATGACGAGAAAAAGAAGGACGCCGGTGAAATCGCGGATGACCGTGCCGGTGAATTGTTGCAGGCCGCCGAGGGAGAGGCCCGGACGCGGCGTGAGCACGAGGCCGGGGTTGGCCGAAAGCTCGGGACGGGGCCGGCTGTCCAGCAGCATCTCGGGCCGGAGCATCTCCTCGGGCCGGACGCGAATGAGCCAGGTGCCGAGAAAAACGAGAATGGCAAAGCTGAAACCGAAGCGGAGAACGATCATGAGCCACGGGTCCTGGTTGCGGAAAGCTAGGTAGGTGCTGAACAGGGCCAGCGGGTTGAGCGCGGGCGCGGCGAGCATGTAGGTGGTGGCGACCGGCGGCGGTACGCCCTTGCGAATGAGCCGCTGCACGATGGGCATGGCGCCGCATTCGCACAGCGGAAAAATGACCCCGGCGCCGAGCGCGGCGAAAATGCCCCGCGTCTTGGAACGGGGCAGCCACTCCTTGATCAGCCCGGCGGGAATAAAGACGTCGACCAGCCCGGAGACGATCGCGCCGAGAAGGAGAAAGGGCGAGCCTTCCAGCACGATGGCAAAGAAGGAGAGGGCGGCATCGGGCCAGGAAATGCCCGCGCTGGCCGGAACGGAGGGAAGGTCGAAGGCGGCGAAAAACACGGCCCGGTTCTTGGGACTAATCGGCCCCGATTATCGGAATGGGCGGTTTCGGCGCGTGGGTCCAGTCGAAGGCCTTTTTCTTGAGCGCGTAAAGGTAGCCGATAAGGACAATGCCGATGAAGGTGAACATCGAGAAGAAAATGCTGACGCCGTAGAGACGGGAGTGGACCAAGTCGCGGTAAACGACCGCCCACGGGTACATGAAGACGACCTCGATGTCAAAAAGGATGAAAAGCATGGCCACGAGGTAAAACTTGACCGAGAAACGGGAGTGGGTGGGGCCGATCGGGTCCTTGCCGCACTCGTAGGGGGAGTCCTTAGCCGCGCTGCGGCGCCCCCGTTTGCCCATGAGCAGGGACATCGTCAGCGTGCCGGAGGCGAAGAGAACTCCCGCCGCGACCTGGAGAAAAACCGGAACGTAGTCGTCGTGCATGAATTCAGTTTGTCAGGTTTTTGGCCGGGGGCAAGGCCGGTGATTTGTGGGTAGTGGTGCGGTTTGGTCATTTTATAGAAAACGCGCACTCCAAATAATCCGTCATCCTGAGCGAAGGCGAGCCGACAAATATCTTTTAACCCAAAACGCTATCCGAGCCGAAGTCGAAGGACCTACCCCTCTCAAACGACCCGTAAGGATTGCGCCACGTCATCCGGCAGCTTGAGGAACGCCTGCCGCTCGTCGGAAAGCCAGAGCCTGCCACGCGAAGAACAGGGTCTTCACGGTGGCCTTCGCGTTTTTCCCGAAGCGAGCGAGGTCCTTCGACTCCGCTGCGCTCCGCTCAGGATGACGGGCTTTTTATGATGGAGTTATTTAAGAAGCGCGACGCGAACTGTCCGGGCCACCCGCAGCCTACATATGCGCGATAATATTATCGCCGAACTCGGAGCACTTGATCTTCGTCGCGCCCTCCATCTGCCGCGCGAAATCGTAGGTCACCTTCTTGCTGGCGATGGCGCCGTTGAGGCCCTTGAGGATCAGGTCCGCCACCTCGCCCCAGCCAAGGTAACGGAACATCATTTCGCCGGAGAGCACGACCGAGCCCGGGTTCACCACGTCCTGGTCGGCGTACTTGGGCGCCGTGCCGTGGGTCGCCTCGAAAATCGCGTGGCCGGTGATGTAATTGATGTTGCCGCCCGGCGCGATGCCGATGCCGCCCACCTGCGCGGCCAGCGCGTCGGAAAGATAATCGCCGTTGAGGTTCAGCGTGGCGATCACGTCGAAGTCCTCGGGCCGCGTCAGCACCTGCTGGAGCGTGATGTCGGCGATGGCGTCCTTGATCACGACCCCGCCGGGCAGCTTGCACCACGGGCCGCCGTCGATCTCCACCGCGCCGAATTCCTTCTTCGCCAGCTCGTAACCCCAGTCGCGGAACGCCCCCTCGGTGTACTTCATGATGTTCCCCTTGTGGACGAACGTGACCGACTTCTTCTTCTGGTTGATCGCGTACAGAATCGCCGCGCGCACCAGCCGCTCCGTCCCCGGCTGCGAGACCGGCTTGATGCCGATGCCGACCGACCCCGGATTCGTCTCGCCGAAGCGGATTTTCTTGAACTCCTTCGGGTACTCCTTTTTCAGGAACTCGAGGACCCCCAGCGCGGGCTCGCTGTCGGCTTGGAAATCGATTCCGGCGTAGATGTCCTCCGTGTTCTCGCGGAAAATCACCATGTCGATCTTCTCCGGCGCCTTCACCGGGCTCGGCACGCCGGTGAAATACTGCACCGGGCGCAGACAGACGTAGAGATCGAGCATCTGCCGCAGCGCCACGTTCAGCGAGCGGATGCCCCCGCCCACCGGCGTCGTCAGCGGCCCCTTGATGCCGACCAGGTACTCCTTGAACGCCTCGATCGTGTCGTCGGGCAGCCAGTTGTCGAATTTCGCCTTCGACGCCCCGCCCGCGAACACCTCGAACCACGCAATCTTCTTCTTGCCGCCGTAGGCCTTCTTCACCGCCGCGTCGAACACCCGCTCGCTCGCCGCCCAGATGTCCGGGCCCGTCCCGTCGCCGCGGATGAAGGGAATGACCGGATTATCCGGCACGGTCAGAACGCCGTTTTTGATCGAAATTTTGCCGCCCGTGGGAGGAGTGATGTCTTTGTAAGCCATAAGGTGAGGGGATTGAAGCATGAGTCGCGCCGATGTGGCAAAAAAAATGTCCAGTCTTATTTTGTGACGGAATTGACAAGATTCACGAGATTTGGAAGGCAGGGGAGTTTTTGTTGGTCGCCGCACGCCTTGCGACCTTGCAGTTCGGGTGGCCCGGATTACTCCCTCGTTCCCAAGTTGCGGAACCTGTCCCGAAAAAATGGACAGGGTTTGGGAAGGGTGATTGAACAACTCGGGAACGAGGGGAAAATACGGCTAACTACAAGATTGATTTCAGGTTGCTGAACCGCACCATTGCCAAATGGGCATATCGCTTCTCATTGGAATAATATTCCTGATCTTAGCGGGTTGTTCGCGAAAGACCCCAATTGCATTCGTATTTTGGTTTCCTGTAGCGGCGACAACAACTATCATCGCATTGCTAGCGATTAACGGAATTCCCATAGTACAGGAGGGCCCCGGTGGGCTAACGGCATTGGGATGGATTCCGGTACTCATCATTTGGGCTTGCTGCGCAGTGATCGGAGTGGCCTGCTGGTTCACTCGCCCGAAATGGAAATGGGGTTCTCATTCTGCCATCGCAACGATCCTCATAACTGTCGGAGCCTATTCTGCAGTTGCGACTATTGTCTTGAATGACTCTCGATTGTGGGGCTACTACGACCTCAAGATCAAAATTTTGGACTGGAAACAGCAACCTATACCAGGAGTCTGGGTTCATTCCTTACGTCAAAATTCCGATTTGGATCTGTATCTGACACTATTTCCCGATAACGTCGAGACCTCCGTTCGCTCCGATGCCGAAGGAGAGGTGGACTTGCAGGCAAACTTTCACCAGCGTATGGGTATTTTAGTTAACTCCACCTATGGAAATTTAGGAAGGAATAGAAAATATAGATTTCTAGATTGTGAACTAGAGAGTGCAACCAACGGAGCGTCTCCCCTTGAGATCATGTGGAGCCGACTCGGTAACGAAGAAGGATCTAATATGAACCACTATTCCACAAAGCTTTCCGTGCCAACTCAAGCGGCCTTGACGGTGTACCTTCCAGAGGTAGGTGGAGATGATTCCTCTCCCTACCCTATTACAACAGATTCCCAGACTCACTGATACTTGGCTATTCTTGACTAGCCAAGTTGTGAAAAAGAGGGCAGGTACGCCGACCGGCGCTTCCTGCCGCCTTCGGCGACCCGGACAACACCACGCATGCATGGCGTAGCCGAGCCACCCATTCCCCAGCCTTTCCTTCCTGCTTTCATGTTTTCCTGTTAAAAAATTCCGTTAATTTGGAAAATTCCGTAATTCCTTCAAATATTTGGATAATCCCCGCTTGATTTGTCCCGTGCGGATTTTAGGATGACGAATGCTCGAAGCCCGGACTGTTCCTTTTTCCCCCTCGTACCCGTCTGAAACCTCCTCTCCCAGCCTGAAAACGTCCGACGATCTCTTCGCGCCTCTCGACACCTTCGCGCGCCGGCATATCGGTCCCCAGCCCGACGAAGTCGAGGCCATGCTGAACACGGTCGGCTGCAAGTCGCTCGACGAACTCGTCGACGCCGTCGTGCCGCCCGCCATCCGCCTGCGCCGCCCGCTCGATCTCCCCGCCGCGATGGGGGAACGCGAGGCGCTCGAAACGTTGCGCGAGATCATGTCCCACAACAAAGTCTTCCGCTCGTTCATCGGCCAGGGCTACTACGACACGATCACGCCGCCGGTCATCCAGCGCAATATCCTCGAAAATCCCGGCTGGTACACCGCCTACACGCCCTACCAGGCCGAGATTGCGCAGGGCCGGCTCGAGGCGCTGCTCAATTTCCAGACCATGGTCGCCGACCTCACCGGCCTTCCCGTCGCCAACGCCTCGCTCCTCGACGAGGCCACCGCCGCCGCCGAGGCCATGGCCATGCTGCACGGCGTCCGGGTCAATTCCGCCGCCAACCGCTTCTTCGTCTCCAGCGCCTGCCACCCGCAGACGCTCGACGTCGTCCGCACCCGCGCCCTGTCGCGGGGCATCGAGGTACTCATCGGCGACGCGGATGACTTCAATCCCGACTCGAGCTGGTTCGGCGCGCTGCTTCAGTATCCCACCACCCACGGCGCGGTCATCGACTACGGCAGGTTCATCCAGTCCATTCACCAGGTCGGCGGCAAGGTCGCCATGGCCACCGATCTCCTCGCGCTTCTCCTGCTCAAGCCGCCGGGCGAATTCGACGCCGACATCGCCCTCGGTTCCGCGCAGCGCTTCGGCGTCCCGCTCGGCTACGGCGGCCCCCACGCCGCCTTCTTCGCCACGAAGGACGAACTCAAGCGCCACATGCCCGGGCGTCTCGTCGGCGTCTCGCACGACGTCCGGGGCCGGCCCGCCCTGCGCCTCGCGCTCCAGACCCGCGAGCAGCACATCCGTCGCGACAAGGCCACGAGCAACATCTGCACCGCGCAGGTCCTGCTCGCCGTCATGGCCTCCATGTACGCCGTCTACCACGGGCCCGAGGGCTTGCGCGCCATCGCCCGGCGCATCCACACCATGACCGTCTACCTCGGTTCGGTGCTCGAAATTCTCGGCTACCGTATCGAGGAAATCCACTTTTTCGACACCCTCCGGATCAAGAGCACGGCTAGATGGAGCGCCCACGAAATCATCCAGGAGGCGCTCTCCCGCGGCATCAACCTGCGCCTGCTCGATTCCGACACCATCGCGCTTTCCCTCGACGAAGCCACCACCCCCGCCGATCTCGCCGCCCTCATCCGCGTCTTCGGCAAGGGCGTTGAAGCTTCCGAGGTGGACCGCCTCATCGACAACGCCAACGTCGACGAGCCCGTCTGCCTGCCCGAGACGCTTCTGCGCACCAGTTCCTGTCTCACCCACCCGGTTTTCCACGCCCACCGCACCGAGACGGAGATGCTCCGCTACATCCGCCGGCTCGAATCGCGCGATCTCTCCCTCTCCACATCGATGATCCCGCTTGGCTCGTGCACGATGAAGCTCAACGCCACCGCCGAGATGTTCCCCGTCTCCTGGCCCACGGTCGCACGACTCCATCCCTTCGCGCCGACCGATCAGGCCCGCGGTTACCAGACGCTTTTCCGCAATCTTGAGGATTGGCTCGCCGCCATCACCGGCCTCCCCGCCGTCTCCCTCCAGCCGAATGCCGGCGCGCAGGGCGAATACGCCGGGCTCCTCGCCATCCGCGCCTGCCACCGCGCGCGCGGGGAGGAACACCGCCACGTCTGCCTCATTCCCGTTTCCGCCCACGGCACGAATCCCGCCAGCGCCGTCATGGCCGGCATGAAGGTCGTCCCCGTCGCGTGCGATCCCAACGGCAACATCGACATCGCCGATCTTCGCGCCAAGGCCGCCGCCCATGCCTCGGACCTCGCCGCCGCCATGATCACCTATCCCTCGACCCACGGCGTTTTCGAGGAAACCATCGTCGAGGCCGCCGAGATCATCCACGCTCACGGCGGGCAGGTCTACATGGACGGCGCCAATCTCACCGCGCAGGTCGGCCTCTGCCGTCCGGGCGATTTCGGCGTCGACGTCTGCCACCTCAACCTCCACAAAACCTTCTGCATCCCGCACGGCGGCGGCGGTCCCGGCGTCGGGCCCATCGCCGTTGCCGCGCACCTGGCGAAATATCTTCCCGGCCACGTCGTCATCCCGCCGGGCGAATCCCGCCGCGGCGAGGGCGCCGTCAGCGCCGCGCCGTGGGGCAGCGCCGGCATCCTCGTCATCTCCTGGATGTACATCGCCATGCTCGGGGCCGCGGGCCTGACCCGCGCCGCGCAAATCGCGATCCTCAACGCCAACTACATGGCCAAAAAACTCAAGCGCCATTTCAAGGTCCTCTACCGCGGCCACTCCGATCTCGTCGCGCACGAGTTCATTCTCGACGTCCGCTCCTGGAAACAGTCCGTCGACATCGAAGTTGAGGACATCGCCAAGCGCCTGATGGATTTCGGTTTTCACGCCCCGACCATCTCCTTCCCCGTTCCCGGAACCATGATGATCGAGCCCACCGAAAGCGAATCGAAGGAGGAACTCGACCGCTTTTGCCAGGCCCTCCAGATCATCCACGCCGAAATGCAAAACATCGCCTCCGGCATCTGGCCGCGCGACAACAACCCGTTGACGAATGCGCCCCACACCGCCGCCGACGTCTGCGCCAACGAGTGGGACCGGCCCTACAGTCGCGAGCACGGCGCCTATCCCGCCGCGTGGCTCCGCGAGCACAAATTCTGGCCTTACGTCGGGCGCATCGACAACGTCTATGGAGACCGCAATCTGGTCTGCTCCTGTCTCCCGATGGACGTCTACCACGCCTGACCGCCACCCAACATGACCGCCCACGCCGAAGAGTTTCACGCCCTGAGCGACACCCTCTTTTGCTGGAACGTCTATGAACCCTCCCTTAAGTGCGACATCGGCTGTACCGCCCTCAAACTCGGCCCCGGCCTTGTCGTCATTGATCCCGTTCCGCTGGCCGACGCCGCTTGGAAGGACCTCATCGCCATCGCGCCGCTCTGCGCCATCCTCCTCACCAACGGCAATCACGTCCGCGCCACCGAAGCCCTGCGCCAGCGCCATCGTGTCCCCGTCGTCACCGCGCCGCTCACCCGGCGCGACATCACCGAGTTCAAGCCCGACGTCGTCCTTCTTGAAAAAGAACTCCTCTACGGCATCTCGCCCATCTCCATCCCCGGGGCCACTCCCGGCGAGACCGCCTTCTACGCCAACACCGGCGTCATGATCATCGGTGACGCCGTCATCAACACCAGCGCCGAACGAGGACTTGAATTATTGCCCGACAAATATTGCGCCGACGCCGCACAAAATCGCGAATCGCTCCGCAAACTCCTCACCTACGATTTTCAGACCCTCACCCTCGCGCACGGGACCCCGGTCACCACCCACGCCAAAGAAAAGCTCCGTGCCCTGCTCGAAACTTAGCCACACAGAAAATTAGCCCCACACCATCATCCCATGAAAATCCCCATCCTCGTTCCACTTCTCCTGGCGCTCGCGCTCCTCACCCCGTTGCGCAGCCAGACCCCCGCGCCCGACAGCAACTCCGGCGTGCAGACCATGGCCCCGCCCCCGCGACACATCATGCCGCTGACGACCAACCGCAATCCCAACCCCATCCAGCCCCCGCCGGAAATCCGCGAGCGCATCGATAAATTCTTCGATACCCTCAAGGGCGGCGACTGCGTCGCGGCTTACGACGGCCTCCTTGCCGGCACCCGCCTCGACACCCAGGTCGACAAAAAATCGGACTTCATTTCCAGGACCCAGACCGCGTTCGGCATCTACGGCAAGCTCACCGACTGGGAAGTCTTCGACAACTACAGCGTCGGCAGCAACGTCATCGTCGTCACCTACCTCAGCCGCCATCCCATCCAGCCCCTCCGCTGGCGCTTCGTCTATTACCGGCCCGACAAGACTTGGGGCCTCATCAACATCGGCTTCGACGACGTCCTCCTCGACCAGTTGGATTGAAGCCCATCCCGAATTGGGGCCCTCAAACCACCAGCCGCCACACGATCCCCAGCAGCGCGCACGCGCCGATTAGCACGGCCACGTCCACCTTCCAGAGCCAGAGCGCGGCCAGCGCTCCAAGGCACACTGTGGCGACGAACAGATCGGGATGCGCCACGGTGTGCCCCGGAAACACCGCCTGCCACGCGAACCAGAGCGCAAAATTCGCAATCACCCCCACCACCGCCGCCGAGATCGCTCCCAGCTCCGCCTGCAACGGCTTCACCGTGATCAACCGCTCGATGAACGGCGCGCCCGTCAGGATAAATAGAAAGCTGGGCGCGAACGTCACCCAGGTCGTCAGCAACGAGCCCAGGGTCGCCGCCGTCAGCGGAGCCAGATTGCCCGGCCCGTTCCACGCGCCCATGAAACCGACGAATTGCAGCACCATGATCAGCGGCCCCGGCGTCGTCTCCGCCAAACCGAACCCGTGCAGCATCTGCTCCGGCCCGAGCCAGTGATAATGCTGTACCGCGTGCTGCGCCACGTAAGGCAGCACGGCGTAGGCCCCGCCGAACGTCACCAGCGCCGCCTTGCTGAAGAAAATCCCCTCCTGCGTGATCGTAGCGCTCCAGCCCAGCCACCAACCCGCAGCCAACAGCGGTGTCAGCCATGCCGCGAGGCAGACCAGACCGGTCCGCGCCAGCCGCCCGATCCGGATCGGCTCGCGATCCGGCAGCGTCTCCGTTTCGACGGACAGGTCCCGTATCTGCCGGCGAAAAAGCCAGCCCGCCAGCCCCGCCCCGAGCACGACCAGCGGATACGACTCCCGGTAAAGCGAAATCAACCCCGCCGCCGTCAACGCGATCACCCAGCGCAACGGATCGTGCAGGGTCTTCCGCCCCAGCCGCAGCATCGCGTGGAAAACCAGCGCGATCACCGCCGGGACCAGCCCGTAAAACGCGGCTGCCACCAGCGGCACCGAGCCGTACCAGACATAAATCACGCTTAATCCCCACAGGATGAACACCGACGGCAACACAAAAAGCACCCCCGCGCAGAGCCCGCCCCGCACGCCGTGCAGGTGCCAGCCCAGGAACGTCGCCAATTGCTGCGCCTCCGGCCCGGGCAGCATCAGGCAATAATTCAGCGCGTGGAGGAACCGCTTCTCCTCCACCCAGCCTTTACGCTCCACCAACTCCCGGTGCATGATCGCGATTTGCCCCGTCGGTCCGCCAAAGCTGATCCAGCCGAGCCGCCACCAAAAGCGGACGGCCTCCCAAAAACTCGGTTTTGCCGGGTCGGACACGGCCCAAGCTTAGAATTGTCCGCTCAACTGCCAAGTGACGTTTTGTGCCAAAAAGCGCCCCTTCCTCATCCTAATCTTGCAAAGTCGATTGAAATGATCGACTATCGGATATGCGCCTCTCCAAGAAGGGTGAATACGCGGTTCGTGCCCTGGTCGAAATCGGTTTCGAAGCGCACCTTCGCCCCAACAGCCTCATCCAAATCTCCACCGTCGCCGAACGGACCAACATCCCCGAGAAATTCCTCGAACAAATCCTCCTCGCCCTCCGCAACGGCGGCGTACTCAAAAGCCGGCGCGGCGTCGAAGGCGGTTACGCCCTCGCCAAGCCCCCCGAGGAGATCAACTTGGGCGAAGTCGTCCGGCTGCTCGACGGCCCGCTCGCGCCCATCCCCTGCGTCAGCGCGACCGCCTACGAACCGTGCACCTGTCCCGACGAGGAATCGTGCGGCCTGCGCATCGCCATGAAACAGGTCCGCGACGCCATCTGCGCCATCCTCGACAACTACAAACTCGACCGCCTCATCTCCGAAGTCCAGAAACGCCGCGCCTCCAAAACCACCGCCTGGCAGTTTGATATTTAATTCTTAAACGCCGTCATCCTTCAGTAGCCGAGGCAACCTCTTTCCCCCCTCTTCCGTCCTCCGTGCGAAATCCCTCCGCCTGGCAGGCGGATGTCCCCCCTAACTCCCGAGCTTCACCACCTGGCCCGAAGCCGCGGAACGATAACAGGCGTCGATCACCGCCATGATCGCCTCGCCTTGCGCAAAAGTCGTGATGAAAGGCGTCGTCTCGGACTCGCCGAGCGCCTTCGCCAACTCGCCATACATGCGGTCCACCAATTCGACTTGTTCCTTCGGTTCAATCGTGTCGATCAAACGGCCGCCCTCAAAATAGCGCGTGGACTCGTAAGTGATCACGACCGCCTTGTCCCGGTCGGTAAACAGGAACTCAAAGGTATTTTGCGGCACGGTATAGCTGATGGTCAGGTTCGCCAGCGCGCCCGACGGGTAGACAAGCTGAATCGCCGCTTTTTCATCGATGCCCGGCGCCGTGCGCGACGAACTGAGCTGCGCGAAGACCGTCACGGGACTGCCCATCAGCCAGTACAACGCGTCGAAAACATGCCAGCCGCTGTCGATCACGGCCACCCCGCCGCTTTTTTGCGGATCGCCGCGCCACCCCATCCCGCTAAAGGCCTGCTCCCAGTAATAGGTAAAGACCACGTTGATAAAATCGATGGAAAGCGGCGCCAGCTTTTCGCGGGCGGCAAGGAAGTGAGGCAGATATTTTCGCTGCGAGGAAACCCAGCCGCGTATGTTGTGCTTGCGGGCGGTCTCCAGGATGCGCCGGCAGCTCGCCAGGTTGTGGCCGAGCGGTTTTTCGCAAAGAACATTCGCCCCGTGCCTTGCCGCGAGTTCCACCGTCGGCTCGTAGAGATGGTTCGGCAGGACAAGCGTCGCAAGGTCCAGCCGATGCTTTTCAAACAATTCAGCGGCGCACGCATAGCGCGGCACATCTTCGGGAACGCCGGCAAATGCGTCCGGGTTCACATCGCAGACCGCCACCAGCTTGAAAGAAGGGTCGCGTAACACCGCCTGCACGTGCGCATTGCCCATGCCGCCGCAACCGACTATGCCTAAATTGAAAGGAGGTTTCATGCTATTTTGCATGATCGAACGTTGGTCTCGAATGGCAATCGGTAAATTAAAATGAAAACGTCATTCCTCGGTAGCCGCGGCAGTGGGCCGCGCCCTGAGCTTGCCGAAGGGGCTGTCGAAGGACCTCTAACTATTGTCCCTCGCTCCCAAGCCTTTTCCGCAAGCGGCAACCTCTTTCCCCCTCTTCCGACCTCCGTGCGAACTCCCTCCGCTTCAAATCTTCTCAATGTCCGCTGTTGGCCACCGAAACCATCCCTTTGAACCCACTGAAACGCGGCCAGTTGTAACCGTAGAACGCCACGAAGGCGAAGCAGACCATCGGCACAAGGAAACTGCGGGACAGATCGTAGTGGTCCGCCACGGCCCCCATGAGCTTCGGCAGGATCGCGCCCCCCATGATCGCCATCACAATGTAGGACGAGGCCCGCTTCGCCCGCGACCCAAGCCCAAAAATGCCCAGCGCGAAAATGGTCGGGAACATGATCGACATGAAAAAATAGATCAGGAAAACCCCCGCCACGGAAAGCCAGCCGAGCTTGCAGAAAACCAGGAAGGCAAGCAGGACATTCATCACGCCGTAAAAGCCCAGCACCTTGTGCGCCTCGATTTTTCTGAGAATGGCCGCGCCGCTGAAACGCCCGGCCAGGAAGAAAAGAAACCCGACCGAGGCCAGGTAGGACGCCCCCTGGTTGCTGATATGGAGAACGCCGTCCCTCCCGGTCTCGAACCAGCCCTGCATCATAGACGTGTTCCACGACGCGGGGATCGCCGGCACCTGCGACGTCATGTAATTGATGAAAAAGCTGAAAACCCCGGCCTGGGCCGCGACGTAAAGAAACTGGGCCAGCACCGCCAGCACGAAATGGGAGTGCGACCAGATCGAGCGCGAAGCCGTCGGCGACGCAGTGTCGAGATGGTAGTCGTCCTCGGCTTTGATGTCGGGCACGTTGGCAAAGTAGAAAATCACCGCGAGAATGACGACCACCACCCCGATCATCGCGTAGGGAATCCACAGCGTCTGGCTCCCCGTGCTGTTGCCCGCGGCGTCCTTCGAGTAAAAAAACAGGCCCCCGGCAATCGGCCCGCAGATCCAGCCGATCCCGTTGCACGACTGGGCAAGGTTGATCCGGGTCGCCGCGAAGTGCGGATGGCCCAGCACCGTCGTATAGGGATTGGCGATCGTCTCCAGAAAAGCCAGGCCCGCCGCGATGCAGCACACGCCCAGCAAAAAGGCCCAGAACTGGGCGATGTGCGTCGCCGGGATAAACCAAAAACCGCCCACCGCGACCAGGAGCAGACCGGCGATGATGCCCGCCTTGTAGCCCAGCTTCGTCGCCAGCCATCCGGCCGGCAGCGCCATCAGGAAATAACCCAGGTAATGCGCGAACTGCACCCAGGCCGACTGGGCCAGGTTCAGGTGCAGCTCCTCCTGGAAATGCTTGTCCATCACGTCGATCATCCCGTTGCAGACTCCCCACAACAGAAACAGCGAACTGACCAGGATAAAGGTGAAGATCACGTTCCTGCCGTCGCTTAGGACGAACATGCTCTTTTTTGAAGCAGGGCTTGAGGTAGGCGTATTCATTCCGTTTGTTCGGGCAGCTTAGAGCGAATCTTCAAAAGAAGACAAGGCCTCGACTCTTCTGCGCGTGAGTTGTTCCAGACCACGCCGCAGAATGTGACCCTGCACCTGAAGGCCATGGTCTCCTAAAGAAATAAGCGGGGCGCAGGCCAACCAGCACAGCCGCGCAGGACGCCAAGACAGCGGGAGCCGGGCAGAGGTAACGTGCGGCCATGGACGCCCCATCCCCAGAGAAATCCGGCGAGCCCGCCATCAGATACATTCCGACGAACTTGCCCTTGCCGACGCTCTCGGGAGGCAGGTTGAGGGCCCACGAGGCGCAGCTAAGTGCCACAAAGCGCAGCAAACAGCGCCTCTTTATTTTCCAAAGGCGCGAAAAAATTCTAAAATTTGAACTCATGAAAATTATTCCGGCGTCTTTCCTAGTTAAAAAATTCCATAATTCCATTACTCTCCGCCGCAGGAGATCGTTTAAATTCATTCCTTGGACCCATCGCCTCTTCCCATCATCTCGTTGCGCGCCGATCTGGCCCGCGTCCTTCGCGACCAGGACTGCGTCATCGTCAAGGCGCCCACCGGCTCCGGCAAATCGACCCAGATTCCGCAGTACCTCCTCGATGACCGGCTCGCCGGCACGGGCCGCATCATCGTCCTCCAGCCGCGCCGGTTGGCCGCGCGACTGCTCGCCCGTCGCGTCGCCGGGGAACGCGGCGTCCCCCTCGGCGGCGAAGTCGGCTTCCAGTACCGGCTCGAAAACGTCTCCTCGCGCGACACCCGCATCCTCTATGTCACCGAGGGTATTCTTCTCCGCCAGATGCAGGAAAACCCCGGGCTACCCGGCGTCAGCGTCCTCATCTTCGACGAATTTCACGAGCGCCATCTCGAGGGCGACCTGGCGCTGGCCCGCGCCCGGCAAATCCAGCGGACGGCCCGGCCCGATCTCAAGATCGTCGTCATGTCGGCCACGCTTGAGACCGGCCTGCTCCACGATTACCTCAAGCCGGTCGAAATCCTCGAATCGCCGGGCCGGATGTTCCCCGTCTCGCTCGAATACCTCCCCAAGCCAAGCGACGCCCCGGCCTGGGACCTCGCCGCGGACGCCATCGAGCGGCTCATCGCTTCCGGCCAATGTCCCGAGGGCGACATCCTCGTCTTCATGCCCGGCGCCTACGAAATCCAGCGCACCCTCAACGCTCTGCACGACTCCTCCGCCGTGCGCGGTTTCGCCTTCCACGCACTGCATGGGGAACTCCCGCCCGCCGAGCAGGACGCCGCCGTCACGCCCGGAGCGAAACGCAAGATCATCGTCTCGACCAACGTCGCCGAAACCTCGCTCACCATCGACGGCGTCCGCGTCGTGGTCGACAGCGGCCTGGCTCGCGTCGCCCGGTTCGATCCCCATCGCGGCATCAACACGCTCCTCATCGAAAAAATCAGCCGCGCCTCCGCGCAACAGCGGCTCGGCCGCGCCGGTCGCACAGCACCGGGCCACGGGGTCCGGCTCTGGACCGAGCGCGAACACGACCAGCGTCCCGCGCAGACGCCGCCCGAGATTCGCCGCCTCGAACTCAGCGGCGCCTTCCTCACCCTCAAGGCCAGCGGCATCGACGACCTCGAACACTTCCCCTGGATCGAGCCGCCCGAGCCGAAATCGTTCACCCGCGCCGTCCAGCTTCTCCACGATCTCGGCGCTCTCGATCACGACGAAAAATTGTCCCCCACCGGCCGTCGCATGGCCGCGTTCCCGGCGCATCCGCGTTACGCCCGGATGTTGCTCGCGGCGCATGATCTCGGCTGCGTCCGCGCCGCCGCGCTGATTGCCGCGCTTTCGCAAGGCCGCACCATTCTTCTCAAGAGCGAGGGCAAGCGGATGGACGAGGCCCGCGACGACCTCCTCGGCGATCAGGCCGAATCGGACTTCTTCATCCTGATGCGCGCCTGGCGTTACGCCCAGCGCAACAATTTCGATCCGCAACGTTGCCGCGCCCTCGGCATCCACGGCGGCGGCGCGCGAGAGGTCGCTGGAACGCTCGACCAACTCCTCCGCCTCGCCGAACGGGCCGGACTCGACGTGGCCGAGAAACCCGCCGGATCGGAAGCAATCCAGCGTTGTATCCTGGCGGGGTTCTCCGACCAGCTCGCGCGTCGCGTGGACCAGGGTACGCTTCGCTGCCGCCTCGTTCACCAGCGCGCCGGCGAACTTGCCCGCGAAAGCGTCGTCCGCAAGGCAGGTCTTTTCGTCGCCGGGGAAATCCGCGAAGTCCAGTCCCGCGACGAACTCCGCGTCCTGCTCAGCCAGGTCACCGCAGTTGAGGAAGCCTGGTTGCGCGACGCTTTCCCTGATGATTTCTCCGAGGGAACGCAGACGCTTTTCGATCCCAACCAGCGCCGCGTCGTCACCCGCCGCACCCGCCTCTTTCGCGATCTTGTGCTCGATTTCACCGAGCAGGACTCGACCGACCCCGAGGTCTCGGGGCAAATCTTGGCGGAGGAAGTCCTGTCAGGCCGTTGCCCGCTCAAGAACTGGGACGATGCGGTTGAGCAAGGGTTCGTCCGGCTCGCCTGCCTGCGCGAATGGATGCCCGAACTCGAATTGCCGGCTGCCGATGACGAGGCTCGCCGCGCCGTTATCGCCCGGATTTGTCGCGGTGCCTTTACCTACAAGGCGATCAAAGACGCCGAGGTCTGGCCTGTCCTGCGCGAGTGGCTTTCGCCGCAGGGTGCTCGCTGGCTCGACCAGTTCGCGCCCGAGCGGCTCGAACTCCCCGGCGGACGCAAAGCGAAGGTGATCTACACCGTCGGCAGCGCTCCCATGACCGCCGCTCGCATCCAAGACCTCTACGGCGTCACCAGCCTTACCGTGGCCAAGGGCCGTCAGCCGGTTACCATCCAGATTCTTGCGCCCAACCAGCGCCCAGTGCAGATCACCACTGACTTGGCGAATTTCTGGAAGGAGAGCTACCCGAAGATCAAGCAGGAACTCCAGCGCCGCTACCCCAAGCATGAGTGGCGCTGAACCGGTTAGTTCCAATCATTGGTTGGTAAGAACGTTTAAAATCTGCCGTTGAATCTGCGCCATTTCACGTGCTCCCTTTTTGGTCCGGTCGTCGTATCCCGCGAGGTGCAAAAGGCCGTGGATCGCGTAAAGCAGCACCTCGTGACCGACCTCGAGTCCGAAGCGCGGTCCCTGCTCGCGCGCCACAGCGGGGCAGATGACGATTTCGCCGTAGGGAAAGGTGATCACGTCGGTTTCCGCCGGGTCGCCGAGGAAATCGGCGTGGACTCGCGCCATGGTCGCACGATCGACCAAGACGACTTCGATGTTCGCCAGATCCGGGGACAGCGGACGGGGAAGCCGGAGCAGCGCCGATTCAAGCAGCCGCTGAAGCGGACGGACCCGCACTTGAACTTCGCTTTGTTGATTTGACAACCGTACTCGCACTCGGTTTCTCCTTCTTCAGGTAGGCGATGCGGGTGTGCATCATGTTCTTGAGCGTGCTTGACATCGCCTCCGCCGCAGCACGTATCTCATTCATCGTCAGGTGGCACTCGTCGAGCTGGTGCGTGCTGATCTTGTTCTCGACAATCTCGTTGACAAGGTCCTCGATGCGCTGCGCGGTTGGTTTTTCGAGCGACCGTGACGCGGCTTCAACCGCGTCGGCGATGCTCAGCAGGGCGATCTCCTTGCTCTGCGGACGTGGCCCGGGGTAGCGGAAAGAGTTCTCGGAGACCTCGGGCACGTCCTCTTCGCGCATGTTCATAATCTTCCCTCCCTCGCGAGCGTCCCGCTGCTGCTGAAGCGCGCGCTGGTGGAAATAAGTGACGACGGAGTCGCCGTGGTGCTGTTGGATGGCGTCGAGAATCTGCTTTTTCAGCCGGTACTTGAGGGCGAGGTCGATGCCCTCCTTGACGTGGGTGATGATGATGAGGGCGCTCATGCTTGGCGAGAGATTCTCGTGCGGATTCGCGCCCGGCGGGATGTTTTCGGCGAAGTACTCGGGCTTGATGATCTTGCCGATGTCGTGGAAGTAGGCCATGACACGGCAGGCAGTGGCGTCGAGGCCGATGGCCTTTGCGCCCGATTCGGCGAGGTTGGCTACGAGCAGGCTGTGATGGTAGGTGCCGGGCGCCTCCATGGTCATTTGTTGGAGGAGCGGGTGATTGAGGTCGGCCAGTTCAATCCATGAAATGGTGGTGGTGATTTGAAACAGCCACTCCACCACCGGAAGGATGGCGCTGACGACAAACACCGTCAGTAGGCCCGCAAAGATGCCGCAGAGCGCCTGGCGGCCGAGAGTATCCGGGCTTCCACCGTGAACCAGCCCGAGCACGAGCGCACAGAGAAGGTTGAGACCGCCCACGGCAAAACCGGCCTTGATCAAGTCGAAGCGTTTGCGGACATTCTGACTGAAATAGACGGCTGTGAAACCGGAAAGAAGGCTGATGATAAGGAAGGTAAAGTTATGGCCGGTGAGCAAGGCGGCGAGCATGCTGAACTGCACGACACTGAAGATTCCGGCCCGTGTCCCCAGCAGCAGAGTAATCAGAAAGGGTGCAAAGGTGCAGGGGCTGAGAAAATAGAAGAGGGTCATGGGCCATGCTTGCGCGATCCAGACCAGGTAAAGGGCCTTTACGACCATGAGATTAAACCAGATGGTGCCGAGGAAGAGGCCCAGGTGAGAATTGGTGCGCCATACGCCCGGACAATCGAGTTCCATCAACATCAATCCGCTGATGAAAATAATAAAGGCGAGAATCTGGTCTTCGCGGGTGTCGGACGAACTGCCCCAGGCGACGCCGAGATGCAGCAGGACGATGAAGACAGCGAGAATGATCAGTCGGGCGACCCAACTTGATTCGATCCTTTCCTGCAGGGTATCCTCGGTGTGACTCAGGCGCGTTTTGTCGCAGGCCAGCCCTTTGCGCACTAGGCGGCGACGTTCAAGCCAGTCGAGGATCATGGGCGGCGCCTACAGCGTCAGGCTGGTGGTTTTTTCGCCCCGGTGTGCCTTGTAAGCGCGGATGATGCGCTGGACCAATTCGTGGCGGATAACGTCCACTTCGTCAAATTTGGTGAAAGCGATGCCCTCGGTGCCATAAAGCGCTTGCATGGCCTCGATCAGGCCTGATTTGCGGTTATGGGGAAGGTCGACTTGGGAGGGGTCGCCCGTGACCACGCACTTGGAGTCTTGGCCAAGCCGGGTGAGAAACATGAACATCTGTTCGGTGGTGGTGTTCTGGGCCTCGTCGAGGATGATAAAGCTGTGGTTGAGGGTGCGCCCGCGCATGTAGGCAAGGGGGGCGATCTCGATGATCCCCTTGTCCATGTAGCGCTGGATTTCTTCGTTCTCGAGCATGTCGTTGAGGGCGTCGTAAAGGGGGCGGAGATAGGGAAAGATTTTTTCCTGCAAATCGCCGGGCAGGAAGCCGAGCGCCTCGCCGGCTTCGACCGCGGGGCGCGTGAGTACAATACGCGTGACTTCCTCGTTTTTCAATGCCGCCACCGCCATGGCCATGGCTAGGAAGGTCTTGCCGGTGCCTGCGGGACCGACCCCAAAAATGAGATCGTGGCTCTTCACCGACTCAACGTACTTCTTCTGCTGCAATGACTTGGGAATGATTGGTGGCTTTTTAGCCGAAATTTGAATCCGAGCAGAATGGAGGTCGGGCAGCTTGACCTCAGTCCCTTTGGAAACTGATTCAAGAGCGAAATTGAACTCGTTTTTACGGATGTAGAGGCCTTTTTCCCGGGCGAGGTGGAGCTGTTGGAAGACATCGCGCGCCTTGGTAATCGACTCGGAGGTACCGTCGATCTTGATCCAACCTTCGCGGGTGGTGATTTTTACCCCGAATAGCTCTTCAATCCGTCGCAAGTTCTGGGGATCGTTGACGTAAAGGGCCTGCGCGGCCCGGGCATTTTCAAAATTGAGCGTTTGGCTCGTCGCCATTGGCTCCGTTAGGGTATGGGTCATGTTCAGGATGTCAAATGTGCCGTAGAAAAACGGTCGTTAGACCTCGGGAACGTTATGTTCGGGGAGGGGTGAGAGATTGGAGAGAAAGGGCCTGATCTTCCAGTCGGTCTTGTGATGTTCCGCCTTGTTGCCGAGGGAATCTTCACCGCGGACGTAGTATTTTTGGCGCATGCGCCCGTCGTACTTGAATTTCTCGTTGAAGACGCTCCGCTTTTTGCGGTAATCCTCGTAGCGGGCGTAGAGCTCGGGGTTGGTCTGGAGGGAAAGGATTTCTGGCTCCACGGTTTCGACGAGTTCGGCCGGATAGGGAATGATCTGGGCGATCGGCTCGCCCCGGTCAAAACGGACCCGTGTATCCTTGGCTGTCATTTTCCAGTTCATGGTGAACGGGTAGGGGAGCCAGTCGGTCTCGATGACGCCTTCGAGGGCCTGGATGCCGTGCTTGGGATAATTGGCCGGACCTTTGGTGATGATGCTGATTTTGGCTTCTGTCCAGAACATGAACTCAGCGTGAAAAGTGACGACCCCGGAACCGAAATGGGACGAAGGCAGGAAATGTTTTTCGTTCTCGGTCAGTTCTTCGGTGGGCCAGACCTTGAGGCCATTGGGCTCTGGCGTTCCGTCCCACTCCATTTCACACGGTACGTCGTTGATCAGAAACCAGCCAAGGCTGTTGGCCATGACGAGCGGCAGGCAATGGTAGGCGAAGGCTCCCGGGGTTTTATCCATCCATTCCCTTGTGCGAGAGGCGGGGACAAGACGCTGGCATTTGTAGTCGAACGTCTTATAAGCGATGAGTTTCATTTGGTTATTAATTAAAAATGGAGCCGACATCATTTTAGCATAAAGCTGGCGAGCAAGCTTAACGCAAAATTTATTTTAGTGAAGTGATCCTCAGGGCAGGCCAGTCGGTTTCCCGCCCATTTCGAAGAAAATCTTCGCGAAGTTAAGGCCAATCAAAAGGCCAGTCCCAAGGCCGGCGAAAAAAGTCACAAGGTACCAAATCCGACCAGCTCCCTTTTCCGGCGGTCCATTCTCCCTCGGATCGGGATTATCCAAGGCCGATGGCAAGGCTGATTTCCGGAGATCGGCCCCCTTTCCCTCGGCTTCCAGCAGGGCCTGCTGAAGCGCCATCTGTTGCGGCGAGATCGATCGTTGAGGTGTTGGCGTCGACACGAAGGCGGCTTTCTGAACGGAAGTCAAATTTGCCGGGGGCGCCGGGCTGCTTGCCGGTTGGGGATGGTGAGGTATCACCGGGGCGACAGGCTCTGGATCACGAAAGGTGACGGCATTGAGATCCTCCGCGTCGCTGTCAGCGGGACTGATTTCCGGAGCGGAAAGTCTATCTGGTGGAACAGCTTCCGGGACCCACGGTGCTTCACCAATGGAGGGAATGCGCTCTGTGGCGCGTCTCATGCTGGCGGCGCTAACGTTGCGTGAAGATGGTGGAGGATGGATTTCGACTTCTCCCGTAACCTCGGGATCAACACGGAACGGAACCGAGCCGATGTGCACAATGTTGCCAAAATCAATCTTTGTTCGAGCTGCGATGAAGGCCCCCCGAAAGGCTGTGCCATTAGACGAATTAAGATCCTCGATGAAAAAGCCCTCTTGGTTGTTTAAAAGCCGCGCGTGATTTCGGCTGACCGAGGGATCGTCAACGTGGACGTAGGCGTTGTCGGCACGGCCAACCAAAAACTCCCCTGCGGGAACAGGCATGGCCTGACCGGTCTTAAGATTGCGGAATTTGAAAACGACCACAGGAAAGGATTACGGGACTTGCCGATTTTGCCAAGCGGCAAGATAACTTAATTTATGCCAGCATCCTTCGACTATTTACAGGATTTTTCGTAACAAGAAAGTAACAAAATTTACTTCAAAATTCGGATATGTCTTGAATTGCTTTCGCAGAGGTTTATTTGTCAAGGGGTAATGCCGGACAATGAACGCCCTGCCGCAAATTCCGAACCCGAAGTGTCCCCGGGCGAATTTGATTTTGCCGCGCCTACAGGAGAATATCCACGAGTGAAGAAGCGTTCGCTCAAGCCGAAAACGGAAACCAAATTTAGGACAGAGCAAGAAATCACAACAGGGGAGCATGAGTTGGAACAGGAGGCTCCTCCCCGTATGACCGGAACCGCACCTGCGCCGGGTCTACCAACCCGTGACGAAGAGGACGAAAGCGAAGAAGCTGTCCGTCAGCAGGCTGCGTCTACTCAATCCCATGTTACCACGACGATTCGGACCGGTAGCACGACGCCAACAACTTCCCCGCACGGCACACGTCCTGCCACGCTTTATTACAGTACGGGTGCGAACAAGGATAAAAACAAGGAAACTGCTTCACCCATGAAATCGACCACCCCGACTCCGTCTTCCGCCACCACCCAGCCGTCTTCTCCCGCCCGTTCCACGACCTCTCCCGTGCGTCCCGCCACGGTTGTCGATTATCGCACCAACATGGAACGGCAGGCACGCGAGCAAAAATCGATCGGCAACCTTTTGGCTATTGTTGTCTACGTCCTGATCGGATTTTTTGTCCTCGGTTCGTCACTTGCCGGATACGGGCTTTATGCGCTTTCCAAACAAATCGAGAAGCAGAGCCTGACCATTGATGAATTGGACAAGCGCTACGCCGCCGAGAACCAAAAGCTCGGCACGCAACTTCAGGCCACCTTGGATAATCTGACTCAGGCCCAGGCGCAAATTGGCCGACAGCAGTCGCTGATTTTGCAGGAGCAGGAGGAGATCAACAAACTCTCCGCCTCCATCGAAGCCAACGCCGCCGCGTTGCGCCAGGAGCGCGCTGCGCGGGCTGAGGATGAGTCCGATCTCCGGGCCAGAATCCGGGATCTTGAATACCGTGGTCCCACGACGCAACGGTATTGATTCTCCTTCCCGATGATTTCAACGGTTGAACTGCAGCGCATTCTTTCGGAGTGGCGGCTGCGGTTGCAGCGGGTGAAAGACATTCTTCAGCCGCCCTCGTGGAACGAGGGCGAATGGCGCCAGTTTTCACAGGCACTGGCCCTGCTCGTGCACAAGCACGGCAAGAGCTGGATTATCGATCCCAATGTCTATTGGGACCTCCGTTGGCGCCTGCAGGACGGTGGCGAACTGGTTTGCCAGATCGAGCATATCCCCGGGGAAAAGACCTCCCTGGTCGTGGCTCAAAACGGCGGTTTTGCCACAACGGTCGGCAGTTATACCTGGCTCTGGGCCGAGTTTAACATGGAAGGCCAGTTTTCCCGAGATCCTTACTGGGTCGACGGCACTTGGAAGGACGCGCTCACGGCCCTGCTCCTGCCGCTGGACCGGCAGTCGTCTTATCTCCTGGCTGGACGTACCGAAACTCCCGAGGCTCTGATGTTGCAGGATGGCGCGCGGCCCAATGACGGCAGTTACACCATGGCGTCGTTGTCGGACAAGCAGGAATAGCCATCCAACGCATTGACACGCCACCTCTCTGCGCTAACCGATGAGGCTGTCTGAAAAATTGGCGTGGGTCACGTGACGAGTTGAATTTGGGCCGAATCGAGACGCGAACGACGAGCATACCCGCAGTGGTCTGTAAGGAGTGAGCAACGAAGAGATCGGCCCAAATTCACCGTCACCCTGTGGGCCGAAGCCTCTTTGCCTTGGGGCGGTGTCGCTCGCTTGTCACGTAGCGCTTTGGCTATGCTCCTCGCTCGACTCCTTGCCCCAGGGCAAAGTTGCTTTCGGCGTGACCCGCGCCAATTTTTCAGACAGCCTCTTGTTCCATGGCCCAAAAATTGACCTGGAAGGATGCGGAGGAAATTGCCTACGAACTGATCGACAAGTTTCCCGATCAGGACCCGCTGAAGCTCAGCTTTCCGAAACTGCACAAGCTGGTGATCGAACTGGAAGACTTCGGCGACGATCCGGAAAAATCGAGCGAGGCAATCATGGAAGCGATCCAGATGGCTTGGTACGAGGAGGTCAAGTGAGCACACGCATTGCCGTTAGTTCGCCCGACGCGCCTCCAGCCATCGGGCCCTATTCGCAGGGCATCCGAACCGCTTCCTTCGTTTTTCTCTCCGGCCAGATTCCGCTCGTGCGTGACACGGGCAAATTCGCTGAGGGGATGATCCACGAACAGACCGAGCAAGTTATTTCGAATATCAAGGCTCTGCTGGCTTCGCAGGGACTCGGCTTGAAGGACGTGGTGAAGTCGACCGTCTTTCTGACCGACATGAACGAGTTTGCCGCCATGAATGAGATTTACGCCAGGCATTTCACGGGCACGCCGCCGGCGCGCTCGACTGTGCAGGTGGCGCGGTTGCCTCGTGACGCGAAGGTGGAGATCGAAGTCATCGCGCAGGTGAGGAGTTGACGATGTCGAGCGATGCGAGCACGGCTCTGGCACGCCGGATTTACGAGACGGCCCACATCACCGGCGAGTTCACGCTTCGCTCCGGGGCGAAGAGCAACGAGTACTTCGATAAGTATCTCTTCGAGGCGGACCCGAAGCTTCTCCATGACATCGCAGAGGCGATGGTTCCGCTCGTGCCGCCGGGGGTTGATGCGCTGGCCGGCCTCGAGATGGGCGGAATTCCTCTTGCGACGATGCTGTCGCAATTCACCGGGCTGCCGGTCCTCTTCGTGCGGAAGAAAGCGAAGGAATACGGCACCTGCAAGATCGCCGAGGGCGGCCAGGTGCGCGGGCGAAAGCTGCTCATTGTCGAGGACGTCGTTACATTGGGGGGGGCGATTCTCGACGCGGCCAATGCCTTGCGCGAGGAAGGAGCGGAACTGGGCGTCGTTGTCTGCGTGATCGACCGGGAATCGGGCGGGCCGGCTAATCTTGCCAAGGCGGACCTCGCGCTCAAACCGCTCTTTACCATGTCGGAACTCAAGCGGGCCTGCGGAATTTCTTAGCCGTAACTCTTGGTAAACTTCTTTTTGTTCTCCGGCTCGGGTGCCGGCGCGACCGGCGATGAGGCTGAGGTGGGGGGACCAGCCTTCGTCTTATCGGGAGCAGACGTGGGCTCTTCCTCGACTTCGTCGTCGAGAGGAAAATCAGCAATACTGGACTTGGGCATCATGCTGGCGGGGGTTCCGCCCGAGACCTCGACAAAGGCAAGTTGTACGTTCTTCAGCGCGTCGGTCAGGATGGACGATTCCTGAGCGGAAAGATTGCCGCGCGTCTTTTCCTGAACCATTTCGAGCTGGTCGATAAGTATTTTAGCGGCTTCTAGGTTGGGGGGGATGGGGCGCCCGTCGGGCGAGGGGATACGGCCAAGAACGTAGAAAATATTCTGGGTCTGCATCATGACAAATTGGACGAAGCGTTGGGCCAGTTCAGCGTTGCCGATTGTGGAGCTTTTTTTATCGATTTCTGGCATGGGAATTTCCTTTGGTGTTTAGGTGTTTAAATTAACACGCGAATGAGTTGGTTGTCGAATGATGGTTGGGAAGTGCTTCCATCGATTCGACGTTGTTTTTGACGGTGGAAAACGGCTGTCACGACTCTTATTGCGAAGCGTAGCTGCCGTCCGCAGGACCGAAAGTTACTGCGGAGAAACAATGGCGAGGACGTGGTGGGGATTGGAGAAATATTTTGCGGCGATGGCGTTGACTTCATCAAGAGTGAGGGCGGCGATGCGGTCGCGGCGAGTCTGACCGTAGTTGTGACCGAGACCGAAGAGTTCATCGAGGGCGGAGGCGTAGGCGATTTGGGACGGGTTCTGCTGTTCGAGTTTGTCCTGGCTCTGAATTTTGGCGCGGGCACGGTTGAACTCCCCTGCCGTGATGCCGTGTTGGGCCAGGCGGTCGACTTCGGTCAGGAGTTCGGCTTCGATTTCCCGTCGCTTTGCCGGGTCGGTGCCAAGATAGAAGATGAAGTGGCCGGCCTGAAGACCGAGGAACTGGCTGGTGCCGACAAAATAGGCAAGGCCGAGTTCTTCGCGGATGCGGACAAAAAGACGGGAGCCCAAATCGGAAAGCGCCTCGTCGAGAATGGTAAGAGGGATTTGATCGGGATGAGTTACCGGGACCGTGGGATAGGCGACTTGGAGGACAGCTTGTTCCTTGGGGACGATTTTTTCGCGACGGATGGTTTCCTTTAACTCCGGGAGGGCAAACTTGCCCGTGGCGGTTGAATCGACCGGGGCGAGCGAAGCCAATGCGGATACGGCGAACGGGCTCCATTCTTCAGGCAAGACGGGACCGGTGACGGCGAGAATCAGTTGCTGGGTGAGAAGTCTTCCTGTCTGGTAAGTGGCGACATCTTTGAGGGTGATACTTTCGAGACTCTCGGGTGTGCCGAGATTTTTACCGCCGTAAGGATGGCCGGGATATAGCGCGGCGCGGACGAGGTCGCGGGCCGCGGCCATGGGATAGTCGTGTTCGCTCTGAATAAGGGAGAGTTGTTTGCGTTTCTCGGTCTGAAGTTCGGCTTCGGTGAGAGCAGTTTCGGCGAGAATTTCCAGGAAGATCTTGAGACCCGGCTCCCAGTCGGGGCTAAGGAGTTCAAGCGACAGCGTGGCGCTGTTGTTGCCGGCATCGGCGTGGAGCGAGCCACCGAGTTGTTCGATGTCTCGGGCGAGTTTCTCGGCATTGCGGTGGCGCGTGCCCTTGATGAGAAGGTGCGAGGCCAGTTGGGAGAGACCGGCTTTGCCGGCGGGTTCGGTGAGCAAACCGCCGGGAAGGACAGCGCGCAACGATATGAGAGGCAGATTGTGCTGGGACAGGTACAGGCCGCGGCGGCTGGCGCCTAGGTTGACGGGTTGCGGCTGGGGACGACTCGCGGTTTCGGGCGCGATTGTGGCGGCGCTGGTTTTGCTGTTGGGAGGGGCGAGAGTGACAAGATTTTCCCGGTTGTGCTGGAGGTAACGACGGGCCGCGTGGAGAATGTCCTCGCCGGTGACGTTCTGAAGATACTCGTGGTAGCGCGCGCTGAAATTGGGGTCTCGTTGATTAATCCAGCCGCGGCCCAGCGAAGCGGCTTTGCCGGACATAGTTTTCTGGCTATGGACTTGATGAAGCAGGGCCTGGCGTTTGGCGCGCTCGAGTTCGTCGGGTTGGGGCGATTCCTGCTGGAAGCGTTGGATCTGGTGGTTGATTTCGTGCAGTAGAATTTCTTCTCCACCAGGGGCACAACGGGCTTCGACGCCCCAGAGACCCGTACCGGTGAGAGGGCAGGCGAAGGCTTCGATGTGTTCGGCAAGGGGTTTCTTTTCAACGCAGGCCTGGTTGAGGCGGGAGCTGCGCCCACCGCCGGCGAGCGTGGCGAGGACATCGAGAGCCGGGGCGTCGGCATGGTCGAGTCCCACGACCGCCCAGCAAAGCGCAAGGCGGCTCAGTTGGGTGGGAAACTCGTGCCGAAGTTCGCGGCGTTTGTGTTGGCGCGGTTCTTCGGGAATATAGATGTCGCCCATTTTACGGCGTGGATGTCTTTTGAGGATTTCGCCGGCCCGCCGGAAGATGGTTTCAGGATCGACGGCGCCGCAGACAATGAGGGTGAGATTTTGCGGGGCGTAGCGTTCGTGGTAGTAGCTGGCCACGTCGTCGCGGGTGACTTGATTGAAAAGATCAAGATGGCCGATGACTGGGTGACGGTAAGGATGGCGGGTGTAGGCGGTCTGAAAGATGAGTTTGCCCATCTCGGAATCGGGGTTGTCGCGGCCCATGGCGAACTCGCGGCGGATGACTTCCATCTCCTTGGCGTACTCCTCCGCGGGGAGAGTGGAGTTGAGGATGGCATCACTAAGGATGTCGAGCGCGGTCAGGGCATGGTCGGAGGGAAGGTCGACGTGGTAGACGGTGCGGTCGAAGGAAGTGTAAGCGTTGAGATGACCACCCAAATCCTGAATTTGCTGGGCCATCTGGCTGTTGCCGCGGGTGGGTGTGCCCTTGAACATGAGATGTTCCAGCAGGTGCGAGAGTCCCGCACCAAGCCAGGGTGTTTCATGGATGCTGCCGGTGGCGCACCAATATTGCAGCGAGACCACCGGCGCGGTGTGATCGGGTTGGACAAGGACGTTGAGGCCGTTGGACAACTGGCGCTGCTCAATCACGGGCGGTGCGATGTGGAGATGGCCCATGGTCGTGGCCTTGGGATGAAGGCCGGCGAGGGTGTCTGACGACATGGCGGCTTGCCCGGCTAGAGGGAACCGGCGTTTTTCTTTTTGGAGCCGGCGGTGGTGCGCTTGGGGGGGGCTTTGGCCGTTGTGCCCGTGCGCCGGGTTGTGGCGGAGTTGCGAGGTTCGAAGGGTTTGACGAAGGCCTCGTCGAAGGTGAAGACATTCTTGAAGTCGTTCGGGGAATCGGTCTCGTTTTTGCCGAGCACGCCGCTGTTGACGAGGTTGAAGACGATCTGGCCGAAGTCGTCGGTGGTACGGATGCCCCACTCGTTTAAAACGGCCTTGCTCATCGGCCCGTATTCCTTGAGGGCAAAGTCGCGCAGGCCGTGGAGGAGTTCCTGGCCTGAAACATGGCGATGGGCGTGCTGGCCGCCGCGCTTGAGCGACTTGAGGGTATGGTTGAGTCCCTCCTGGACGAAGTGATAGGCGTCGGAAGCGTAGCGCGGGTCTTTCTCGCAAATTTGCTCGACGACTTCCGTGAAATTAATTTTGGCCATGATGTAAGTTCAGGATTTATGCACGATGGCGGAGCCGGGAGCGTGCCAATCCATTCTTAACTTACGCACGATGCCACCGACGACAAGAAGAGCAAGTAGAAAGGCGAGGAGGCCCTGCTCTTTGCGGGTGAGGATGGGGCGGCGCGGCGGGGCCGGTTTTTCGGACATGAAACAATAATTTATCAGGAAACCAGGCTTGCACGAAGACGGAAAATCATGGATTGGAAATTCAGCCGTATCAAAATGGACCTTTGCGAAGACTTCTATTTGAGCGGATACTCAATCCGCCCGCTGTGGGCGCAGACGCGGTATTTGCCATTGGCCTTGATTTCGGTTTCGACCACGCCGCCCGCTTCCTCGACAAGGACGACTCCGGCGGCGATGTCCCAGAGATTGACGCCCTGTTCGATGTAAGCGTCTAGGCGGCCGGTGGCGACATAGGCGAGGTCGAGCGCGGCGGAGCCCAGGGCGCGGAGTTTGCGGGCTTGGTTGCCGTAGAATTTGTAAAGCTCGAGAGCGTGGTCGATGGAAGTTTGCTCCTTGGCGAAACCGACCGCGAGGATGGCTTCGGCGAGGGTGGCGCGGGTGCTGACTTTCTGGCGCGAGCCGTTAAGCCACGTGCCACTGCCGCGCTCAGCGGTGAAGAGTTCACGGCGCAGCGGATCGTAGATAACGCCGAGAAGAATGCGCTGGCTGGCGGTTTCGCGCGCCGCGATGGAGACGCAGAAATGGGGAATGCCGTGGGCGAGGTTCATCGTGCCGTCGATGGGGTCGACGATCCATTCGATCTCCGCGTTGGGATCGCCGAGGTTGCCTGAGTCGCCCTCTTCGCCGATGCAGCGGGTCTTGGGATGATGATCGAGGAGAATGCCGTAAATGAGGTCCTGGCATTCCTTGTCGGCGGCGATTTTGATGTCGTGGGCGAACTCTTCCGTGACGCGGAGTTTGCCGCCGAAAACGTGACGGAGTCGTTCCCCGGCGGCTTGGGCAGCGGTGATGGCGGCGTAGATCATGGGAATGCAGCGTAGATGAAACGGAGGGCGGGGGAAACGATTTTGCAACGGAAGGAGAGAGATTTGACGCGATGCGGCAAAGCCCTAAGCTTTCGTCATGGCTATTCCTCTCGAAGACACAGTGGCGGATGTGATCGGCAAGGCCCAGCGCGGCCTGGGGCTGAGCGACGCAGAACTGGCGAAGCTCAGCAGGATCGATGATGAACTCGACGCGGTGAAGCTGGTTCGGGGTGTGCCGTTCGGCGAGGTGCAGAAGCTGGCGCGGGTGTTGGAACTGGGGCCGAGATCGCTCGTGGCCCTGGCAGAGGGGACCTATTATCCCAAAGTGATCCCGCCAAGCCCCGGCTTTTTTGCGGCGAATACGACGTACGGCGACATCACGGTGAACGCTTATCTGGTCTGGGACACGGAAACGCGGCTGGCTGCGGCGTTTGACACGGGTGCCGATGCCACGCAACTGGTCGAGGAATTGAAGCGGCATAATCTGACGTTGCAGGACGTCTACCTGACGCATACCCACATCGATCATGTGACCGAACTCGACCGCCTGATCGAGAAAGCGGGCGGGGCGGTGGGCGTGCATGTGAACGAGGCGGAACCGCTGAAGGGCGCAGCGACTTTCAAGCCGGGCGTGACGTTTTCACTCGGGCGGCTGCATATCGAGTCGCGCGACACCTCAGGGCACTCACCCGGAGGAACGACGTATCACATTCACGGATTGAACTCTCCGCTGGCGATCGTTGGGGATGCGCTTTTTGCCGCTTCGGTCGGCGGAATCAGGTCTGATTACCGGGCGTCGCTGAAAAAGATTCGCGATAACATCCTTTCAGCGCAGGAAAACACGGTGTTGGCGCCGGGACACGGCCCGCTGACGACGGTGGGGCAGGAGAAGGCAAACAATCCGTTTTTTCCGGAATTTCGGCAGGCGGCGGGAGAGATTTAAACCGGTTCATGTCATGAACCGGGTGACTTGGTGGATGGCATTGCTGTTGGCAGGCGCGAGTTTGTCATTCAGCGGATGTGCGACGGTCAGGACGATCGATGAATTATCGGCGATGCAAATCAGTGCGTTGCAGGAGAGCGACCAGAGGCTGGATGTCTATGACGGGCAGTTGCAGAAACTCGACGATGCTTATGCCAAAGGAAAGATTCACCGCGCGGCCTACGAGAAGCAGACGAAGAGCTTGGTGGCGTTGATCCGGGACGAATCGGAGTTTCAAAATGCGATCCTCATCAAGGATCCCAAGATCAAGGTTATGGCGCAGAACCTACTCGACAATATTCAGAAGGCCCTGGAGATGACGCCGATTGTTATTGAGGATGCCGGGCTGGTGTTCCTCAAGGCGCTGGCCGGTTCCGGCGCGACGATTAAGTAATGTTTCTCGCAATGATGAGGTTTAGCTTCCCATGAAGGAGAATTGCGCTTGAAAATCGTGGATGATTTGCGTGCGCTTAATCCGGAGCAGCGGGCGACCTTTATCGCCAGCGTGTTGGGTTGGTCGCTCGACGCGTTCGATTTCTTCCTGATGGTGTTCGTGGTGCGGGCGGTGGCGCACGATTTTCATGCCCAGGTGCTTGATGTTTCCTACGCGATCACTCTGACGCTGATGTTCCGGCCCTTGGGCGCGCTCGTGTTCGGCTGGCTGGCCGACCGCTTCGGGCGCAGGCCTGTGCTGATGGCGGATGTGCTGCTCTTTTCCCTTTTCGAACTGGCGACGGCTTTCGCGCCCTCGCTGACCGTCTTTTTGATTTTGCGCGCGCTTTTCGGTTTTGCCATGGGCGGAGAGTGGGGCATTGGGGCGTCGTTGGTCATGGAGTCGATTCCGGAGCGCTGCCGCGGGACGGTGTCGGGAATTTTGCAGGAGGGCTATCCTCTGGGCTACCTGCTGGCGGCCCTGGTTTACTGGCTGGTGTTCGACCGGTTCGGGTGGCGGATGATGTTTGTAGCCGGGGTGTTGCCGGCGCTGCTGGTGCTTTATATTCGCATGAGCGTGAAGGAATCGCCGGTCTGGGAGCAGAGCGGATTCCGCGTGAATCCGCCGGATCTGCTTGCCGCGTTTCGTCGCCATTGGCGACCGTTTCTCTACGTAATTCTGCTGATGGCGGGGTTCAACTTCATGAGCCATGGCACTCAGGATATTTACCCGACTTTCCTGCAATCACTGAAGCTGCCGACATCGACGGTGAGCGCCATCACCATCGCGGCGAATATCGGGGCGATCATCGGCGGTGTGACCTTTGGGGCGTGGTCGCAACGGGTGGGACGGCGGAGGGCCATTCTCATCGCCGTTGTGCTGGCGCTGCCGATCATACCGCTCTGGGCCTTTTCCACCACGCCGCTTTGGCTGGGCGCGGGTGCGTTTCTGCTCCAGATCGCTGTGCAGGGAGCCTGGGGCGTGGTCCCGGCGCACCTGAACGAACTTTCGCCGCCGGAATTGCGTGGGACGTTCCCCGGTTTTGCCTATCAACTGGGCAATCTCCTGGCTTCCTCGAATGCGGTTTTACAGGCGAAAATTGCCCAGAGCCACGGTGGCAACTACGCGTTGGCGCTGGCGAGTGTGGCGGCGGCGGCGGTCCTGGCGCTCTTTACGATCACCGCCTGCGGGTACGAAAATAAGGGCGTGGCCTTTGGGAGAGGGACGGCTATTCCCCGATGATTTTGACCAGGATGCGCTTGCGGCGCATGCCGTCAAACTCGCCGTAAAAAATTTGTTCCCAGGGGCCGAAGTCAAGCTTGCCATCGGTAATGGCGACGACCACTTCGCGTCCCATGATCGTGCGCTTAAGGTGGGCGTCGGCGTTGTCCTCGCCGGTGTCGTTGTGACGGTACTGGTTGTGCGGCTTTTCGGGCGCGAGTTTTTCGAGCCACCGCTCCCAGTCTTCGAATAGGCCGCTTTCGTTGTCGTTGATGAAAACCGAGGCGGAAATGTGCATGGCGTTGACCAGACAAAGGCCTTCCTGAACGCGGCTTTCGTTCACGCAGTCCTGAACCTTGGAGGTGATGTTGACGAAATCTCGGCGGGTCGGGAGGTTGAAAATGAGTTCGTGGCGGAAGGTTTTCATGGCGAATTGTACGGTGGAAAATTAAAGAAGTTCTTGCTGCGAACCGGATGGTTTGAGGCCAAGCTTGTCGTAGGCGCGCTTGGCGGCGACCCGGCCCTGGGGCGTGCGTTTGAGGAAGCCTTCCATGATGAGGTAGGGTTCGTGGACCTCTTCGAGGGTGCCCGGTTCTTCACCGACGGAAACGGCCAGGGAGTTGAGACCGACCGGGCCTCCGTCGAATTTGTGGATGAGCGCTTCGAGCAGGCGCTTGTCCATTTCGTCGAGGCCGTCCTGGTCGATCTCGAGCATGGCCAGCGCGGCGTCGGCAGTGGCGACGGTGACGGGCGGCGTGGAGCGGACGAGGGCGTAGTCGCGGACCCAGCGCAGGAGATTGTTGGCGATGCGCGGTGTGCCGCGCGAGCGGCGCGCAATTTCGAGCGCGGCTGCGGTTTCGATTTCGAGTTCGAGCAGGCGCGCGGAGCGAATGATGACTTTCTGCAAATCCTCGGCCGGGTAATAATCGAGGCGGTTGACCAGGCCGAAGCGGGAACGGAGCGGCGCGCTGATCATGCCGGCGCGGGTGGTGGCGCCGATAAGGGTGAAGCGCGGGAGGTTAAGCCGGACGCTGCGCGCGTTGGGCCCCTGGTCGATGATGATATCGAGGCGGAAGTCCTCCATCGCCGGGTAGAGATATTCCTCGATGTTTTTGTTGAGCCGGTGGATTTCGTCGATGAAGAGGACGTCGCCCTTCTGGAGGGTGGTCAGGAGGCCGGCGAGGTCGCCCGCCTTTTCGATGACGGGGCCGGAGGTGGTGGTGATGTTGGCGCCCATGGCCTTGGCGACGATGTGGGCCAACGAGGTTTTGCCGAGACCAGGCGGCCCGCAGAAGAGGAGATGCTCGAGCGAGTCGCCGCGCTGCTTGGCCGCCGCGATGAGGACGTCGAGCCGTTCCTTGATCCGAAGCTGGCCGACGAACTGCTCGAGCAGCGCAGGCCGGAGGGTAATCTCCAGCCGTGGGTCGGACGGGATGGCGTCGAGGGGTGTTTTGGTCGGCATGGCGCGTTCTATTGAAAATGGTCATCCCGAGCTTGTCGAGGGATCAGTTCGGCCTCACTCTACCTGAACAAGCCATGAGTATTCCCAAGAATCTGAAGGCGAAGCTACTCGCCCGATTCGATGAATTGATCGCCGCTGGTGAACACATACTGCAAAACCCAGAGGAAGTTCCTGCTGTGTTCGCACGGGATTCAATGACCGGAATACCCTATGTTCAGGAACCGCCTTCTCAAAGGCTCAATTGGTCAAAACTTGTAGAGTGGCGCACAAAATCAGCCACGCTTCTTTCGCAAGTATTACCGAAAAGTAGTATTCACGGAAACGCTCCGGAACAATTTCTCGATGTGACAGCACAAACTATCGAAACAGGATTGAGCACGTTAAGGGCCGTGAAGGACGATTTCGAAAACGGCTATCTCGACGATCTATTTTCCCAGATTGAAGCCGAAATCGCCTCGGACTATATGGGGCAAGCGGAAGAGTTACTGGCGGAAGGAGGTTCAGGGAAATACGATCACGTTCCTGCAGCGGTTCTGGCCGGTGCGATTCTGGAAAAAGGATTAAGAAAAATTTGTGATTTGCAAACACCTCCCATTCTTACCAAAAAATCCGATGGCAAGCCAAAGACGCTTGATCCTTTGATCGATGATCTGAAGAAAGCAGGGATATTCAACGATCTAAAAGCCAAGCAATTGAAAGCTTGGGCTGCTATTCGGAATAAAGCCGCGCATGGGGAATTTGACCAATTTAATAAGACTGAAGTGAAGGCAATGATCGAAGGCATAAGCGGTTTTCTTGCTGATTACCTTGGTTGAGCCATGGACAAGAGAGCGTGGAGTGTGACGGCCATAGACCATCGCTACATAGCTTTCAACGCTTCTTTGACCAATTCCTCCACGGTGGCTTTGGGCTGGGCGTCGCGGATGACGCGGACGGTTTTGTGGGCCTCGGCCTGTTTGTAGCCAAGGGAGATGAGGGCGAGGACGGCGTCGTTGACGTGCTGTTCCTCGGGGGTGAGACCTTGCCGGGCGGAGGCGGCTTCCCACGCGGCGGAGACGCCGACTTTGTCGCGCAGCTCGACGATAACCCGCTCGGCGGTTTTCTTCCCGACGCCCTTGATTTGGCTCAGGGCGGCGATGTCGCCGGCGACGACGAGGCCGCGAAAATGGACGGGCGTGATGCCGTTGAGGATGGCGAGCGCGAGCTTGGGGCCGATGCCGCTGACATTGTTGACGAGAAGGAGGAAGAGATCGCGCTCCTCGGGGGTGGCGAAGCCGTAAAGGGTATGGGCGTCTTCGCGGATCTGGAGATGGGTGAGGATTTTGGTTTCAGTGCCGGGAGCCGGGAGTTTATCGTAGGTCGAAAGCGGAATGTGGACATCGTAGCCAACGCCGCCCGTCTCGATAATGAGACGCATGGGCAAAACTTCAATTACGGTGCCGCGGAGGAAGGAGATCATCTTTTGAAAATGTAGCGACGGTCATAGACCGTAGCAAAAGGATTCAAACGAGAACCACTTAGGTGAGTGGTTGCCTCTTGCATAACGGGCTGCATAGCAAATGCTGATAGGTTGACATCCCGCCATATAGTGTATGGCGACAGAAATCTCAAACGGAAAGCAAACAGTCAAACTTTATTCCTCGGTCAATCGCGGTAAGGCGATGTACCAGCTTGCCTATTATGCAGGAGGAAGACGGGTTCAAAAAAACTTCGCTGACAAATCAGAGGCCAAGCGGGTGGCCAGGCAAATTCTTGGCGGATTGACAAATGACGCGAAAGCGGTCGAAGCCTTGGCGACGCCCGAACTGGAAAGCCTCGTGGCGGCGCGGCGGGTTCTCGCGCCAAGTTACGCCTTGCATGTCGCCGTGGAGGAGCATGCGCAAGCCGTCAGCAAACTTGGCAAAGCCACCCTACGGGAAGCGGTGGAGTTTTTTCTGCGGCATAACCGGGCGGACGTTCCTCGGTTGACGCTGGATGAAATCGCGGAGCAATTCGCGAACTCGCGCCAGCAATCGGGCCTGTCGGCTCATTACGTCAGCCAGTGCCGCAAGACGATCCGGGACTTGGCCGAGATATTTCCCGGCAGGGCGCTGCCGGATTTGAAAACCTCGGAACTCGATGCGTGGCTCGGTGCCCTCCCGTTCAGGGCCAAGACCAAAAACGGGATGCGGATCATTCTGATGGCCTGCGGTAATTGGGCGGAATGCCGGGGGTATCTGGTCAAGGATGGAAGTCCCTTTCCGGCCATGGTGCGGTACAAGGAGACGAAAGCTCCGGTGGCAATCTTCACGCCGGAACAAATCGCCGGCCTGCTGGCGAAGGCCGATGCCAGCTTGTGTCCGTTCCTGGCCATCGGTGCCTTCGCGGGCCTGCGGATGGCCGAATTGCAACGGCTCGATTGGAGGGAAATCGATCTGGATCGAGGCTTCATCACCGTGGACGCGAGCAAGGCCAAGACTCGGCAACGTCGTTTGGTGCCGATCTCAGACAACCTCAAGCTCTGGCTGACGCCGCACAAGCAAACCTCCGGGCCAGTTTGCCTGCATCAACGCCCGCAACTGGCGGCGGCTCGGCTTTGCGAGGGCTTTTCGTGGCAGGAGAACGGCCTGCGCCATTCGTTCATCTCCTACCGGCTCGCCATCCTGCATGACACGGCGCGGGTGGCGCTGGAAGCGGGCAATTCGCCGGAAGTGATCTTCGGCCATTACCGGGAACTGGTCACACCGGAAGCGGCACATGCTTGGTTTAATACGAATCCTTGAGGATGCGGGCTTCCTTGCTTAACTGGCCCCGTCCTTACGGGCGGGGCCAGATTATTCTCTTCAAAAAGTGTTTTGCGGTATCCATCCCAACCGCTCCAAGCAGCGGGGGTATTTTACTGTCATTTCGCTAAAGCAGGCGAACATGATCAGGATGGATAAGGAACCCTTGGTTTTGCTCACGGGCGCTTCGGGATACGTCGGGGGTCGATTGCTCAAGGCCCTCGAATCCGCAGGGCAGTCAGTACGCTGTCTGGCGCGTCGGCCTGAATTTCTTCTGCCTAAAGCGGGACCGAAGACCGAGGTGATCGCCGGTGACGTACTGGATCGGGCCGGCCTTGCTCCTGCGTTGTCCGGTGTAGACACGGCGTACTATCTCGTGCATTCGATGGCGACGGAAGATTTCGAGCAGGCCGACCGTCTGGCTGCGCAAAATTTCGCAGCAGCGGCACGGGATGCGGGGGTTCGGAAGATCATTTATCTTGGCGGCCTGGGTGACAGTAGCGGCGGCAGGCTTTCGCCGCATTTGCACAGTCGTCAGGAAGTCGGAAAAATCCTCTGTTCTTCAGGAGTATGCGTCATTGAGTTTCGTGCTTCCGTCATTATCGGCTCCGGCAGTCTCTCTTTCGAAATGGTGCGCGCACTGGTGGAACGGCTGCCGGTGATGATTACGCCCAAGTGGGTCGGCGTTCCCGCGCAGCCGCTGGCGATTGAGGACTTGCTGCAATATCTGGTCAGGGCACGCGAATTGCCGGGGCTGGAGAGTCGAATTTTTGAAATCGGCGGCCCGGATCGCGTTTCCTACGCCGGTCTTATGCGCGAGTATGCGCGTCAACGCGGCCTGCGCCGGTTGATGATTCGCGTGCCGGTGCTGACACCGAGACTGTCGAGCTTGTGGCTCGGCCTCGTGACTCCCGTGTATGCACGCATTGGACGTAAACTCATCGACAGTATTCGCCATCCGACCGTCGTGAATGACGATATCGCCACGAAAGTTTTCTCTCTTCGTCCCATGGGAGTGCGCGAAGCCATCGCGAACGCATTGCGGGATGAAGACCGCGAACTTGCTGCGACGTGGTGGTCGGATGCGCAATCGTCAGGTGCCGAGCCGCAAAAGTGGGGCGGCGTGCGATTCGGTAGCCGGTTGATTGATTCCCGCACGGTGCAGGTGAATGTTCCGCCTGCGGTGGCGTTCGAGCCGATCCGTCGCATCGGTGGTACGGCGGGATGGTACTACGCGAATTGGCTATGG
Organism: Methylacidiphilales bacterium; assembly: GCA_021272315.1. Classification (GTDB taxonomy): domain Bacteria; phylum Verrucomicrobiota; class Verrucomicrobiia; order Methylacidiphilales; family UBA1321; genus JABDGH01. The sequence continues at coordinate 2,204 of JAJSLI010000141.1, read as the reverse complement.
CGTTTGCGGGGCTGGCTGGACTTGCTGGTGGGTGGAGTTGGTCTGCGGCGCGGGCGGCGCGATCCAAGGCAACTGCGGGTGGGCGACGTGGTCGATTGCTGGCGGGTGGAGGCATTCGAGCCGGATGCTTGTTTGCGATTGGCGGCAGAGATGAAGCTGCCCGGTCGCGCCTGGCTGGAATTTAAAGTCGAAATCACGGACGATGGATCGATGATCCGACAGACGGCCATTTTTGACCCTGTGGGGCTGTGGGGACTCGCTTATTGGTATGGGGTCTATCCACTGCACGGGCTCATTTTCGGCGGGATGCTGCGGGAAATTGCCCGAATCGCCGTGGCCGATAAAAAAATACCCATTGTCCCGCCATGAGTCGTACCTCGCTGGAGAAGGGTTCTCGCGGCGTTCATAGAGGACGAAAGAGAGCAAGCGCTTTCAGACGCTGACCGGCATGGTTGACGATGGGCGCGCTATAGGCGCGCGTATCCACTTCCGGGACGTAGCGTTGGATGTAGTGCCCCTCGGGATCGAATTTCTGCGCCTGCGAGGCGGGATTGAAAATGCGAAACCAGGGCTGGGCATCCGTGCCGGTCCCGGCGCTCCATTGCCAGCCGCCATTGTTGGAGGCCAGATCGGCGTCGAGGAGTTTTTGCATGAAGTAGCGCTCGCCCCATTGCCAGGAGATGAGCAGGTCCTTGGTCAGAAAAGTGGCGACGACCATGCGGACGCGGTTATGCATCCAACCGGTGGTGTTGAGCTGGCGCATTCCGGCGTCGACCAGCGGGTAGCCGGTGCAGCCTTCGCACCACACGGCGAATAATTTTTCATTGTTCTCCCACTTGAGCGCGTCGTATTTCGGGCGAAAGCAGGCATGGGCGACATGGGGAAAATGCCAGAGAATCTGGCGGTAAAAATCGCGCCAGATGAGTTCGTTGACAAAGCTGCCGGTCGAACGGCGTGCCTTGGGGTGGTCGCGGCTCGCTTTATCGATCGCAACCAAAACAGTGCGGGGAGAGAGGGTGCCCAGGCGCAAATGGGGCGAAAGACGCGAGGTGGCGTCATGCGCAGGAAAGTCGCGGTTGTCGGCGTACTGGAGGAGGTCGCCGGAGGCAAATTCCTTGAGCCGGTCGCGCGCGGCCCGTTCACCGGCGGGTGGCAGGACGATGTCCAAAGTAAACCCGAGTTCTTTAGCCGAGGGAAGCGGAAGACTTGCGGGATACTTCAACCGCGCGGGGCGCGAAAGCTTGACGGCGGGGACAACCACGGGCTTGGTCTTGGAGCGCCAGCAGCGACTGTAGGGAGTAAAGACGCCGTAGGGACCGCCGTCAGCTTTGAGTACTTCGTGAGGCTCGTGGATGACGCTGTCCTTGTAACTGTGGACCTCAACGCCGAGCGATCTGGCTAGCTTTTCAACCGCTGCGTCGCGCTCGCGGGCATAGGGCTCGTAATCACGGTTGTAGTAGAGAGCCTGTGCGCCGGCTTCGCGCAAGACGGCGCTCATCTCGTCAAGGACCGGACCGTGCCGGAAGATGAGCTTGCCGCCGGTGGTTTCGATGTTTTTTTCAAGCAAGCGGAGACACTCGATCATGAAGGCGACCTGACCGGGACTGACGTCGGGTGCAGCGAGGATTTTGGGATCAAAGATGAAGATGGGCACAACGGCATCCGATCCGGTGACGGCGGCATGGATGGCGGTGTTATCGTGGAGACGCAAGTCACAACGAAACCAGTGAACGGCGATCTTCATTGGCCTTGAGGATGGCGTCGCCACGTCGCACGTAAAGGCCGCAGGCGGCATTACCGGGAAACTTCAGCAGGACAATTCGATGCCGAAAATGAATGGGTTGTAATTTGTTAAATCGGTACGAGCACTCGATTTTAAGAGGCGAATCCTTGTGATGTCAGGGCGCTTGACCGTTGCAGGCAGTCGCGCTTATCAAGATTTGGAAGTGAGCGGCTTTCTCCACAAGCCTTTCGAGATAAGCATGTTGGCCACCATGCTGATGCAGTCTGATTAAGCTGCGCCCAACCTCATGATGTTGGCGCAGTATGGAGCCATAGAAGCAGCGACAAAGCCCGAAACCCGACGCCGCCCGCACGCAGACGGCGACCAACGGGAGCCGCATCCCCCCCTGCGTTTTGAACCCGGCCCCCCGCCTCCCTCGGGCCGGGGTCAAGACGCGGCAAACCAACCGCAGCAAAGAAGC
>JAJSLI010000122.1 GCA_021272315.1 Methylacidiphilales bacterium | reverse complement strand
CGAGCGAAGAATCTATGTATTTGATTCGTAATGCATAGATCCTTCGCTGCGCTCAGGATGACACCCTGAAAACTTATGCAACGAACTTACGGGACAGCACGCTAGCAGACGGCAGAAAACTGTTCTCCTAGTACGAGTTTTTCCGCGGCCTCCTAGAGCACCCGGTTTCGGCGCGTTAATCCGCAGCTTGCTTAAAGACCCAACACCGGCGTCTTATCAAAGCGCTCCACAAACGTGGGCTCGTGGCACGGGAGCAGCAGCCCTGGGTGTGCGGCCCGCTTCTTATGCAGCTCGATACTCTTCCAGCAGGCAACGATATCGGCGTAGCGTGCCGGAGGCGTGATCGTGTAGTGGATCTGGGGAATGGGGTCGAGGTTCGCCATCAGGAAAAACGCATCGCCGGCGCATATGTAGCTGCCGTCTTTGGTGTCAACCTCAACCGACTGGTGTCCCGGTGAATGCCCCGGCGTCGGGAACACCCTCACGCCTTCGACAATCTCTTCCTCGCCGTCCACGACATCGAACTTAAGGCCTTCAAACGGACGGCGGTTCCCCAGGGCAGGGTGTTCGTAAGACTTGTAGTAGAGAGGGATGGGATTCAACGCGAACTCATATTCCGTGCGGTGCGCAATAAACTGGGCCTTGGTAAATTTCTCCATGTAGAAAATATGATCCCAGTGCAGATGTGTGAAGATGACCTTGCCGATGTCTTCACACTTGTAACCCACCTTTGCCAACTGCTCGTGAATAGCCATTCCTTCCGGCTGGTACGAGCCGCCATGATGATATTTGTCGGCCCGCTCGGTCCAGGCCATGCCGGTGTCGACCAGGATCAGTTCTTTTCCGCCCTCGATCAGATAAGTAAATACCGGCAGGGCAACTTTTTGATCGCTGATATTCTTGACATATTCATGAGTGGAATGATGGTAATGGTATTGCTTGGGAAAGGTGGGAATATACCCTGTATTGATCGGCCTGATGGTTAAGTTCGCCATTGAATTCAACGCCTCCACTTACAGTTATGAGTTCCTGTCACTACGATCTTAGGTAGCCCGGAGCTGGTTTCGTAAATCTAGTCTGACCATTTTCGGGTGACGATGTCAAAGAAAACTGCGGTCAAAATCACGGCGCCCGTGACCAGGGGATGGACCATGGAGGGGACTCCCATGAGGTTCAAGCCGTTGACCACAAGGGTCAGGATCAGGGCCCCTATAATCGTTCCCGGGATTCCCCCTTCACCTCCCATCAGAGAGCTTCCGCCCATGACCACGGCTGCAATCGCCTGCAACATAAAAGGCTCTCCCATTCCCTCCTGGGCGGCATCGAGCCTGGCCGTCATAATAATTCCCGCGATGGCCGCCGTGAACCCGCTCAAACTGTAGACCAGCAGCAGCGTCTTGGTTATCTTGATGCCCGAGTAGCGCGCCGCCTCGCGATTGGCGCCCAGGGCATAGATTTCCTGGCCGGAAACAGTTTTTTTCAAAAAGAAATGAAAAGCAACCGCCACCACGGCCGCAAGCAGGACGGGAATGGGGATGATCGATAGATAGCCCGAACCGAGCCACAAAAAATTATCGGGAAGCCCGAAGATAATCTTTCCCTGCATCAAGATCATGGCCAAGCCATTGGCAATCCACATCATGCCGTAGGTCGCCACAAAGGGTGGAAGGCCGAAAATGCGCACCAGGACGCCGTTCAACAGGCCGAAGAGGGTGCCCACGGCAAGGCCGCAGGCGATAGCCGGAACGATGGGCGTACCGTTGATGATGAGTTGGGAGGTGAGACAGCCAACCAAGGCCATCACACCTCCCACGGAAAGATCGATCCCGGCGGTAAGGATCACGACCGTCATTCCAACGGCCACCACCACTAGGATCGTCGATTGCCTTAAGACGCTGATGATGTTCTTCAGGGTAAAAAAATTCTCGTTCAGAAATGATAAAACGATACACAGGGCAAGCAGCCCGAGCGGCCGCAGCAGGGGACCGATGTAGCGCTTTAAGCCGGGACCTTTCGGCTTGTCGAGTAAGTTTGCGGTTTCGGCGATCTCACTCATTTCACCGGCTCTCCTCCGCCCCGGACAGACGCCGAATCAAAATATCGAATATGATCGCGCCGAGCACCACTGTCCCGATCAGGGCAAACTGATACATATTCGGCACGCCTGCAACGTTCAGTCCATTGCGCAGAACGGCAATCAGGATGACTCCGAGAATCGTATAGGCAACGCCGCCCTTGCCTTCTTCGAACGAGGTTCCGCCGATGATGGTGGCGGCAATGGCATCGAAGTCCCACCCTAATCCCGCGGTGATATGACCGGAAGCAGTACGGGAAGCAACCAGAATTCCCGCAATCCCCGCCAGCAATCCGGCGACCGCATAGGTCGCAATCAGTGCCGCCGTAAGGTTGGCGCCGCTCAACCGAAGCGCTTCGGCGTTTCCACCAAGGGCATAAATGTTGCGGCCGAACGCGGTGAATCTCATCAGGAACAGAACCACGCCAAAGGTCACCAAGGCAATCAGAATAGGCATCTTGATGCCCAGCGGCGCCCCGTTGGAGACAAACTCTAAAACCTCATCCCGTACCGCAATGGACATTCCCTCGGTAGAGACCAGCCCGGCACCGGTGATAACGCTTGCCATGCCCAAGGTGGCGATGAAGGGCGGCAAATGGAGGCAGGCGACCATTACGCCGTTGACCAGGCCGCAGACTCCCGCAAGCAGTATGCCGCCCAATATAGCTAGCCAGATCGGAAAGCCCCGTTGCGCCAGCAAGGCAAATCCGACTCCTGCAAAGCCGAGCACAATGCCGCACGACAGGTCAATGCCTTCCGTCAAAATCACCAGGGTGGCCCCGATCGCCAGAACCAGCAGCGGCGCAGCCTGAACCCCTATATTCCATAAATTGCTTGCCGAGAAAAACCCGGGGGCAAAAAAACTGTACAAAATGAACAACGCCAAAATAATCCAGATCACCGGGGGGATGCTGGCCACGCGAAAGTGAACTCTATTCTTCATAGCTCTTCATCGCGCTCCACTTACACCCAGCATCAAGGAAGCTACTTTATCCTGAGTGGCCTCGTCATGGTTGAACCTTCCAGTGATCTCCCCCTGGTACATCACATAGACGATGTCGCTCATCCCCAGGACCTCCGGCAAATCGGACGAGATCATCAGAATGGCAATATCCTTCTGTACGAGGTTATCCATCAAGGCATGGATTTCCACTTTGGCTCCGACATCTATGCCGCGCGTCGGTTCATCGAAGATCAACAGTTTTGATTCCGTATCCAGCCACTTTGCCAGGACCACCTTTTGCTGGCTTCCCCCGCTCAGGTATTTCACCTTTCGGTTCACGGAAGGAGTTGCAATCCTCAGTTCCTTTACAAATTTTTCGGCCAGACGATTTACCTTGGAATCATTGACTATGAAATGTGGAAAGTGAAGTCTGAGACTCGCCATCACCACATTCCATGCCACGGAGAACTTCAGAGTCAGGCCGAAAAACTTACGGTCCTCGGGGATTAAGCCGACCCCTTTTCGCACCATCTGAGCTGGTGAGCGCGGCGTCACTTTGTCGCCGAAAAGGGTGATTTCCCCCTGCTCAATCTGGCGTATGCCGAAAATTGCCTGGGCAAGTTCCGTGCGGCCCGACCCTACCAGCCCGGCAATCCCCACAATCTCGCCTTTGCGCACCGTCAGATCAATGTTCCGGGGGCCGCCTCTTACGGAAAGTTCCTCTATGCGAAGCGCCTCTTCCCCGGGTGGCCGGCGCTTCCGGGGGTACATCTGTGAGATATTGCGCCCCACCATGATATGAACCAACTCATCGTTGCTGAAATCGTTCATCAATCCGGAAGCGGCATTTTTTCCATCGCGCAGAACCGTGACCCGGTCGCCGATTTCCCGAATTTCCTGCAGCCTGTGGGAAATGAAGATGATCGCGATGCCTTGCGCGCGCATTTCCTTGATCCGCTTGAACAGACACTCGACTTCGCGTTCGGTCAAAACCGCGGTAGGTTCGTCGAGAATCAGTATCCGTGGATTTGCCGCCATCACCTTGGATAATTCCACCATCTGTTGGATGGCGGTGCCGAAGTGTTTCAATGGCTGCTTGGTGTCTATATGGACATCGAGGGAGTCCAGCAATCTCCGACTCTCCTCGTGCATGCGGCGGTGGTCAACCAGGATGCCCCAGCGGCGCGGTTCCAGGTTAAGAAAAATATTCTGCGCCACATTCAACCACGGAACCAGCATGAACTCCTGATGTACTCCTCCGATACCATGCCGCAAGGCCTCCACCGGGCGTTTAATCTTGATTGGCTTTCCGGCCAATAAGATTTCCCCTTTGT
>JAJSLI010000101.1 GCA_021272315.1 Methylacidiphilales bacterium | reverse complement strand
GGCGTTGCTGGTAACGAGTTTATTGTTGAGCTTGTTGACTTGCTCGGCCAGATTCTCGATCTGCTGCTTCTGTTTGGTCTGATCCTCTTTCAGCGCAGAGACGTCGTCCTTGAGCCCATCGACGCGCCGCTTCACCGTCTTGAGTTCCGTGCTGAGCTCGGTCACGCCTTCATCGATCGATTTCAACTCGGCTCGAATGATGCGGGTCAGGTCCGCCTTGCCGAATTCCGGCGACTTCTTTTCCAGATCGCTAATGCGCGCGACCAGGGCGTCCACGCTCCGGGTAAGGGCCTGCACTTCCTTGCTCAACTTGTCGGTCGCCTCCTTGTCGTCCGCCATCAGCAGCGGCGGCGGGGCCAGCGTCGCGGCGGCGGCGGTCAACAGCGAATACATCGTCAGCGTTTTCCAGTTGCGCATCATCGGGCTGTCTCCACGTTGCGGGGTACAGGGGTTGAGATAAACGACCGGTTCGTCACACGTCTCAACGATCGGCAGCAGTACCCCTTCCGGCGGCGCGGTCATCGGCTTCCTCGTTTCCGGCGCCGCGCTGTGGTGCGGCGTCTCGGTAACCATGGCGCTGGAATGACCAAACCCCGGCGGCGGCACATGAGGCACGATCGGGTCCCGGTCCTTCGGAGAAGCCTTCGCGCTCTGGGCAGGCTCCGACATGTGGAAAGCGCCGGCTTTCCGTTCCCAGTGAATACTCTTGAGCTTAGGAAGAAGCAGGTCCACCCGCAAGAGTTTTTCCGAACCTTTCTGTGCCAGCACATTCGAGGCGCCCCAGGCCATGCCGACCAAGGTCACGCAGCCCAGGGCCAGCATCGTCAGCCAAAACAGAAACGACGTTTGTCGATCGTCGGCGCCAGGCCGTCCGCGGCGCCAGGGGGTTGCGTCGTTGGCGGGAGATGTTTGCTCGGGATAATAAGTCATGGCACGGACCCCAGACGATTTAGAAGCCGCGCCTAGGCGCGGAGCCTGGGTGGGTATAAGGAATGGCGCGAAAAAAGAAAAGTCGAGGTGTGAACGCGCGGTGTGACCTTCAATTTAAGTCGTCAAAATTCAAAGTACGGTTACTCTTTAGCCAAATGGAGCAGGCATCACCTTAGAAATAATAAGGAAAGCAAGAAGGCAGGAAAAATCCGAATCACTCTTTTCCTGCCTTCCTGCTTTCTTATTGTTTCGTTTAATTCATGCGGCTAAGTAAATAGGTACAAAAGTCCGAAAAGCGTAGAGCGAAAAAAATGTACCTCGCTCTTCGTATTTTGTCTTTTCTCCTGGAAACTCCAGCAGCCCACCCTATGCCCTGATGCCTGCAACAAAAAACCCAGGTTCAGGAAACCTGGGTAAGTTAGAAATCGAGCTTGTAAACGGCGCCACGGCGGTGCATCACTCGGGCGGCGTATCCGGCAGCTTCTCGAGTTTGAAACTCTTGTTGAGTCCCTTCAACTCGACTTTTTCCGGAGGCGGTCCCTGGGGAGCCGGGGCCGGAGGCTTTTTGCAGGCGCCGATCGACAACAAGAACGCCACTAGCAACCCATAAACCCAATTCTGAGGTTTCATTCGGCCTCCCAAGCAACACGCGGAATCCCGTTTCTTGTTGGTTATCGCAACGAGCCGACCTCACGGCGAGAACATCTCGTCGGGGACTTCCACTCCATCGATGCAGCCGCACAGGGCCTGGTAGTAATTCCAGGAGTTGTAGGGCAGGGAGAAATTGAGGTTGACGGTGTCGTCCGAGGCAATGGCCGCCAGGGGGCGCACCGTGCCGTCACAAAAAGCGAACATGGAAACGCCCGGGTGGCAGCTGCCGTAGCTCCACCAATTCGGTTGTTGCGGGAGACCCCAGAGAGTTGGAAACCCGCCGGAACCCATCCAGGTCCAGGCGTAAGGCCGCTGACCGAGAATCGGTCCTCCAAGGGTCTCTCCGTAGCCAATCGTGTTCGAGGTGCCATCCGTAATGGCAACCAAGGAGATTTGCGAGTTGGCATACATCGGCCCCCAGAAATTGTCGATGAAAAGAACCCCCGTTGTATAACCGCCCATGCACCCGCCGTTTGAAACGTAATTGGTCCTGCCCAGACCGCCGGTAGCCTCATAAAAACCGACGGATGCCAGGGCACCCGCAGTGGTCAAGACCTCATCGTAGCAAATGAATTCGCCAGTGGTGATCGTTCGGTAGGGATCGGCGGAGGGACAGAGGAACACGTCGAGAACGGCCGTGGCGACATTCGAGTACAAAGTCGCGCCGGCCGGCAAACCCGAGCCCTGAACAGCTGGCGCGTTGACCCAAAGATTGCCATTGCCGGTGAGCCCCCAATTGACCGTCTGCGGCGATCCCAAATTCGTTGAATTGCCGGCCCCCGTCTCGGCTGCGCTCGCTTCGGGGTTCGCATTCGGCAAGATGATGAACATGTTCGCCGGGATCTGGTTGAATACCACCGTTTGATCGATGTACGGCAAAATATACGCCCCGGTGGCGACCCAGGTGTTGCCGTTATAACCCGGCGGCAACACTTTGATGGCATCGTGGTAAGAATGGCATCCCAGCATGATCTGTTTGAGATTGTTTGTACACTGCGTCCGCGCCGCTGCTTCACGTACCTTTTGCACGGCCGGCACCAGCAGCGCGACCAAAATGGCTATGATCGCAATCACCACCAGCAATTCGATTAGCGTGAAACCGGGTCTCCGATTGGACCTTAACATGACCTTCCCCTTCATATTACGAAAAAATGAAAGCCTTTAAGCTTTACGTCGGAAGCGACGTTTGGGATCGCTTCACGATGACAAAAACTCGGCGGGATCCAACAAGATTCGGAGAGAAAGTCTATTTTAGGTGGGGATTTATGACGAAATCAAGGGCAAAACGCCGTTCCAAGAGATTTTTAAGAAAAAAGCGC
>JAJSLI010000112.1 GCA_021272315.1 Methylacidiphilales bacterium | reverse complement strand
AGGGTATCTTTCAGTTCCGCGTAACGCTCCGCCCACGTGAGGGTATCCTTCATCTCCGGAATGCGATGGCTTGGACGGTAGATGACGAATTTGACGAAATGGTCGCGCATCAGTGTGCCAGGCGACCAGCATTCGAGATAGATCTTCTCACCTCCAGCAAATTTGAAAGTGCCTGAAGTGCTCGCCATCCCATGCGCAGAATCAAAATAGGTGCGAAAGGCCGAAGTCCCCGGAACTGCTGTACCGAAACTACGATATATCTCCCAGCACCAAGAGACGACAAAGGGAAGAGCCACCACAACGGCTGCAAACAGTGTTAATCGCAGCCATTTCACTTTTGTAGTGTAAACCTTTTATTGTTTCTGCTCCAAGAAAAGATGTGGAAAATGACTGGGGGTGTTGGATTACTTAGGCTCAGTGCAATAAAAGCAAGACACGCCACCTCTTAGCTCTAAGATACGCGACCTACGCGGGGGTATGTCACGACCGCTGGGCGACGGGCCGAATTTAAAGTGCGACGGTCGTAGATTGACCTCCCGGTCTTTTCCATTCAGTTTGCCCAGAAAGTTTTTGCGCTATCGCGCAGGAATTGCCGCTACACTAAAGCCATGGACGATCTCTTCGGCGCTTCTTCATCCAGCGATGCCGGCGCCGTTTCCCCCACCGCGCCCCTGGCCGCGCGCTTTCGTCCCCGCACCCTGGAGGAGTACATCGGCCAAAGCCATCTCCTCGCGCCGGGCAAGCCGCTGCGCCGCCTGATCGAAGCCGATCGGCTCGCCTCCCTCATCCTGTTCGGTCCGCCCGGCGTCGGCAAAACTTCCCTCGCCGAGGTCATCGCGCGCCGCACCGAATGCCACTTCGAGCGGCTCAACGGCGTCGAGGCCGCCGTCGCCGACCTGCGCCGCGTCCTGACCGCGGCCGTCACCCGGCTTAAGGTCAACCAGCGCCGCACCGTCCTTTTCATCGACGAAATCCACCGCTTCAACAAGGCGCAGCAGGACGTGCTTCTGCCCGACGTCGAGGCCGGCAACGTCCGCCTCATCGGCGCGACCACGCATAACCCGTCGTTCTACATCAACGGCCCGCTTGTCTCGCGCTCGCAGATTTTTCAGCTCGAACCGCTCAACGCCGCCGAGCTTTCCACCCTGATCGACGCCGCGCTGGCCGATCCCGAGCGGGGTCTCGGCAAGCTCAAGATCGACCTGGCGCCGGAAGCCCGAGCCCATCTCATCGCCACCGCCGAGGGCGATGCCCGCCGGGCGCTCAACGGCCTCGAGCTCGCCGCGCTGACCACCCCCGCCGATGCCAAGGGCGTGGTCCACATCGATGCCGCCACGGTCGAGGAATGCGTCCAGAAAAAGCGGGTCCTCTACGACCGGGACGAAGACCAGCATTACGACACCATCTCCGCCTTCATCAAATCGGTCCGCGGCAGCGATCCCGACGCCGCGCTTTACTGGCTCGCCAAAATGATCGAGGCGGGCGAAGACCCCCGGTTTATCGCCCGCCGGCTCGTCATCCTGGCCAGCGAGGACATCGGGCTGGCCGACCCGCAGGGCCTCGTTGTCGCCGTCGCGGCGCACCACGCCGTCGAGTTCATCGGCATGCCCGAGGGCAAGATTCCCCTCGCCGAGGCGACGCTTTACCTGGCCTGCGCGTCCAAGAGCAACTCGGCGGTCATGGGCATCGGCAACGCCGTCGAAGCGGTGCAAAAGGACGAGGTCGTCCAGGTGCCGCGCCATCTCCGCGACGCCCACTATCCCGGCGCCAAACAACTCGGCCACGGGGCGGGTTACCAGTACAGCCACGATTTTCCCGGCGTCATCGCGCCGCAAAGCTACGGCATCGAGCCAGGCCGCTTCTATAAGCCGACCGATCACGGCTACGAAGCCAAAATCCGCGCGCGGCTGGCGGAGTGGGAGAAGTTGAGGAAGAAGTAGCTCTTCTCAAAACGATGCGTCATACCGCGATACCAGAAACTCTCATATGTGAAGCTGGCCTAATCACTATAGAAGTCAGTTGAATCACGACCGTTTTCTTCGTCTTCTGATGAAAGTTAAACAATCTTTTTATATTTGCATGGTTTTATCGCATGACCATACTTGGCCCAAGTGAAAACGGCGTTTGTCGGTTTTATTTTGCTTATCGGGGGTGTCATAGCCTGGGCGTACAATACTCAGCCCGACGCCTTTCAAGATGCGCTTGCAGATTTTAAGCATGATCCAAACGGCACGAGAGCTTTATTGGAGCAATCTCAAAAACAATGCACGGACCTTTCAACTGCCAATACGTCTTTGGGAAGCGAAAATGACGCCCTCAAGGCAACTGTTAAAAGTTTAAAGGATGAGGTTGCTCAATTAAAGGCAGCCTCCCTGGCGGCAGCTTCACCGGCGGCAACCTCACCAGCAGCATCGCTTTCTTTGGGGGCTCAAAAAATCTTTGTTCCCCCCTCGCCTCTCCCCGCGCAAGCGAATTGGACATGGACAACCCTCGACGGCAAGACGTACAACAAAGTGGTTGTCAAGCAGGTCGAGGCCGACTGTGTGACAATTCTCGATGACGAAGGAGGAGCCAGGATCGATATCATTACGCTTCCCGCCGATATTCAAAAGCAATTGAATTTTGATCCTGACCTGGCAAAAATTGCCGGGGAAGCCAGAGTCAAAGACGAGATTGCCTCGCAAGCACTGCTTGAAAAAGAGAAACAGGAACACCAGCAACAACTCAAGACGGAAGCCGCGACCGATCAAAAGCCTGCCGCACCCACGTTGTCAGATGCTGACAAAGCCGAGATCCAGCATCAAATCAGGGGATTAGAGGACGATATTAGCGATAAACTGCGGGAAATGGCTTCGGTATACACTCACGAGGGCTATGCGCACGCAGTCTCGTCACAATCATCCTATCGCGATATTGTCGCCCAGGAGATTGATCAAGTGAATGACTTACGGACAAAGTTAGGTCTTCCGACAAGGTCGGTACCTGTCTATTATCCATACTATCCCTATTATTATTACTATTATCCGTGAGGGATAGTTGAAGCGGGGGAAGCGTCAGGCCAGTTGCAAGCCACCCGCGACAAAGGGAAGAAAATGCTTTTGATTGTCCGTGGCCAGAGGCACTCGAGCACAAATCGCCGTCGCAGCGATGAAACAGTCGATCTGTCTCTGCCGCTTTCGCCCTGTCTGATTAAAAATCCGAGCCGACATTTCAGCTTCGAAAATACCAAAAACCACGATGCGGGCCTCCAATATTGCGGAAGCTTCGTGAACTTGCTGCCGGGTAACCGGACCATTTAAAAACTCGCTCCAGGCAATGGTGCTGACAGCCAGTTTTTCACCCGTGTTCAACCATTCGAACAAAATTGGCTGCAAAGGTGAATGAGCGGTTACCAAACCGATCAGGTAGTTGGTATCGAGATGAATCATCCCCGTTTCCGGCCCGAGGCATTTCGGGTTCTCCGCACTTCCGCGTTGAATTTCTCAGCGGCTTCGCGCGATATTCCGTCTTTGGTTTGGAGCCGCATGAATATCTCCAGCGGGGTCTCCTTTTTCGCAGGGATGGGCTCGTCCAGGACCGCCTTGTCGATGACCCGGCGGATGACCTCCGATTTCGGCACGTTCCAGAGTGTGGCCAGCTCCTGCACGCGGCCCACCGTTTCCGGTTTCAGGGAATAAGTTACTTTAGTTACGGCCATAACTATATTATGGCCATAACTCGAAAGGAATCAAGCCCTCACTCCCGATAAATTTATGTAAACAGGCCCTGCTATTGCCCCTGAGTTGGGGGGGGGGCGGTGGCGGTGATCCAGCCGGCTCACCCTGACCGCCCATCCCGGGCGGCGGTCCACCGGGACGCATCCAAGGATGCGGGCGACCTGGAAATTCCCTGTCACGTTCGCTTTTCAATTGCTGCAATTTCGTATTTTGGTCCGGCGTGAGCAGGGCCGAAATCTGGCTGTTGACCAAATCCATGATGCGCGAGGCCTGGGTCATCTCGTCATGGTGAAGCGCCTGGAGCCGTGTGGCTGCATCGGTCACAATCGGCTCGATCTTCGCCTGCTGGTCGGCGGTCAGGTTGAGCTTTTCAGTCAGATACGCCATCCAGTGGCGCTTCATGATCTGCGCGCCCGGCGGATGCTTGAAATGGGAACCCAGCCCCACAGTGAGGAGTATTCCCGTGCCCACGCCGGCCAGAAAGATCAGCACCAGCACCAGCCACGGCTTGAAAATCGCCGAACTCATGGCGCGTTGTCCACCTGCACCGTCGAATCAGCCAATTCCTGGTAATCGGAAGCCGGATTGCCCGACTGACTCTGCATCGCGGGCCAGAGACTCAACGCCATCAGCGCCGTCGCCACCATCAGCCCGCGCACGAGCAGCCTCATGTCCCAAAAGCCGTCCGGAGCTTGCGCCGCCTCACGCCATGCCGCCAGGACCCGCGCTTCCATCCCGAAGGGAGGAACCGCCGCGTCCGTATCCGGACGAACTGCCGCCCGGAAAAGCCGTCCCAGTTGGTCATCGATTCGATTCATGGCTGCTCCTTCATAAGTAAAGCATAACGTTTCCGCAATTGCGACCTCGCCCTGAAGGCCCGCACCTTGATGAGCGCGCCGTTCCAGCCGGTCAAGGCGGAAATCTCCTCCTGGCTATGCCCCTCGAGGTACATCAACCGCATTAGCAGCCGGTCGGGCGGACGCAACCCCTCCAGCAGTTTCTCCACCAGGTCGCGCGCGGCGAGCGACTGCGAGACATCGAGTTCATCCGGCCGCGTCGCCAGGTTCTCGACGACTCCGGCTTCCTCCTCGGTCAGGTCGGCCAGCCGCACCTCGGGCCTCCGTTTTTCGTGACGGATCTGGTTGAGGCAGGTGTTCACCGCGATGCGCGACACCCAATGCAAAAAA
>JAJSLI010000161.1 GCA_021272315.1 Methylacidiphilales bacterium | reverse complement strand
GCATGGCGCACGATATTCTCCAGCACCATGATCGCGTCTTCCACCACGATGCCGATGGCCAGCGACAGCCCCAGCAGTGTGAAAAAATTGAGCGTAAAGCCCATGAAATAAAGCACCGCAAACGTCCCCATCACCGAGGTCGGAATCGACAGCAGCACGTTGAAGGTCGAACTCCACGAGCCGAGGAACAGGAAGCAGACCAAGCTCGTGATCAGGATCGACAGCCCCAGCGTGAACTCGGTTTCGTGGATCGCGTCCCGGATGAACACGCTGCTGTCGAAATTCACCGCGATGGAAATGTCGGGCGGCAGCGTCTTTTGGATCTCGGCCAGCCGCGCCTTCACCGCGTCCGCCACCGCCACTGAATTGGTTCCGTGCTGCTTTTTGATGCCGATGCCGATACCCGGCCGCCCGTTCACCAGAGCCAGGTGCTGGATGTCGTCCAGCCCGTCCTCCACCCGCGCCACGTCATGAATGCGGATGTTCGAGTTGTAAATTTCCTCTCCGCCCCGCCTTTTGATCCGGATGTCGCCCACCTGCTCGGGCGTGACCCCCTCGCCCATCGTCCGCACATTAAACTCGTTGGTGGCGTTCTCGAGATACCCGGCCGCTTCCTCCACCTGTTCGCTCTGCAGGGCGGTCTTCACATCCAGGATCGTCAGTTGCAGCGGCTTCAGCTTGTCGTTGTCCACCCAGACGCGCAGGTTGCGCTGCTCATATCCCGCCAGGGTCACCTCGCCGACTCCGGGTAGAATCTTAAGCTGGTCGATCACGTTCAGTTCGAGGTACTCCGTCAGCGCGTGGATGTCCCGCGACGTGGACGACGCGCTCAGCAACAGAATCGGTTGGTCCTCCGGATTGCTCTTGATGATCGTTGGCTCGTCCGCGCCCAGCGGCAGCTCCACCGCGCTGAGCTTGGACTGTACCTCGGTGAGCGCCGCGTCGATGTCGCGCCCAATCTCGAACTCGAGCGTGATCGAAGCCTGCCCCTGCTGGATTTGGGACGTGACGTTGCGGATTCCCTGCGTCGAAATCACCTGTTCCTCGATCTTGTCGACGATCTCCGTCTCCATCACCTCCGGCGCGGCCCCGCTCCACGTCGCATTGATCGTCAGCACCGGAAAATCGACGTCGGGTTGCTCGCTCACGCCCAGCCGCGACAGCCCGATGGCCCCGGCGATGATCATCGCCGCCATGAGCATCCACGCGAACACCGGCCAGCGGATCGAAAAATCGGCCAGCGACGCGATGGCCGGGCTCCGCCGCCGGGTCACGACCGGTTTTCCCGCTGGTGGCGTGGGATTCATTTTAAAGGGTAATTACTTAAATTGAAATTCCACCGGCAACGAAGTAGACGAAAAAACAAAACCTAGGAAAAAAATGAGATTAGCCATTAAGTAAGTTGCGATTGCGCTAAGTAGTCGTTCCTTAAAAAGCACATGGGCGTAGCGAAGGATAGTCGATGGCCGATAAGAGCGAGCGCAGGAAGTTGAGGCAAAACGAGACGACAAGGTTGAGCCACTTCTTGAAGTTCCAGGCAGCGGCGGCCAGCAGCAGGTTGCGGGTGTCCCCGGCGAAGCCCTTGAGGTAGTTGCGGGCCAGGCGGTAGTCGCTTTTCAGGTGGCCGATGACCGGTTCGATGGCGCAGCGGCGGCGAAAGCGTTGGCGCAGCTGGCGGATCTGGTGAGGCGTCTGTTCTTTGGGCTTGGGACCGGGCACCAAGATCTCAGTTTCGCCGATGCGGCGGGTCCCGCGATAACCTCGATCCACGATGGCCACCGCGGGCACGCTGCCGGTGAGGGCTTCGGTTTGTTGCAACACTTCCGGCAGGGTGTGGCCGTCGTAGAGGTTGTCTTCGTGCGCCACGGCCCCGACGATGATCCCGCCGGTCTTGGTCAGGACGACGCTGGCCTTGGTGCCAAACTCGTATTTCTTGTGTTCCTTTCCCTTGGCCACGCAATAGATGTGCGGCTCGTGCAGGCTGTAGATTTTGTCGTGGTCGTTGCGCTTTTGCGCCAGCGCCCGGCGATAGAGAGCGAGATCACCCTGATGTTTTTCCAAAGCCGCCGTTGAGAGCTTGCGTCCGAGTTCCCGCACCAGTCTCCCGGCGAGGGTCTTCAACTTGCGCGTGGCCCGCTGCGCCTGCTTCACCGTGCGCCAGTGGCCCCGGCCCCGCTGGGCCAAGAGACATTTTCGCACCTCTTTTCGATAACGCCGCCGCAACTGGATTTGCTCGTGATCGGCCAGCTTCCAGCACCGCACGATGACTTTGCGGTAAAGCTTCGTGTCGGTCGGATAGGTCACGTTCTTTTCCTGCACGGTGGTGTCGATCACCACCTCCTTTTCCCCGCCCTTCGGACCGTGGAGATGGATCGACACCGCCAAGATCAGCTGCATCCCAGCCTCGCCGATCCGGTGGCGGAAGTGGACCAGGTCGCTTGGCTCGCACGGAGCGCCCCACTGCATTTCCACCTCCCCGCAGAAGTATTGCCAATAGAAGTTTTCCCGCCACGCCTCCACCACCGTCTCATCGCCCAGGTCGTGGAGTTGTTTCAAAATCAGCAGCCCCACCATCAAGCGCACCGGCTTGGCCGGTCGCCCCTCCTCGCTGTAGAAAGCGCCAAACTCCTCCTCGAAGTCACCCCACGGGATTTTGCCCGCCAACTGGTAAATCGGTCGCCGCGCATCAAGTTGCTCGGCCAGCGTGGGTAATAAAAACGATCTTTGTTCAACAGGTTTGCGCTTGGCTTTCATCTTCCCCGTTTCGACCAGTTTTCAGACCACTTCGTTCAATTCTTGGTCGATTTATTTTCCTCCACCTAGATTAATCCCAGAGGCGGGGACGGTTTTTTAAGGAACGACTAAGTAGTTTGATCGGCAGCGTAGCCTGTCTCGTAAATCGCCACTGTATTGTCTCTGCTGAACCGAGTACGATTATTTGCAACAGTCCTAGACCCAGAAATACGTGACCTTTTAGCAAAGCCCCGAGCACACATACCGGCACTACAGCTACATATAATAAAAAACCGACCGCCATTTCGCCTGTATGCGTAAAAACGGGTGACGCAAAGAAAGGGTGTACAAAAAAGGTCATAACTTCTTAAGGGGAGGACTTCGCCGTTCCCGTCGTCGTTGTTACCGGCAGCGCCTGGTTGTTGGCCCCCGGTCCCCTCGCCGCCATTCCCGCCGCCACGTGCAGGTTGATCAGGTTCAGCCGCGCCTGCATGTTCGCGTTGTGCAGTTGCTGCCGCGCCGTCTGGTAATCCTGCAGCGCCGTCAGCACGTCAAGGTTGCTCACCACCCCACGCCGGTAATCGTCCACCTGCGCCTCCAGATTTTTTGCAGCCAGAATCGCCGCCTCGCGCAGCACCACCACCTGCGCCGCGCTCGCGTTGAAATTCACGTAGGCCGTCCGCGTGTCCTGGTCCGCCGTGCGCTGGAGTTGCTCCACGTTCAGCGCGCTCTGCCGCACCAGCTCTTTGTTCTGGTGGATTTGCCCGAGGATGAGGCCGCCGTCGAAAATCGGCATGGAGATCTCCAGGACAACCGTTGCGTCGATGTTGTTCGACACGGGGTCCTGCGAGGCGAGGTAGTTTCCGCTCGCCGTCACGGTCGGCCAGAGTTCCCCCTTAGCAACCGATAGAAGCCTCTCGGCCTGCCGCAAACTTTCCACCTGCGACAGCACGTCGGGCCGCGACGCGCTGTGCCCGAGATACCATTCGAGGTCGGAGGTTTTCGGAAATTGCTGGGTGTCCTTCAATTCAAATGCGTCCGACGGAATCCCGATGTAGAACGCCAGGGTTTCCTTCGACGCGTTCAGGGAGCCTTTTTGCTGCTCGAAAGTCACCTTCGCGTTGGCCAGGTCGGTCTGCGCTTGCAAAGACTCCGCCGGACGCGACCGCCCCAGGGCCACCCGGTCTCTCAAGTCGTCCACGCGCGCCTGCAGCGCGTCGATCAGGTCGTGTTGGATGACGAGATCCCCCTCGTACTCCAGCACGTCGTAAAAAGCCTGCGCCACGTCCTGGTAGATCGTTTGGTAATCACGCGCCAGTGTCTGCTTTTTCGCCGCTATTGCCGCGGCGCTCGCTCCGACGTTGTTCCAGTTCTGCCCGCCGTTGAGGATCGTGTAATTCATCGTCACGTTGGATTGGGAGGTATAACTCGTGTTTCCGGACGAGGTCGAGTTGCCCAGGCTGCTCGATCCGCTGCTGCCCGGAATGGATAAACCGCTGAGGAAGCCGAGGGAGCCGTTGACCGAGTTGTTGTAGTGGATGTATTCCTGCTGGTTGTTCACGGAGAACGACGGCCACAGCGCCGCGATCGACTGGCTCAACTGCGCCTGCGCCACGTAAATGTCCTGCATGCTGATTTTCAGCGAATCGTCCCGCACCGCCGTCAGTTGAAAACAGGTCTGGAGATCAAGCGCGCGCGGATTGCGCGCGTTTGCCGCGATGGGCGACACCGTCGCCAGTTCCGGGTGACTCGCCTTCACCGCTTCCGGCACCGGCCTGGCATCGGCGGGAAGCGCCGTCGGCTCCGTCACAGCGAGCACCGGCGTGGGCGGGGCGGCGTTTATCTCCGGCGTGGAGGAAGCCATCGCACCGGTCGTGGACGTTACGGGTGCAACGTTGGTTGGTACCGTCGCTGCGGCGGCCGGAGCCACGTTGGTCACCAGTAGCGCATTCGTCGCCTGGCCACTCGCGCTCAGCAGGGACAGCCCCAGAAAGACCGCCATCGCGGTGACCGCTTTCGTCAGTCCCCGGATATTCCGCGTGGCCTTGCCTCCGGTCTTCGCAACTTTTTTACCCGCCGCCCCGGTCAAGAAAAGCTCCACCGTGCGCCTCGCTTCCATGGGCGGCGGTAGGCGCACGGGCAAATTCTCCCGTTTCATCTTCGACGCGAGCACCGTTAGCACGGTCGAATGCTGGACCATCTGAAAATAGGCCTGCGTCAATTCATCCAGGCTGAAGGCGGCGTTCAGCGCCCCGCGTTCCAGCCCCATCCGGATGATCTCCCGCACGAAGAAATACGACTCCCCCATCTTGTGGCGCTTCTTGCACCCGGCCGGAAATTCCTCCGGCGCGGCGAAGGCGATGGAGAAGCAAAGCCGCAACAGATCGGGCTGGCGCCGCGCGAAATCGGTCACCGCCACGATGATGCCAGTGAGCTGCTCCACCGTGTCCTTCTCCGGCGGGGCCGCCGCGCGGATAAGACGCAGGCGCTCGTCCATCGCTTGGTCGACCAAGGCCTGGAAGAGCCCCTCCTTGTTACCGAAGTAATAATAGAGGGTCGGTTTCGTCACCTTCGCCTCCCCGGTGATTTCCTGCACCGACGTCCCCGCGTAGCCCCGGTTGGCAAAAAGTTTCAGGCAGGCTTCGAGCAGCCGCTGGCGCGGATCGGGTGGGATGGTTTTGGCCATGGCCCAACCACGCTGGCAGCGGGGAAAGGCGAGTCAACCTCAAAGTTACCTACCGGTCGGTAGGCATGGCGTTTTCACTCCAAAAAACCACTCACGTACGGCAAGGCGCTAAAGCGTAGCCGGTGTCATTTTCGCCAGAGGTTGGAGGGCCGGGTCGCCGATGATGACGTAGAGTAGAGCGTTGGCGTCCGCAACATTGCGTGAGATTAAATCATCCGCAGAAAAGCCGTTGAACGCTAGAAGGGCGTTGATCTGGCGTTGATAGGCTTCGCCGACGGTAAGCCCATTCATCCAGGCTTCCAGGACGGGGAAAAGATGAGGAAAACCCGCGTTTTCGCGCATGTGGGCGTACACGACATCAGCCCCATTTTCCACGGCTCGCATTGCAAAACTCTCGTCATTCCCCTGGATGGAAGCTGAGAAACAATCTCCGCACATCACGGTTTTGTTAGTCATTCGGACATCGCGAAAGTCACTGACGTTCAGATTGCACACAGTGTCAGGGTTGCCGTGGCCGAACATGAGCAGGAGCGAGGCGTCGTCGAGCGCGGGCCGAGCATCCGGAGGGATCATTTCGATGGACTGGTCCGGTCGGCTCATCGCCACTTGCCATTGATCAGTCGCGGGAGCGATATTCACCCCCCTTTCCACGGCGGTGTAGGCGAGGATGACGAGGCTATGGGTGGCGCAGCCGTGGTCGGTAAAGAGATTGCGCATCATCCGGATTTTTTGCAGTGAACGCAGACCGAAAGGCTTCGGACCGAGGACCTGACCCATGACGAAAGGGCGTATCTGGCCAACGGTCTGGGGACTGTAATTGATCGAACGATCTATTAGGGAGTTGAACGCAGTTTGATTGGGCGCGACGAGAATACCGGGAAATACGGGCAACTGCTGGTCATCACTGAGCATCGCAAGAACGTTCCACATGCCGAGGAGCATGTTTTCCGTGAAGCTCGATAATTTCGGGGCGATGGCCACGAAACGTGGCTGTGCGCGGCGGAGGTCTGATATCAATTGATCGCGTTCCGTCGCTGACGTCCGTAACGCGCCGAGATCATTCACGTGGACAATGGAGCCGTGGTGAAACTGGGCCAGGCGTTCAAGAGGATCAAGAAAGGCCGCGTCGGTTTGATCGGTGACAACGACATAGGCGTCTCCCATGGTCGCATGGGAGCTGGTTTTAAGAATGTAAGTAGCGGTGTTCGTATCCTGCGGACTGGGCAACGTGTTGCGGTCCACGCGAGTTAAGTCACCTATATTTGGAACGGGCAATTCGGTGGTGAGAGTTTGCGCACGGGCGAGAAGCCCGGCGAAGCCGATGAGCATCACGCGAAAGAGAACTACGCTCAGCGTGAAAACACGCCGCCTTTCCGGATAGTGGAAAAATTTCATTGTTCCGAGATGCACGGTGGAAAATTTATGCCTTTTCGTCAAGCGAAGCGGTCACCTGCAATCTTTGCGATTATATTTTCCTCGTTCCCGGGTTACCCTTGTCGGCAAGGCTTTACTTCACAATTCTATTACCATGCAGAGCCGTCATCGCATCATGGGCCCCTCGCCGTTTACGGGCGCAGTAAGCGTTCAAAATTCGGATTCGCCTACCGTCCGGTTTACTCACAGGATGGTATTTCGTAGAAATGTCCCTTGTTCCTGCCAACACCCCCGACAACCCAACAACTGGCCCCGCTCCGCGCAAGCTCTGGAGTGTCGGCACACTCACGTACACCACAACGGGCCTGGTTATCCTTTTCTGCTGGCTGCTCTGGGGTGATTTTACCTGGTCGATGAAGGACCGCGCCATCCTGCCGACCATGCAGCTCCTGCTTAAAAAATTCGGAGCGTCGGATACGTTCGCCGCCGTGGTCTTTGGCTCGCTTCCAAACATCCTTGGCATGTTCGTGGGCCCGATTGTCAGCTACAAATCGGACCGTTATCGTAGCCGATGGGGGCGCCGCATTCCGTTCCTTCTGGCCTCCACACCATTCATGGTGTTGGGCTTGATCGGCCTGGCCTTCAGCCCGGTGCTGGGAACAGGTGTCGGCAAATGGCTCGGGCTCGCTTCCGTCGGATTGAATACCTCGGTGCTGATGTTTTTCCTGGTTTTCTGGATTATTCTCCAACTCGCGAGCACAGTATCGAATGGGCTCTACGGGGCGCTCGTTAATGACGTCGTGCCGCAGCCTCTGCTCGGACGCTTCTTCGGTTTGTTCCGCGCCCTGAGCCTGATCGCCGGCATGCTCTTTTTTGGCGAGATCTTCGGAAAGGCGGAGACCCTTTACGTCTGGATTTTTCTGGGCTTGGCCGCGCTCTATGGCTTCGGAACCGTTCTGATGTG
Organism: Methylacidiphilales bacterium; assembly: GCA_021272315.1. Lineage (GTDB taxonomy): Bacteria > Verrucomicrobiota > Verrucomicrobiia > Methylacidiphilales > UBA1321 > JABDGH01. Next base: position 31,496 of record JAJSLI010000161.1, on the reverse strand, counting down.
CCTGAAGGTCAAGGAAGGCGAGTACCCTCCCCATGTGCCGATGGATGAAGGACGATCCACTCGCGGTTTTTTTGCAACGGTCAAAACCTACTTCCAGGAATGTTTTGGGAAAGAATACTATCTGTGGTTTTTCGGGGGGACCACTCTATTGGGAATGAGCGGAATTCCGAGCGCGCTCTTCGGTGTCTTTTATTCCAAGTCCATCGGCATGAGCCCCGACACTTATGGAAAATGTGTCATGCTGACTTATGGCATTTCCCTGGTGCTGGCCTATCCGATTGGCTGGCTGGCCGACCGGTTTCATCCTCTGCGCCTCGTTATTGTGACAAACATCGTTGGCTGCTTAGTGGCTTTTGCATCCTATTTTTTCGTCCATGACGTCTGGACATTTGGCGTCTCCATGGTGGCTTCCGGACTCATCGGAGGAACGGCGGTGACTGGGGGCGCTTCGCTTGGCCAGCGGCTTCTGCCAAGAGCCGAGTTTGCCCAGTTCGCTTCAGCGGGGGGACTACTGTATAGTGTTTCCTGGATACTTCTACCACCCCTCATCGGCATTTTCCTCGACCATACGCACCACAATTACCGGTACACCTTCCTGATGGGCGCCTACCTGGGCTTCCTCGGCTCCGCCGCCCTGCTGGTCCTCCACTCCAAATTCATGGCCCTGGGCGGTCCTAAAAACTACGTACCGCCGGAATAGGGTTGGGCCCTAGGTTACAATAAACCGGTCCGTTGACTTTTGCCGGACGTTTCGCTGCCGACTGGGCGCCCGCCTGGGGCGGGATGAGCGGAAAGAAAATCATTCATTGGCGGGCAAATGAAATTGCATAGACCAGAGCGTTTTCGAGGTCTGGTGGGAAATGGGCGCTAATCTACACGGATCGTCTTCAAGCGTCCAAAATTCGGATTCGCCTACCGTCCGGTTTGGTTACAGGATGCTATTTAGTAGAAATGTCCCTCGTTCCTGCCAACACCCCCGACAGCCCAACGACTGGCCCCGCTCCGCGCAAGCTCTGGAGCGTCGGCACGCTCACCTACACCACGGCGGGCCTGGCCATCCTTTTCTGCTGGCTGCTCTGGGGTGATTTCACCTGGTCGATGAAGGACCGCGCCATCCCGCCGACCATATCGCTCCTGGTCAAGAAATTCGGGGCATCGGATACGTTCGCCGCCGTGTTCCTTGGCTCGCTCCCCACCGTCTTCAGCATGTTCGTTGGCCCGATTATCAGCTACAAATCGGACCGTTATCGGAGCCGATGGGGACGCCGTATTCCGTTCCTTCTGGCCTCCACACCGTTCATGGTGTTGGGCTTGATCGGCCTGGCCTTCAGCCCTGCGATGGGAACAGGTGTGGGCAAATGGCTTGGGCATCCTTCCATCGGAATAAACAATTGGGTACTGCTGTTCTTCGTGGTTTTTTGGATTATTTTTACACTGGCGTCCACGGTATCAAATGGGCTCTACGGGGCGCTCGTGAATGACGTCGTGCCGCAGCCTCTGCTCGGACGCTTCTTCGGTTTGTTCCGTGCCCTGAGCCTGATCGCCGGCATCATCTTTTTTGACGAGTTCTTCGGAAAAGCGGCGACCCTTTACGTCTGGATTTTTCTGAGTCTGGCCGCGCTCTATGGCTTCGGAACCGTTTTGATGTGCCTGAAGGTCAAGGAAGGCGAGTACCCTCCCCATGTGCCGATGGATGAAGGACGATCCACTCGCGGTTTTTTTGCAACCGCCAAAACCTACTTCCAGGAGTGTTTTGGGAAAGAATACTATTGGTGGTTTTTCGGGGCGACCACCCTCTCGGGCTTGGCCGGAATTCCGTTCAATTTCTTCTGTGTCTTTTATTCCACCTCCATCGGCATGAGTCCGGAAATCTACGGAAAATGCGTCGCGATGACCTATGTCGTTTCCCTGGTGCTGGCCTATCCGATCGGTTGGCTGGCCGACCGGTTTCATCCTCTGCGCCTCTTTCTCGCAACCATGATCGTTGGCAGTTTGGTGTCTTTGGCGTCCTATCTTTTCGTCCATGACGTCTGGACATTTGGCGTCGCCTTGGTGGTTTCCGGAGTCGTCGGAGGAACGGGGTTGACCGCGAGCGCTTCGCTCGGTCAGCGGCTTCTGCCAAGAGCCGAGTTTGCCCAGTTTGCCTCTGCCGGGGGAATCATTTGGGGTGTTGCCTCAATGCTTCTACCCCCCATCGTCGGCATTTTCCTCGACCATACACACCACAATTACCGGTACACCTTCCTGATGGGTGCCGACCTGGGTTTCCTTGGCTCCGCAGCTCTGCTGGTCCTTCACTCCAAATTCATGGCCCTGGGCGGTCCTAAAAACTACATACCACCGGAGTAGGGGCAGATATAGCTTACGAGAAGCCAATCCGTTGACTTTCACCGGATGTCCCGCTCACTAACCGAGACACCCGGCTGGCTCGGAATGAGCAGGAAGGAGATCATTCATTCTCATTCGCCGGCCGCGAGGAAAACCAATCCGTGGATCGTTTGACCTTTTCAACCTCAACCGTTTTATCCGGCAGATCGAACTTCACCTCCGCTTCTTCCGGCACCTGCGCATGGTCTCCGTCCAAGACGAAGCACGTCTTGCCTCCACTGCTGGAAAAGACCTGATGCCCCCCCACGGTCAAACGGCTGACATTCGAGGCCGCCACGCCCACGATTTTGCCCGCCGCATCCCGGCGAAGCCAGAGCAGTTCAGCATCGGTATCGATATCCTGCACAGCAATCCCGCTGCTCCCATCCCAGCAAGCCACCAAATCGCTCGTGTCAGTGGTAATCGGCAGCAGGCCCGCATGACCCTTTTGCGCGGTTAGGGATTGAACGTTCAGCGCTCCATCCGGTTTGTTGTCCTTGAGACGATGCGGCAACAATAGAGTCAGGAATTGCCCGTCGGTGCCATGCATGGTCACCAACAATCTCGGATGCATTCCTTCCCGTACAGTCTGAAAGACATCGGTCTTTTCCTCCCATTGCTCCGGGGTCAAAAAGTCGACCTGCAGCCAAGCCGACTGAGCGGGCGGCAAAACCGGTTCTCGTACCATGGCCCCGCTGATGTCGCCTTCCGAGCCCCGGACAACAAGGGTGCCCGCTGGCAAAGGACTGCCTTCCACCGGCGCCGGCGCGCCATCTGGCACGAGGGCAAGGGCCGCGCAGTCGGCGCCTGATTGTCGCGCAGAAAGTTCCAATTGCACCGGGCCGGCCGGAAATTCGAGGGGGGGGACATGGACGGCGCCCTTGTTATCGTTCAGCGGGACCCACATCAGCGGAAGTTGGGTGTAGGTGCCCCAGGTGAAGTGATCGGCGATGGGACCTCCGGAAAATCCCATTTTTCCATGATTGATCTGCAGGAAGAAGGAATTTGATTTCTGGCTCTCGGGATCAGCCGTCCCGGTCAATCCCCAGACCTGATATTTCCCAGCGGTCGGCACCTGAAGCGTCGCCTGCCACTTGGCTGCCTGCGCCGGTCCGGTATCGCTCCACGCCTCCTTATTGGTGAATGGGCGAACGACCGCCGTTTCGGAGGTAGCCTGGCTGGGCACCACCTGGATGGCATTGCCGACGCGCTCGAATGTCTTCCCGTACTTGGCGTGCAAGAGCCAGGTGTAATCGTGGGCGTTACCATCCTTCTTCACGTCGTCGAAGATCACCGCGTAGGGGAAGGGTTCACGGATAAAGAGGGCGTGCCGGTCGGCCCGCTGGAAATCCTGCTGATACATCTTTTGGTAAGTGGTATCGAACTTATAGAAAAACCGGTAGGCATCGGCCACGTCGGCGCAGGTCAGATCGACCAGGGGCTCGTGGAGGGAATTGACAATCCATCCGTCCGTCTGCCCGACCGTGCTGCCCATAAGTTCGGGATGGCCGTCGACCATGACTTGATTATCGGCATCGCCACTGATGCTTCCGTATCCCGAAGAGATTACAAGATCGTCGCCATAAGCATAAAAAGTGAACTCACCCTTGTCGGCATGGTCATGCCGGAGCTGGGTGTAATGCTGCGCATGGAGACTCATGTAGACGTCGTCGGGACCCCATCCGCTGCGGCTCACGACGATGCTGCGGCCTCCCGCCCAGCCCCAATCCGGCAACTTCGCCACGCGGGCGGAGACCTCGGCGGCGGGCACCTCTTCCGGCGCCCAGAGAATGGCAGCCGGGAGGAAGGGGGGAGACACTTCGTCCCGTATCAACTGCTCCCAAATGTAGCGTGCCAGGGCGCGGTCCGGTTCCCGATCAAGCGTGTAGAGCGGCGCTTCTAAGCCGCCGAGAGAAAAACTCGAATCTTCAATATTATTTATGCGCTTTCCGCCGGGCAGGATTTCCATCGGCAGCCAGTCGGCGAAGCGATTGTAATGGGTGGTCAGGTAGAGGTCCTCGCCCTTGTCCGCTCTCATCGCCTCCACAAAGTAGGGCAAAAAACCGGCGCCATATCCGAAATAGAAGGGGCCTTCGACCGGGGCGCCCTGGGCGTCGATCCCGAAACGGAGATAGTCCTCCACGTTGCAAGTGGACTGGAAGATCCACTGCCGGGTCGGGGCGTGGGTTTCCCCATCCAGAACGAGGGCCGCCAAACCGCAGGCCGAGGCGAGACCTCCGTTCCAATTCCAGAGGCGTCCCAGCGAGCTTTGTCCCCAGACATTGTTGAGGTTTTGGTAATAAAGATCGTTGGTAAAATCGATCAGGCTTTTTCGAATGATCTGGCGTTGGTCGCTGGTAAAGAGCGGATAACACCAGTCGAGCGAAAGGGCCAGGCAGCGCGTCGGGAAGCTGCGGGTATAGAAAAAGCCCGCCTTCATTGCGTCCGGCGTGAGCTTCTGCGCGGTGGCCACCGCCAGTTCAACGGACTTCCTGCCGTAACGTTCATCCCCCGAAACGGCGTAGGCGAAACCGAGCATGTACATGGGGGTAAGCCAGTTCCGCGCGTCTTGTTCGAGCTCTCCCTGATTTCCGGAGCCTCTTCCCGCCAACGCCATATACTCATCGTAGGCCTTGGATGCATCGAGGTAGGAGGGACTCTTGGGATCGACATAGGCATCGCACTGGGCCTTGAGTTGATTCCACAGGCTGGAGATTTCCGGGTCGTCATGAATGCGCTGCTTGACCCGGGCCAGCCCCGCCGCGTCGAAAATGACCCGGGGATGGTTTTTTGCCCAGGAAGGCTGCTCCGGAATGAGCGCGTTGGGAAGCGGCGGCGTGGCATTCGTTGTCGCCGGTGCGGACTGCTTGGACGGTGCGGACTGTGCTACCTGAGTCAACGGAGTGAGCGGCACGGAGGCGTCGACCTTTTCAATCGAAACATCGTCGACATAGAGCGAGCCCATCGCATTCCAGCAAAAGAAGAAGGGCGACATCGAGTCGGCATCGGCGGGGATCTCCACCACCGCCTCCATTTGGGTCCACTTCGTCGGGATCGGCGCCGGGGTGTTGGGGGTATCTTTGCGGGTCACCTCTCCGTTCAGCGCCAGGAAAAGAGGACCGCCGGGAGAGTTCTCCTTGTTTTGCGTAAGGCTCAGGCGGATTAAAACACCCGCCGTGCGCGGCTGGAACTGCAAATCGGTGCCACCCCGCACCCACGCGCTGACCCGGTAGCGTTCGCCCGGCTGGACGGGAATGCTCGGCCAGCTCAGCCAGAAGCGGGCAAAGCTGTCGGCCTGCATCAGACCGCACGACGTACCCGTGTGGGGCGAATCCTGGCTGATCGTGAAACGGCAATTCTTGCCCTGCGAATCGGACGGAACATACAGCGACCAGCCCGTTTTGCCTTCCTCGAACGACCCATTGGGCACCAGTTCCCCGGGCGCGGATGGCGTGTCGGCGCCGAAGGCTTGATGGCCGCACAACGCGAAAAGAAGTGGAAGAAGAAGGAAGAGGGAGACTTTTTTCATAAAGGTAACGACGACACCCCAGCAAGAGTATTAGGACACCGAAAACCGCAATCCACTCCCAACGAGTGGGGGGTAGAACGAAATCCACAAAAATGCCAATTGCATTGTAAACAATGTAAGCAAGCTTGATGTGCAAAGCCCATGATTGCGCAAGTCAAATTGTTGACTGAATCGGGAACACTTCAATCTGTGGACTACCCTTACCCAAACATCTTTTTCATTCAAAAGAATATTCTGGGAGCAAGAATACTAAAGATTCGGCGGAAATAATAACCGCACCTTGAGCAGCAAAAAGCCGAACCGAAGCCATTTCCTTAACGTCTAAACTAATGAGGTTATTATGAAAAAAATATTACCTATCATAGCCTTATTGGGAGTACTCGGCTGTTCCAGCATGGCCAATGCCGGAGTGCATGTGGGCGTGGGAATCGGGTTCGGAGGCTATTATGGCCCCTACCCGTACTATGGCTATCCCTATCCGTATTACGGATATTATCCCGGCTATTACCCCGGAGCGTCAGTCTATATCGGCCCCGGCTATTATCCGTGGTATCATGGTGGCTACTGGCATGGCGGATACTACCATGGGGGCTACCATCACCACTAAGGTTTAACGGAATCCTTGTTTCCGAGTTGGGGGGCGAAAAGCCCCAAACTTGGGAACGAGAGAGGCCAAGTTCAGGACTTCAGGCCATTTCAGCCGGGTGGGCTCACCCGCGAAAACCCTGCGCGATGGGCACACGTCGGCCCATGCCAAAGGCACGGGGTGAGACCTTCAACCCGGGCGCAGCCTGGCGACGCTTGTACTCACTGAAAATGATCTTGTTCAGGACGTCGCGCACGACCTCGGGCGCGATTCCCTCGCTCGCCAGCATTTTTGGGTCCGCTTCGTCGATGACGTAACGGCGCAGCACGCGGTCGAGCACATCATAGGGCGGGAGGCTGTCCTGGTCGGTCTGGTTGGGGCGCAATTCTGCGCTCGGCGGCTTCTCGATCGAGTTCCGCGGAATGATTTCCCCGTTGCGGTTGACCCAGCGCGCCAGCGCGTAAATCTCGGTCTTCAGCACGTCGGCGATGACAGCCAATGCCCCGCACATGTCGCCGTAAAGCGTGCAGTAACCGACCGCCAGTTCCGATTTGTTTCCCGTTGTGAGGACGAGAGGCCCGAATTTGTTCGAAAGCGCCATGAGCAGGAGCCCGCGCAGACGCGACTGGATATTCTCCTCCGTCAGGTCGGGCGTCTTTCCGGCGAATACGCCGCCGAGGGTCTTTTCCGCTTCCGAAACAGGCCCGGCAATCGGAAGAACATCGTAACGGATGCCTAGTTTTTTAGTGAGCTGTTCAGCGTCCGTCAGGCTGCCTTCGCTCGAATAACGCGACGGCAATGACACGCCCCAGACCCGCTCCGCGCCCAACGCCTCCGCCGCGATCACGGCCACCAGAGCCGAATCAATCCCGCCGGACAATCCGAGCACGACCGATTTGAATCCACATTTGGCGACGTAATCGCGCACGCCCAGCACCAGCGCGCGGAAAAGTTGCTCCTCCTGGTTCGCGGGCAGCGCGAGCGCGCGGGCGGGAGCGGCGGCCTCAGTGTCGACGACCAGGATGTCCTCGGCAAAACCCGCCCCCAGTGCGAGCACGTCGCCCTGCGCGTTCAGCGCCACGCTGTGTCCGTCGAAAATCAGCTCGTCATTCCCACCCACCATGTTCACCTGGACCAGCGGCATCCGCTCGTCCCGCGCCACCCGCTGCAACATCGCCAGCCGTCTCGCCTCCTTGCCCCGCTCCCAGGGCGAGGCCGAAATATTCACGATCAGTTTTGCTCCCGCGCCGGCCAGTTCGCGCACCGGGTCGCGGCGGTAACGGCGTTCCGGCCAAAAATCGGCGTCGTTCCAGATGTCCTCGCAAATCGTCACGGCAATCTTCCACCCGGCGATCTCGACCGGCGCAACTTTTTCCGCGGGTTCGAAATAGCGGTCCTCGTCAAAGACGTCGTAGGTCGGCAGCAACGCCTTGACCACGCGATGGACGATCTTTCCATGCTGGATTACGGCGGCCGCGTTGTGCAGGGCGCGCCCGGGCCGCGCCGGGTTGCGCTCGGCGTAGCCGGTGATCAGCGGCGTCTCGCCCACCGAAGCAGCCAGCACGTTCAGGCAGTCGAGCCCGCGTTGGACAAAATCGTCGCGCAGGAGCAGGTCGCGCGGCGGATAGCCGCAAAGAAAGAGTTCCGGGGCCAGGACCAGTTGCGCGCCCCGCGCCACCGCCTCGCGATAGGCTTCCTCGAGGCGCGCGCGATTTTTATCAAACGCTCCCACCGTCGAGTTGAGTTGAAGCAGGCCGATGCGCATACAGTGAGAAATGTAACGGCAGCCCCAGGCCGCGCACTACATTAATCGCGACGCCCCGCGCGCCACGAACGGGAGGTGATTTCCTCCCGTTCCTCAATGGGGTCGATGAACTCGAGGCGGCGGTAGGCAGGCGTGGGCGCTTCCTGTCCGGCGGGTGTGACGTCGGGATACTCGTAGATGTCGCCCTTGTAGTTGCGCAGGACAATGCGATCGGGCAGACGGGCGACAACGTAGTCGGGGTTGACCGGAATTTTGCCGCCGCCACCGGGGCCATCGATGACGTACTGCGGGATGGCATAACCGGTGGTATGGCCGCGGAGGTGCTCGATGATTTCGAGGCCCTTGCTGACCGGGGTGCGCAGGTGCGAAGAACCCTGAATGAGGTCGCACTGGTAAAGGTAGTAGGGGCGCACACGGCAGCGCAGCAACTTCTGCACAAGGACTTTCATCACGGCAGGGTCATCGTTGACGCCGCGCAGAAGGACCGATTGGTTACCGAGCGGAATGCCGGCATCGGCGAGGCGGCCAAGGGCGTCGCGTACCTCAGTGGTGAGTTCGCGGGGATGGTTGACATGGACGCTCATCCAAAGGGGATGAAATTGCCTGAGCATGGCGCAAAGCGCCGGGGTGATGCGCTGGGGCAGGAAGATGGGAACGCGGCTGCCGATGCGGAGGAATTCGATGTGGTCGATGGCGCGCAAGCGGTGCAGCAGGTCCTCAAGCCGTCGATCGGAGAGGAGAAGGGCGTCGCCACCGGAGAGAAGGACGTCACGCACTTCAGTGTGTTTTTGGAGATAGTTGATGGCGCGGTCGAAATCGAGTTCGAGTTCCTGTTCCCCGACTCCGCTGACGACGCGACTGCGGGTGCAGTAGCGGCAATAGGAAGCGCAGCGGTCGGTGACAAGAAAGAGTACGCGGTCGGGATAACGGTGGACGAGGCCGGGCACGGGCATGTCGTGGTCTTCACCACAGGGATCGGCCATGTCGGAGGGAGCATAGGTCATTTCCTCAATGCGAGGGATGACCTGGCGACGAATGGGACAGTCGGGGTCGAAGGGATCGATGAGGTTGAAGAAGTAGGGCGTAATCCCCATGGCCAGCTTGGTGTTGGCGAGAAGAACACCGGCATGTTCCTCGCCCGTGAGTTGCAGCTTGCCGGTGAGATGGTCGAGCGATTTCACGCTGTGGCGCATTTGCCACTGCCAGTCGTTCCATTGTTCGGGGGTGGCTTCGGGCCAGTAGCCCTGGCCGGGAGAGAATAAGCGATGGTGATGGAGGTCGAGGGTGTTGTTCATGGAGAGGCGCCGCAGGAGATGATGAAGGTTGAGGCGCAGGATGCTTATAGGCTTGAAACGAGAAAATACCGCGACCGGCCCAAGTGTCAAATGTGTGACGTGGCGGCTGGATGGTATAGATATTGCGCGAGTCTTTTATTTGAGGCATTGTGCGTTTTGCGTGAGGCCGCAGGCCGTTGCAGCACAACCTCTTTTGAAGCTGAAACCGTGACAACCCCCCCCTCCCCTTCGCAGCGTCCCCCTATCCCACAGCATGTCAAGCGGTTGCGTCCGATGACCTATTCTGTGGCGGTCTATCTTATCGGTGCGGTAATTTTGTTGCAGATCGTGATGCTGATCTCAGTCTTTTGGCTGAGAGCGATGGTCGTATCGGTCAGCATCACGCCTCCGAAGGGAGTTGTGCCAAAGCCGGTGGTTCCAGTTCCGGCCCCCGTCGTGATCACTCCGCCCGTGATTCCAAAGGTGAAAGTGCCCGAGTTGCCAAGCCTCCCCAGCATTGAGTCGACGGTGACCCGCCCGGCGCTGCTGAGCGTGCCTGCGATTTCGGACAAGCTGACACAGATCGAAAACCTGAACACGGAGGCGCAGATTTTTCAGCACCACAACGATCTCGACACGGCGGTGCAGACGCTGATCAAGGCGGAAGATCTCGACCCGCGCAACCCGACGACGCTGAAAAGCCTGGCGGAGGTTTATTACCTGAGGAACAACCCGGCGCAGTCCAAGATTTACTGGCAGAGGCTGGTGGACTTGGGACCGGGAGTGGGGACGGTTTACCAGGTGGCGAATGACCACGTGCTTCTTCTCAACTCGAACCACGAGGCCGATTCACTGCGGCAGCCATCGAGTCATCCGCGCCTCCTTTACATCAATCTGGTCGAGAAAACGCCGGTGGAGACTCTGAACGGCCAGCCGCAGTTCCATCTGCGAACGTCGCTGATGCGGAAGGACCCGAAGATGGCGGGCTTCAATCAGAAACGGCTGCAGCCCTACGTGGTTTTTTACCAGCAAATGCCGGACGGGACCCTGATGCCGGACTTGGGCCAGCACAAGGGATCATTCGAAGACACGTTCCTTTTCTGGGGGAACAAGGAGAGCGAGGCCTTCGGGGTCGATTACATCATGCCGTTGCCGGGCACACGCGGCCCCACCGGCCTGCCGGTAGGCGAGTACTACGGGTTTGTGATCGGGATTTACTATAACAAGGAACTCCAGGATTGTTATTCGGAGCCGAGCGATCTCAGCACGCGAATGCCGCTGCCGGTTGAGATTGAGTAATTTCAGGCGGAAGGATCCTCCGCAAAACAGCCGGGAGGGCTTCCAAATTTCGATTAAACCAAACACCGCATGGATCAACCAGCTGACGCCAAGACAACGACAAAACCTGCGATAAAGGCCCTCGATGCCCATCACCGGTTCATGACGGCCTGTGGGACGGCGGCTTTGGCCTTTGCCGGACTGCACGGGAACGCTGCTTTCGCAACCCAGCTTGTCAGCGCCTGGGACGTTTTTGCCTTTACCATCATCGTCCTGTCCTGGTTCATGCTGTCGACTCAAGACCCCTACGAGGCGCGCCGCAATGCCCGTCTTCAGGATACCAGCCGGACGGCTTTATTTGTCATCGTGATTGCGGCGGCGACGGTCAGCCTCTTCGCTGTTTTCATCCTGCTGGGTTCAGTCAAAGAGCTTTCGCCGGGCAGCTTTGCGGCGCACGTCACCCTTTCGGTCTCGGCGATTGTGCTGTCGTGGATGCTCGTCCATACGCTTTTCTGCCTCCGCTACGCCCACCTCTATTATGCCGGGGCCCACCAAGTGGACCGCGATGACGTCGAAGGCGGCCTGATCTTTCCCCAGGACAAAAACCCCGATTACCTCGATTTCGCCTATTTCTCGTTCGTTATCGGGATGACCTGCCAGGTTTCGGATGTGCAAATCAGTTCCAAAAGAATGCGTCGTCTGGCCACCGTACACGGGTTGATATCCTTCGTATTTAACACCGCCATTCTCGCGATGTTTGTGAACATCGTCGCCGGGTTGATCTAAGGGGGCGCGGTACCTCGACTTACCATTCGATCCTGCCTGAAAAAAATGAACTCTGCCATCAAGGTCCACAAGTTGATCAAGATTTACCGCACTTACCAGAAGGAGGCGGGGTTCTGGGGCGCTATCAAGGGTCTCGCCCATCGCCGCTACAAGGAGACGGCGGCGGCCAACGAAGTCAGCTTCACCGTCCAGGAGGGCGAACTCGTCGGCTTCCTCGGTCCCAACGGCGCGGGTAAGACGACCGTGCTCAAAATGCTTTCCGGCCTTCTCTACCCGACGCGCGGCGAGGCAAGCGTCCTCGGTTACATCCCGTGGCATCGGCAAAACGATTTCAAGCGCCAGTTTGCCCTCATTCTCGGGCAGAAAAACCAGCTCTGGTGGGACTTACCCGCCTCCGAATCGCTGGAACTCAACCGAGTGATCTATGGCCTCGACGCTTCCGCTGCGCAAAAGACCATCGACGAGCTGACCGAACTGCTCGATGTGCGCGACAAGCTCGACGTGATGGTGCGCGAGCTTTCACTCGGCGAGCGGATGAAGATGGAGTTGATCGCCGCGCTGCTTCACCGCCCGCGGGTCCTTTTCCTCGACGAGCCGACCATCGGCCTCGACGTCGTCTCTCAGAAAAAAGTGCGCGAGTTCCTGCGCGAGTACACGTCGCGCAACCGGATCACGACGCTGCTAACCTCCCACTACATGCAGGACATCGAGGAGCTCTGCGAACGCGTTATCATCATCGACCACGGGAGGGTTTTCTTCGACGGCGCGCTGCAGGACATCATCGACCGGCTGGCGACCCACAAGATACTGACGCTCTCGCGGCGTAAGGGGCTGCCGCAAGCCGATTTCGCGGCCTACGGCGAGGTGCTGGAGAAAAGCCCGACCGAAGTGCGGTTGAAAATCGCGCGCCCGCGGATCATACCCGCCAGCCGCGATTTAATCGCCACCTTGGACGTCGACGACTTTACCGTCGAGGATGTGCCGATCGAGGACATCATCCGCGAGGTGTTCACCGAACAGCGCAACGAGGCGGGCTATTTTTGAACCGGGTTCTGGTCGGTCTTGCGGGGGAAAATCTCACGAACAAGCTTGTGGATGGCCGCGGCGGTGGTCTGGCATCGTTCCGCGGCGATCTGGACGCTGGCGGCAAATTTTTTACCACGGCTCTCCTCCGGTAATTCATTACTCAGGAGGTAGGAATAACCGAGCAACGGCGTGAGATGATTATTGAGATCGTGGAGATATTTTCGCAACGTCTGGCCCGGCGAAGAGTCGCCTCCACCAAGCTGAATATAGGCTTCGGCCAACCGCCAGTCGGCGGGCGTGGTGACCTTGAAATTAATGTCGTGGCAGAGGACGATGCGGACCGGATGGCCGGCCGCCTCAACCACCGCGGTGTCATCGGTGAAGAGTCCGCCCGTCTGCCGGGCTTTCTCATAGGCCTCGCGCAGTAGCGCGGTACGAAAAATCTGCGGCGTCTGCACCGTCCATAACCTGGAGCGGTCGATGGTCTGGAGCACGAGGCCATCTTCGCCGACTTCCTTGAGACTGTCGCTGCAGGGTGCGCCGCAGACGGCCGCGCCGGAAAGCTTCGCCGTGCCTAGGACGGCTTCGACGATTTCCCTGGTGATGAAGGGCCGGGCAGCATCGTGGACGAGCACGTATTCGGAAGAATCCGCGACAGCCTGCAGTCCGGCTTGGACGGAATCCTGGCGCTGGGCGCCTCCGGGAACGAGGTGAATCGCGCCCTTTTCACGCAATGGGGCAACCAGGGCCTCCATCTCGGCCTCGCTGCCGGGCCGGACGACAAGGATGATTTCCGCAGGCACCTGGGTCTGAAAGAGGCGATCGAGCGTATGGACCAATAAGGGCTGTCCGCCAAGAGGCGTAAGCATCTTGTCAAAGCCCATCCGCTGGCTGCGCCCCGCGGCGACCACCACCGCGCTCAAAGACTCGCTCATTTATTTTCTCTCTCCATTTTTCCATCCTTGCCGGATTGATCCGCGGTGTCGTCCTTGTAAAAGATGGGGCCGTGAACCTTGAGATTGGCGATAAAGGCGGCGAGGTTGTCGCCGACCTGCTTGTCATTGATAAGCCGTCCGATCACTCCCTTGCCGGTCTTGGCCTGGAGAAGAAGATCGTTGCCGTTCTTGAGCATGCTATCGCCGTTGTCGACCATTTCCCGAAGCTTGGAGATAGTTTCCTTGAGATCATCGGTGCTGGTGCTGGGCAGTACCACGGTGTTGAGCCGGGTGATCATGTCGTCGAGCTGATTCGCGATATCAGTGGCCTTCGCGATCAGCGGCTGAGCGCCCTGGGCAAGTTCATCGAGGCCGACGGTTCTCGTCCCCATGATGGTTTGGCCGTCGATGAGGTATTTTCCCTTTTCGTCCTCCGGAGTTTGATCGGGATACTCCTTTGGCTGGACATCGACGAAGCGGTCTCCCAGCAGTCCGGAACTGCCGACAACAAATTTGGCGTCATCGCGGATCCTGACGTTGCTGTCGATCTTCAAATTGATTTCGACCAGTTCCTTGTCCGGAATGGGGTGGGGATCGGTGACCACCTTGCCGATCACGGCGCCGGAAAGATAGACATCGGAGCCCTTGAGCAGGCCGCTGGCATCGGGGAACTGGACGGTGATGCTGTAGGTCGGCTTGAAGATGTCCTTCACCTCTCCGAAAAAGAGGATGAGCGTGCAGATGATGCCAATGCCGCAAAGGAGGAAAATGCCGACGGTGGTTTCGAGGTTCTGGTTCTGTTTCATGGGATAGTCTTCTGGTTCTTGTCTTAGAATATAGCATCACTTGCGTCGGAGATGCCGTTGACAAAGCGTTTCACAATCGGGTCTTGGGATTCAAGCACGGCCTTGGGCTCGTCAACGCAATAAATGCGGCCTTCGTGCAACATGGCGATGCGGTCGCCGACCTCGCGGGCGCTGACCATGTCGTGCGTGACGATGACGGAGGTCATATGGAGTTCATCCCCGAGGCGGATCATGAGCTTGTTGATGCTGTCGGCGACGATGGGATCGAGACCGGAGGTTGGTTCATCGTAAAGCATAAGGGCGGGGCGGGCGATGGCGGCGCGGGCGAGGGCAACGCGCTTACGCATGCCGCCGCTCAATTCGGAGGGCCATTTGCTTTCCTGCCGGGGCAGGTCGACAATCTTGAGGGCACGGGCGACTTCCGCCTCGATTTCCTCCTCCTTGATTCCACCCTTTTCGCGCAAGGGGAAGGCGACGTTTTCGCCGACGGTGAGCGAATCGAAGAGGGCGCCGTTTTGGAAAAGCATGCCGGTCTCCTTGCGGAGAGGGACCATCTGTTCCTCGTTGAGTTGGGCAAGGTTATGGTTCCCAAACCAGACTTCCCCCGCATCAGGCTGCATCAGACCGAGAATATGCTTGAGCAGGACGCTTTTGCCTCCACCGCTGCGACCAATGATGACCATCTTTTCACCCTTACGGATTTCGAGATCGACGCCGCGCAACACCCGTTGCCGGCCCAGTTTTTTCTCCACGCCGACCAACCGAACCAGAGGAGAGGAAGGGGGGTTGGAGCTCACGAGGGGAGAATGGAGTTAAGGAGGAAGGTGAAAAAGAAGTTGGCGATGAGAATAATGATGAAGGAATCGACCACCGCTTCGGTTGTGGCGAGGCCGACGCCCTCGGCGCCTTCCGAGGCGGTGAGGCCCTTGTTACAGCCGACCAGCAGGATGATGATGCCGAAGAAGAAGCCTTTCACGAGACCGATCGAGATGTCCTTGGCATGCGTGTACTTGACCGTGTTGTTCCAGTAGTAGACGCCGGGAACCTGGAGGACGTGCACGGCGACAAAATACCCGGCTCCGATGCCGCAAAGAATGGCCAAACCGACCAGAATGGGCATCGAAACGAGCATGGCGATGAAGCGCGGAACGATGAGATACTCGGTCGGGTAAACGGCCAACGCGCGCAGGGCATCGATTTGCTCAGTAATTTTCATCGTGGCCAGTTCGGCGGCCATGGCCGAGCCGACCCGCCCGGCGATCATGAGGGCGCAGAGGACGGGGCCGAGTTCGCGACACATGGCGATGGCGACGACCGGACCGACGCCGGAGCTGAGTCCGAGGTCCTTAAACTGAAATTCTGTCTGCGCGGCAAAGACGGCGCCAATGAAGCTACCGGTGATGATGACAACGGGAACCGACTTGCCTCCGATAAAATCGATTTGCCGCAAGAGCAGGCCCAAACGAATCCGATAACGAAAGAGGCAGCGCACGATATCCTGGAACAGAAAGACGATTTGGCCGCTGGCCCGGACCATGCCCATAAAGCGGGACCCGAGTTGCTGTGAATAGCGCATAGTGGAAATTAGGGTGTGTTTTAAAATAGGACAAGGCCGCGTGACAAGGAGTTCTGCTTGACCGACCCGGTCTAAATCCTGACCGGAACGTGCTGGGAGGCGAGGTAGGCCTTGACTTCACCGATGGTGAACTTGCCGTAGTGGAAGACACTGGCGGCCAGAACGGCGTCTGCCCTGCCCTGATCGAGAACAGCGGTGAAGTGGCTTAATTCCCACGCGCCACCGCTGGCCACCACGGGAACGGGCACCAACTCGCTGATGATCCGGGTGATTTCGAGATCGTAACCGGTCTGCATGCCGTCACTGTCGATGCTGTTGAGGACGATTTCCCCGGCGCCAAGCGCAACGGCCTTTTGCGCCCAGGCGCGAGCATCCCAGGGGGTTCGTTCCCGACCACCCCGGGAGAAAACGGACCATTCGCCAGGGGCTGTTTTCTTGGCGTCGATGGAAACGACCATGCACTGGCGACCGAAGGCTTGGGCGCCCTCGGCGATAATCTCAGGCCGGGCAAGCGCGGCGGAATTGAGGCTGATTTTGTCGGCCCCGGCGCGCAACAGGGTCCGCATGTCGCCGACGGAACGGACACCGCCCCCGACCGTCAGCGGCATGAAACAGCGGTCAGCCGTGCGCTCAATGACGTCGATGATCGATTGGCGGCCTTCGGAGGAGGCGGTAATGTCAAAAAAAACGAGTTCGTCCGCCCCTTGCTCGTTGTAGCGGATGGCAAGATCAACCGGGTCGCCGACATTGCGCAGGCCGTTTTCCTCGGCCCGGCCGAATTGCCGACCCCGGGTGACGCGCCCGGCATGAACATCGAGGCAGGGAATGACGCGTTTGGCAAACATGGGATAATCTAGAGCGTGCTTTCAAACTAGAGCAAGGTCGCGTTGCAATTCGATTTTGACCTGTGGCGAGGACCGGAGAAAATAGCTTACCCGCAAGCCTGCGGACCGGCGAGCAACAAAGCCCCAGTTCAAAATCACCACCACCTGAAGGGCTGAGGGTTCTATCCTATTAAGCACCCCTAGAACGGGGTGCGGGGGACGTTTATCTGATCGCCAGGATAGAGGGGAGGATCGGCGCCGGGCGTCTTGGCCACGGTGATCGCGTCAACCACGATGACCTGTTGCCCGCGAGTGATCCGCACAGCGCGGCGGTTAGCGTATTCATCAAAACCACCGCAGGAGATGATGGCCGTGAGGAGGGTCATATCCGGGGTATAGACAACCCGGGAGGGAGTCCGAACATCACCGAGGACATTGACGTAGCTCTCCTCGGGAAGGACGGAGACGTTGGGGTTGGTATAAATTTTCTGGGTCTTGTAGGCCGCGGTGATCTGAGCAGCAAGATCAGCGGGGGTAATTCCGGAGGCCTGAAAAGACTGGGTGAGAAGATCCACCGTAACCTGACCCGACACGG
Source organism: Methylacidiphilales bacterium (assembly GCA_021272315.1). GTDB lineage: Bacteria > Verrucomicrobiota > Verrucomicrobiia > Methylacidiphilales > UBA1321 > JABDGH01. Next base: position 14,149 of record JAJSLI010000161.1, on the reverse strand, counting down.
GAATTTGCACTTCATTGATGAAACCTCCATCCGGAACACCGGTCAGCCGGATGATAATTTTGTCCCCAACGCGCATGACATCCCTGGCAAATGGAACGGCGGGCGTGGTACTGGCAGGGGCCGAAGTGGTGATAGTGGAATTTCCTCCACCACCGCCCCCAAAGCATCCGGTCAGAAGGACGGTAACGACGAGCAGGCTGATAGGGCAAAACGTTTTCACGGAATGGAATTAAAACTCGTCACTCTGACGCTCTGCCTTACGGGTGGCGGCAATAGCGGGTTTGCCGGGCTTGCCATTGGCCTTGACCGACCCGAGGTGTTTCTTGCCACGGTCAGCCTTCTCCTTCTTCCTGTTGTAATAATAGTCCCCGTAATTACTGTAGTAGTAATAGGAGTCGTCGCTCTTGACCGACACGCAGTTGAGCACCATGCCGATACAATTGCCGTGGACTTCCTCGATGGCCCGTTTGGCGCGGAGGGAAATTTCCCGGGGATAACGCCGGTGCTGGATGACCAAGATGACGTAGTCGGCTTCGCGGGCGATGATGGAACCGTCGCTGATGCCGAGGACAGGCGGCGAATCGATCAGGACGAGATCGTAACGCTGCTTGAGATCATCAAGCATCAAACGAATTTTGTCGCCGGCAAGAACGCCGATGTCGGACATCGGCATGTCTCCTGCGGCCAGGAGATGGAGCTTGGGCAGGTCGCTTTGCTGAATGTAATCGACCGCATCACCTTCGCCCCGAAGGTAGTTGGCCAGCCCCCGGTCATTGGGCAGATTGAGCAACTGGTGGAGCATCGGGCGGCGAAGATCCCCGTCGATCAGAATAACGGACTGTCCAGCCTGCGCACAAACAATAGCGAGGTTGTAGATGGTGGTTGTTTTGCCTTCACCCGGACCACCGCTGAGCGTGGCGAGAGATGGTCCGATGCCATTCTGGACCCTCAGGTCGAGCTTGGCGCGCAGGATGCGGTAGCCTTCGGCGTGAGGCATTCGCGCCGATTCCTGGGTAAGCGGCATGGGTCCTCCCTTGTTTGGGATGACCGTAAGCACGGGTAAACCCAAGAGAACCTCGGCATCGGCCATAGTTTTAACGCTGGTGTCCAGATATTCGATGAGGAAGGCGATGACGATGCCGACAAAGAGGCCGATGGCCGCGCTGATCATGAGATAAGTATTTTTGTTCGGTTTGGTCGGACTGGTGGGCGGAACGGCGCGGTCAATGATCCGTACCGGGCTTTCCAGAAGCGGACGGTCGGCGAGAAGCTGCTTGAGACGGATCGTGAGGGCATCCAGCAAGTCTTGCTGCTTCTGGAGATCCCGCTGGGCATCACGGAAAGGCGTCAGGTAGGAGCTTTGATCCAAGGTGACCTTGGCCTGGAGATCGTCGACTTCCTTGGTCAGCAGATCGACACGCGACTTGGCCATTTGGGAGTCGACTACCATGGCACTGCGGAGACCCTTGATCAGGTCCGCGATTTGTTGTTTGCGGCGCGCCTGCTCGGCGCGCAGAGCCAGAATGCGCGGATGATTTTCATCGAATCCCTGTTTGAGAAAGTTGTCGATTTCACCGTCCACCTGGAGGGATTGCGCCCGCAGGGAGGAGATATTGGGCTCTGAACGGCCCAGAGCATCGAGCGTATTGATGAGATCGTCGTCGTTGAGGCTCTGAACCTGCTCGAGGAGAACCCGGCGGGTGTCGGCATCCTCCTTAGCGGAGAGGAGGTCGTGTTTGCGGGAATCAAGGTCCTGTTCGTCGCGTTCTTCGGATCCGTATGATCCCGGAACGATATTCACGCCTGTATTGCCGAGCTGTTGGCGTAACTTCTCCACCCCGGCAGTGGATTTGTCCACGACCGCCTGTTGCTGGGTAATTTGATCGCGCAGCGCATCGGCGCCCCGACTATTGCGCTGATCTTCCTCCACATCGCGGAGTGTTTGGTAATGGTCCATCACGGCGTTGACAATGTCGGCGGCTTCCTTGGGCACTTCGCTCTCCACCGTGATCACGACGATGTTGGTCCCACGCTTTAAATCAAGCCTGAGAATGCTGTTCATGATAGCGAGCGATTCCACCGGAGGAAGACTGTCCTCGTCGGACTTGCCCCGCTTGGCCCACGTCTTATCGAGGCCCAGGTCATTAATGATGGGCAGCAAGAGATCGGGGGACTGGATGATTTCGAACTCAGACTGGAAGGCGGTCATGTCCTCCGTCTTTTCGGTGGGACCGATGATGAAAGACGGGACGTCAACCACGCCCCGGGGCTTGATCTGCATTTCCCCCGTTGCGGTGTAACTTTTATGGAGAACCTCATTGGCCACGTACCAGCCGCTGCCCGTAGTAATCGCGAAAATGGTGAAAATCACCCAAAAGCGATTTCGAATGACCTTAAAGTATTCGTTAAAGTGAACTGTACGTTCTGAATTTTCAACCATAAGAAAGCATTAGAGCAAGAGATACAACTACTGACAGTAACACTCTTGAGCCTTCACATCAATAACTACCTCTAATCCCAAAGTAATATTGATTGCGAGTGTAGTCGCGGTAACTAAGCTGAGAAGAGACGTCGCTGAAGGTATACCCGATGTTTGCATCGAAATGATTGGAGATGTGATAGGTCAAACCAACGTCGAGGGCCGAATCCCATTCAGTGAAAGTGCCCGTAGTGTTGGATTGGACAAAGCCGGTGGCATAGTCGCCATAGTTCTCGGCCAGATTCAGGTGGGCCGAAAGGCTGCGACTGATGTCATAATTGAAATTGGCGTAGACCCGGCTGGCCACTTGACCGGAGGCCGTCGTGACATCCGTGGGCACGACCGAGTAAGAGTAGCCAACCTCAAGATGGCTGCGGTGGCCCAGCTGCCAGTCTAGCGAAGCCGTAGCATAGGGCGTGGTGGTGTCACCGCCTACCTCGTCTACCTGCGTATATGATGCGCCGACCCGGACGGACGCGCTCATCGTGGGAAGCACTGCCCAGTCGATGCCGGTCATACCTGTATAACTATTGTATCCCCGACCGATATTGTTGTAGGAAATTCCGCTGTAGAGCCCGGCAAATACAAGAGTGTATTTGGGCAAAATGGAAAAGCCGATACTCTGAGAGAAGCTGTTCTGAATATAATCCTCGCCTTCCGCAACTGCCGAATTGTCGTAAAAGACTTCGGAGTTGCTGAAGGAAGACACCGTACTGACCAAGGGCGTCCATTGGGCCGTGAAATCGGTGCTGAAGCTCTGGCTGATATAATTGCCGTCCTGATAGGGGCTGCCCGCGTAGCTGAAAAGTGACGGTTCATAAAAATACCCGGTTTCGTCCCGAACATCGATGGCGAAGCGGTCGGAAAACTGGTGGGTGAACCTGGCCAAAAAATCCGCGCTGATTTGAGTGGAATCACTTGATTCAGCTGCATAATTGGTCGCGTCAAAGGTCAGCCGGGAATCGAATTGGCTGTTTTCCATCGGAACGTCAAACAAGATGCTTGGCGTGATGGAAGTTTCGAAGGTTGGGGTCTTATCCGTTGTGGAGGTGTAAGGGTTATCGTCGTAGGTCTCCCGAAGCTCGGCCGTGATCGTGTAGAACTTTGGCGTTTCCCCGGCCTCTGCCGTCGCGGGTTGGGTGGATGACGTGCTTGATGCGGACGGTTCCTGAACAGGCGTCGAGGCAGTCAGATTATCCGTTGCCACAGGCAAGTAGTTGGGATCCACGGCAAAGGCAGCTTGGCTACCCACCCAAACCCCAAGGATAATCAAAAAGGTGTAAAAGCTGACTTTGAGCATACCTTGAGAGGCATCAAAGCAATTTTTTTCACTCTTGCAAGCCATACTTTTTATATTTTTTATCGTGAAAATAAACCGTACCTTATTGCAGACTGAAAAAGAGGCGTCAGGGCGACAACCTGACCCATGATATCGAAAAGAATTGCTGTTCAGCCCTTCTCGCGTTACTCCCTACACTTTATCCACCCATGATTCAATCCTTTGTTTTTAACGACGGAAAACTGGCTGCCTGTAATCTCGACAGCGATGCGCTGAGGCTGGTTCGCGCCGATAAGGGGTTGCTGATCTGGGTCAACCTCTTCGCTCCAACGGCTGAGGAAACCAAAGCGATCCTGGAAGACGTTTTTTCCTTTCACCCGCTGGCGATAGAGGATTGCCTCTCAATCAGCCGCTACCCGAAGATCGAAGATTACGAGGATTATCTCTTCCTGGTCATGCATGCGGTCGCATTCAGCAAGGAGGAGCAGTTTCGGACAACCGAACTCGATTTTTTCATCGGAAAGTCCTTTCTCGTCACCCACCACTCGGAACCGCTGTCGATGGTGACCAACACGATCGAGCGGCTGCAGAAAAATCCCGCCACCATCTCACGGGGCATGGACCGGCTGGCCCACTTTCTTCTCGACACCATGGTGGACGCCTACCAGCCGGTACTCAACGATCTGACCAAGGAAATCAGCACACTGGAGGACAGCGTTTTTCTTTCACAGCGCGCGGAGCCGACGGTCATCCGCGATTTTCGCGAACGTAAAAAGGAACTCTCCGACCTACAACAGATCGTGCGGCCCCAGCGCGACGTGGTCAACCGGCTGGCGCGCGGCGAGTTCAAGCTTATCCGCCCGATGTTACTGCCCTATTTCCGCGACTTGCTCAATAACATCAACCGCATCGAAAGCACGGCCTCGACCCTGAGCGAACAACTTTACCTCACACTCGACGTGTTCCTCAACAAGGCCTCCTACGAAACCAACGAGGTCATCAAAGTGCTGACCCTGATGACCGCCATCATCACGCCGACCGTAGTCATCGGAACTTGGTACGAACAAGTTTTCAAGAATATGCCCGGATATGACCTTCATGACGTTCTTTGGGTAGCGCTCGCAGCGACCTTCGTCCTGACGGTGGGACTGGTGGTTTGGCTCAAACGCAAGCATTGGCTATAATTCTTTCATCGTGCGCCACCGCCTGCCTCAAACCGCCCATTCCGATCTTTTCTTACAGTGAATAACACCTTTTTGGACAAGCTGCTCAACCGGATTGACCGCGTTGGCCAGGGCGATTTGCAGGCCTATCTGCAACGCCTCAACAACGAGAAGGGCTTTTTCGAAACGATTTTCAACACCCTGCAGGAGGGAATCGTGGTGGTCGATTCCCAGGGAAAAATCCGCTATCTCAACCATGCCATCACCACGCTCCTGGGGATTGATCCGGCCAAGGCGCTCGGAACGCCGATGGCACAGTACTTGAAAGAGCTCGACTGGGCGAAAATTCTGGCCGAGGGGCGCGTGGTCAGCCGGGACTTGGAGGTTTTTTATCCTCAGCAGCGCTACCTGGGTTTTTATCTCGTGCCGCTGGAGGATAAGGACACATCGCTGATGGGTTACGCGTTGATTTTTCACGACCTGACCGCACGGCGAGCGCAGGCCCGCGAGACCCTTGAATCAGAAAAGCTCAATGCCGTGACGCTTCTGGCCGCCGGGGTCGCGCACGAATTGGGCAATCCGCTCAATTCGCTCAACATCCACCTTCAGCTTTTGGAACGCGATCTGCGCCAGCACAGGACAAACGGTGAGACCGATGCCGGGTTGCTCGAATCGGTGCGAATAGCGCGCGGTGAAGTGGCGCGGCTCGACACAATCATCAACCAGTTCCTCGGTGCTGTCCGCCCGGCGCACGCCCCGCGCGCCATGGTGAGCATCAACGCGGTCGTGCATGAGTCGCTCGCCTTTCTGCAGCCCGAAATTCAGGATCGCGATATCATCGTGCAAGAGGAACTGGGCGAAGGTCTGCCGTTGATTCCGGCCAACCCCGACCAGCTCAAACAGGCCTTTTACAATCTGATTAAAAATGCCGTGCAAGCGCTCAGTCACGGAGGCATTCTGCGGGTTGTCACATCGCGCTCGGACACACACCTTCAGGTTTCCTTCGAGGACAACGGCGCCGGAATTTCAATCGAGGACATGGCCCATATCACCGAACCTTATTTCACGCGCAAGAAAGGCGGGACCGGGCTGGGGCTTTTCATCGTGCAGCGTATCCTCCACGAGCACGGGGGGCATCTCGAGTTGTTAAGCGAGCCGGGCCGGGGCGCAACGGCTCGCATCCTGCTGCCGCTGGCAGAACGCCGCATCCACCTGCTCGGCCCCGGCAGCGAGCCCATCCCCGCACCGGAAACCGGCACGGAAAAGACCGAGGCGCCCGCGCCATGAGCCGACCGTCCGATCAATTGCCCACCCTCCTGGTGGTGGAGGATGAGAAGAACACGCGGGACGGCCTACGTCGCTACTTCGAGGACAAGTTTGACATCTATCTCGCCCAAGACGTCAACACGGCGATGAATGTTCTGGAGACACAACCGGTCGATGTGCTTCTGACCGATTTACGGCTGATGGGAGGCACCGAGGGACTCGATCTGCTCGTGCGCGCCCAGTCGATTTCCCATCCGCCGGTCTGCGTGCTTATGACCGCCTACGGCTCGGAGAAAGTGGCTGTGCAGGCGATGAAACGGGGCGCCTACGACTACATCACCAAGCCGCTTGACTTGGAAAAGCTCGACGTGGTACTGGCCCGCGCGCTCCATTCACGCAAGGTCGAAACGGAAAACCGGCAATTGCGCGAGGAGTTGGACCGCAAGTTCGGCCTGGAGAAGTTGATCGGCAATTCGCCCGCCATGATTGAGATTCACGAACGCATCCGACAAGTCGCCCCGACCCGCGCCACCGTTTTGATCGAGGGGGAAAGCGGCACCGGCAAGGAACTCGCCGCCCAGTCGCTTCACATGCTCAGCCCGCGTAAAGGTGCCCGGTTCGTCGTCGTCCATTGCGCAGCGCTTTCACAGCAATTGCTCGAAAGCGAGTTGTTCGGGCATGAGAAGGGGGCCTTCACCGGCGCTAATGAACGACGCATCGGACGCTTCGAGGAGGCCAGCCACGGGACTCTTTTTTTGGACGAGATCAGTGAAATCGACGCCGCGACGCAGGTGAAACTTTTGCGCGCCCTGGGCGAACAGACCGTCCAGCGTGTCGGCAGCAATCAGAACCTCAAGGTCGACGTGCGCGTCATCGCGGCAACGAACAAGAACCTCGAGACGCTGGTGCGGGAGGGCAGGTTCCGCGACGATCTTTTCTACCGGCTTGACGTGGTGCCCATCCGCATGCCGCCCCTGCGCGAACGGCGGGAGGACATTCCACTTATGACCGATGCCTTCATCCGCGAATTTGCCCGGCAAAACAACAAACCGGTGACCGGACTCTCGTCCGACGCCCAAGAGGCGCTCCAGCGTTACGACTGGCCTGGCAATGTACGCGAGCTGCGCGCCGCCATCGAGCACGCCGTGGCGCTCTGTCGCGGCGAGCGCATCGGGGCGCGCGAACTCCCGGCACGGATTTTCGGCCAGTCGCAACCGCCGGCTGGTCCCACCGGCTCAGGCTCTCTCGCGCAGTCCAACCTGAACCTGGAAATAATGGAAAGGAACTTCATCCAGCAGGCCTTGCAACTTACAGACGGGAATATAACCGAAGCGGCCAAATTGCTGGGCATCAGCCGACGCACGCTTCACCGGAAAATCAAGGCGTCACGGATCAAGCCCGCCTGAACGGGGACGCGAAGAAAGCTTGTTATTGCCAGGGCCCGATCCTTGAATTCACCTCTTACCTTCGCCATGGCTTTTCTTTTTTCGACACGAATCAACCGCCTAGCCTACTTGGGGCGTCACATTTTGTCTCTCCTCGTGCTGGGATTGGGAACACTTGCCTTTATCAGGTCCTATACAGATTCGTCAGCCAACTTGCATCTGGGGATCGGATTTGGCGCACTGTTTATCATTCTGGGGCTCGGTTACTATGTGCGCTTCGCTGTGCTGGCCCGGATGGAATCAATCGGCATGTCGGCTTGGAATGCGTTCTGCCTGATGTTTTTCACGGCCGCCCTGCTGTTCGGATTGACTCTAATCTACAAGTGGGTTTCCCAAGGTGGAATTTCTCCGTTGCTTGGTCTTTACATTACCCTCGTCCTCACCGCCCTGATCTTTGACCTAGTCCTTTTAATCCTCTCGGAAAACTACTGTCGCCAAGCCAACCTCGTCCAGGTGATCCTTTACGACATCGAAGTGGGCAGCGGTCGGGTCCTCATCCGGCTCATTCCCCTGCTCGTCGGATTTGGTTTCCTTCTCGTATTTTATGATTTCTCCTTTTACCGGGGGTTGAACGACGCCCAGTCGATGGACAACGCCCAAGTGGCGCGCCAGATCGTACGTGGAGAGGGATTTACCACGGAATTTTTGCGACCCTATGCGCTGGCCCAGATGCATGCCTACGCGATCATGCGAGGCAGCCTGAGCGGAGGTTCCGGCGATCTTTTTCCCTTGGACCGTTTTCCCGCCGGGACACCGCGTATTTTACCGGACACCTACAACGCGCCGGGATACCCCTACCTGCTGGCCGCCTGGTTCAAGGTGTTCCAGCCCCAGTTTGCCCAGACCATCGAGGATATTCTCAAAAAACACCAGTACGCGGGCGACCGGTGGATTCCGGAATTCAACCAACTTTTCATCTTCCTGACCCTGTTGCTGGTTTTCATGCTGGGCCGCCGGTTATTCGACGAGCGGGTCGCCTGGATCAGTGTCGTGGCCTTCATGCTCTCGGATACTGTCTGGCGGTATTCGACGACGGCGCTCTCGACCCCTCTGCTGATGTTCCTGGTCACGGCATTGCTCGTCTGCGCTCTCGAAATTTTTACCGTATCCGAGAAGGCATTCGAAAAAATGTCCGAGGGTGAGGAGGGTTCCATGACTTCGGCATGGCCTTGGTCGCTTCTCTTGGGACTGCTTCTGGCTGTGGCTTGCCTGACCCGGCTGCATCTGTTGATTTTGCTGGTTCCGCTGCTGCTCTTCTTCATCGTCATGCCGCGTACCCACCCGCCGCTGTTTGCCTTCATTGCGGTCCTGGTCATTGGCCCGGTCGCGCTCTGGCTCTGGCACACCTACCGGGTCTGTGGCAACCCGATCGGTTCGAACCTGCCCTTGCTGCTCTTCGGCGGAGACGAGCATTACATGGGCAACGAGATTTACTGCACCACGGCAATTCCCAGTTACGAGCAACTATTCCAGGACGCCTCGAAAAAGGAGTACACTGGTTTTCTCTGGCATTTCGAACGTGGTTGGAGCCTGCTTGGCCCCAACCCGATGGTTCTGCTGGCAATAGCCTCGTTCCTCCACCGGTTCAAACGGCGGCAAGTCCGGGCCTTCCAGTGGCTGGTGGCCGGTTGCATCATAGGTCTCATTGCCGTCAACAATCTCGGCTCGGACCAGCCCGAAGCGGGTGGCGCTTGGAATGTGGTGATCCTGCTTTTGCCCGCCCTGGTGGTGCTCGGCACTTCCTTATTTTTCGTTCTGCTCGACCGAATGGACATTCAAATACCCCTGCTGCGCACCCTAATCGTGATCTCAACCCTGGTGCTCACGGCGTTGCCGATGACCAACACTCTCACCACGCCCGGCAATTATTATAACTTTCCACCCTATTTGCCGCCCGTCATCAACGGCATCGCGCGTATGGCCGCGCCGGATGAATGGGTCACAACGGACATGCCGTGGGCCACGGCTTGGTATGCGGACCGCGCCTCACTCTGGCTGCCCGATTCCATCACCGATTTCGAAAACTTCCACGACAACGTCTGCCCCACCGGCATGCTCCTGTTGACTCCCGTGTCGCTGGACCAGTCCACGACTGAACTGCGCGCGGGCGAGTTCAAGGATTGGTATGCTCTGTATGAGCAGGCGATTTTCAACAACAGCACCCCACCGCAGTTTCCCCTCAGCAAGTTCGCTATCTACCCGATACGGATAGGGCTCGGGTATGATTACATGATGTGGAGCGACCGCCAACGCTGGGGAGCACAAAAATAATAGAGCGGGCGCCGTTCAGCGTTTAGCTGACAGTGACCCGGCGGATCTCGCCGATTTTTTGGCCCAGGAAGCGTTCGGCCAGACGTGAGAACTGGGACGGAAGATCCGTAACGCAAATGGTAATCTGCCCTGTTTCCTTTTGGGAATGACGCTTCAGCCCCAAGGACTCCAACTGGCGGGCCAAGGCCGTGGCGGCGTTTTGCGCCGAATCGACCAGCACCACATCGGGCCCGAGAAGCTCCCGGGCAAGCGGCTTGAGCAGAGGATAATGAGTACAGGCGAGGACGACCGTATCGACCCGTGCGGCCTTCATCGGAGCCAAGTATTCCTCAAGAATAAGCTTCGTCGCGGGATGGGAAAGCCAGTCTTCCTCGACAAGTGAAGCGAGCAAAGGCGCAGCCACTGCCGTGATGACCGCTTCCGGCTCGGATCGCCGGATCAGGTTCTGATAGGCTTCGCTCTGGATCGTGCCCTGGGTGCCGATGATCCCGATGCGCCGGTTGCGCGAAGCGGCCAGCGCGGCTTCCACTCCGGGTGCAATCACACCGATGACAGGCACGTCCGCTTCCTTTTGCAAAACGGAAAGCGCGTGGGCCGATGCGGTGTTGCAAGCCACGACGACTGCCTTGACACTGTGGCCCTGCAGATAGGCGAGATTTTCCCGTGAATAACGAATAATGGTATCGGGCGATTTGTTGCCGTAGGGAAGACGCGCAAAGTCCCCGAGATAAAGAATATCCTCATCAGGGAGCATCTCACGCATGGCCTTCACGACGGTCAACCCGCCCACGCCGGAATCAAAGGCCCCAACCGGACGCGCGGATGATTCGGTTTTCTTCATGGCTGGCTGGTCGAAGGCGGCGTGGTCGGAGTGGCCGCATTCGTCGCCTGTGCCGTCGGATAGATCGACACGGTCGGCGGTTCGTCCGGTTCGGCGGAGGCCGCCGGCTTGTCGGACACGGACGTTGGCGCGGGCGACACCGGTTCGTTCAAGTTCAGCGGACCGCTCGGCGTGGCGTTTGCCGGTTTGATACCGCCGACAGGTGCCGTGGCCGTTTCGGCAGGTGTAGCGGCAGGTGGCGGCGTCGAAGTTGAGGAGGCGGGAGCGGGCGGCGGGGTGGTGGACGACCGTGCGGACGCCGATTGGGTTGGATTTGCCGGAACCGGGGTTTGGACCGTGTTGGGGGCGTTGGAGGGAGTGCCATTTGTGGTTATCGGCTTCTTTTTCTTCGGCTTGTGACTGGCGGTCGATGTCGACACCGGTGACGGCTTCGGAAAGGCGCCATACATCGACTCGCTGGCAAGCCCCGAAGGAGCGGGCGGCGCCACCGGGACCGGCTTGGGCGCGGGGGCCGTTTCCTCAGGCAAAGGGATGTTTCGGTCTCCCATGACGTTAACAAAACGGATAATGCCACGCGCGATGGCCTCGGCCAAGCGCTGGCGGTAATCCTCGCGGTCAATGCGGCGGGCTTCCATGTGATTGGAGACAAAGCCGCCCTCAACCAGAATGGCGGGCAGGATGTTTTGCTTGATGACGACAAAGCGCGCCCGTTTGACGCCGCGGTCGGCGGACGGATCACCGGGATTGAGCCGGATGATTTCGGAATGAACGCAGGACGCGAGCAGGATGTTCAGCGCGTCGGTATCGTTGCCGGGAAGCTTGTAGATATCGGCCCGGCTGAGGTAGGCCGATGAGCTCGAGGCCGCGCCCCGCGGCGCCAGACAGTAGGTTTCCAAGCCGTGCGCTTCGGGTGTCGCCGAGTTGTAGTGGATACTGACGAAGGCGTAATCGGGATAGAGGGAGGCGATGTGCGCGCGTTCGTAGAGATCGACAAAGACATCGGTGCGGCGGGTCAGGACCGTCTTGAGTCCCGCCGCCCGCAATATGCCCTCCAGAATGAAGGCTGTTTCGAGAGTGTAGGTTTTTTCGTAGCCGAGCGAGCTGGCCGCGCCATTGTCGGTGCCACCGTGCCCGGGATCGATCACCACGCCACGGATGGTGTGCCGGTCGGACGCTTCAGTTGGACGCAGGATCGGATCGAAGAGTTTGATGACGTCCATTCTGGACACAAGCCAGTCGTGATCGCCGCTCTCGATCGGCAAACTCAGCACGTAGTGGACGCCGTCAATGTAGATGTCGCTGTTGCCAAGTTTGAATCGAAGCGAATGGGCCGTGCTGCGGCTGGTGAAATAGTCGCCGCCCGGCACTTCGTAGTAAAAGCCGTAAAAAGTGCAAAACGACCGGAGCGTGACGTAGTCACGCCCGTTGACGGTGGCTGTCTCCCAGTCAAACGCCCGCAGGGGCAGGACGAAAAAGAGGCAGAAAAAGGCCAAAGCAAGACACGCCTTTGTCATCGTAGTATGAAGCCAAACTCACCGCGATGGAGCAAGGAAATAGCGGGTCTCAGGGGCTTGCTCATTGCAGAAAGGTAATCGATGCCAAAGCTTGCCTTCCGCCACCAACCGGCGAATCCGATAAAGCGGTAGGTGGATGGGCCTATTTCGCGTCGCGGGCGGCGAGAACTTTCTTCCAGGTCTTGGCGATGATCGAACGAAGAACTTTGGCGTCTTCCCAGCTATTGGGGAGTTGGGCGAAATTGTAACCGCCGGGAATCGGCCCCATCTCGGGTACAACAAATATTTCCCGTCCGCTTTGTTTTCCGGCGAGCCATGTCTCGATGGTTTTTTCGAGGAACGGCAGCCACTGGGTCAACTCGAGCGAGAGTTTTCCTTTCCCGTCGGTCACGGGCACCTGACAGTGGTGGCCATTGAAGGGGCGAAAATGAAATTGCTGGGCGCGTTGAATGAGCTTGGGCGCGACCAGAAGCCGTTCCCAGTAGGGAGGAGCGAGGTGTTTGACGACGGAAAGGTGGGAGAAATCCCAAGTCATGGGAAGCAGTTCCCCGGTGACTTTGCGGTATCCGGCGGCGAGGGCGTAGGTTTTTTCCGGGGTCTCGGTGCAGGTATCGCGATGGACTTCAACGGCGGCACGGGCGCCGAGCTTATCGGCCAGTTCGATCAGGCGAACGGCAAGCCGCACCGCTTCCGGGGTGAGCGTATCGTGGTCGCCCAGTTGGACATTGATGTGAACAGCGCCGGCGTCAACGTTTTGGCGGATGAGCCTTTCAAAGTCGGCGGCTTTGGATGACGAAAAATAGCCGACAATGATCAGCCCCAGCTTTTCCGCCAGCCTAACGTGATCCTTGGATGGCAGGGTGGTAAAGCCGTCAAAGCCGGCGGCCTTGACCGCGGTCAGCTTGCGTTCGAGCGGCCAATCTTGCCTCTTATTTGGACATTCAACGAGGCTCCAAAGATTGGCGATATGGCGAAGGACGGGCGGATGGGTGGTTTTCATGGAAGCTAGAGTGTGCTTTCAAAATGATGCGAGAGAGTGTCTGGAAAGTGGGCGCAGGTCACGCCGAAATGCAATTTTGCCTTGGCGTCAGGAGCCGGACGAAAAATTGAAGTGGTTCCAAAAAAGGAACCCCGCAGAAGTTTCCTTCTGCGGGGTTCATGGTACTGGCAACGACCTACTCTCGCACAACCTAGAGATGCACTACCATCGGCGAACGCGCGTTTCACTTCCGTGTTCGGAATGGGATCGGGTGGTGCCACGCTTCTAAGGTCACCAGAGTGCTGCGCACGGCAGCTTCTGCGAAGGGCAGTAAAGCTTCGCCCTTTGCGGGGCGATGGCCTTGAGCAATGTCTCTGATGTCATCTTCTTGCGACTTTCGGTGTCAAAGAACGGGGTGTTCCCTGAAAATTATAGGTAAAGGGCCGTTGTTTTAGAAACATGCGGCTCGAAAAATAAATACTCCTTTGTGCGAGGCTTAACGATCTTGTTGTTCCCAGCCCAGTGTCTGGATCCTCCCGGAGGAGGAAACAAACTTGGGCCGGGCAAGACCAAGCCAATCGGGTAATTAGTAACGCTTAGCTTTCACATTACTGTGTTTACACTTGCGTCCTATCAACCAGGTGGTCTACCTGGACCCTGATGGGGAGATATCATCTTGGGATAGGCTTGGCGCTTAGATGCTTTCAGCGCTTATCCTTTCCGAACATAGCTACCCGGCGCTGCCGTTGACACGACAACCGGAACACCAGTGGTTCGTCATTCCCGGTCCTCTCGTACTAAGGAATGAACCCCTCAAATCTCCTGCGCCCACAGCGGATAAGGACCGAACTGTCTCACGACGTTCTGAACCCAGCTCGCGTACCGCTTTAACCGGCGAACAGCCGGACCCTT
>JAJSLI010000158.1 GCA_021272315.1 Methylacidiphilales bacterium | reverse complement strand
AGGGGTGTAGGATCAGACGATCTGACCGCCGCCGGTTGGGGCCAAGTTGCAATCTTGACTCCAACTCTCTCGGTTGGGTTAAGACCCCAAGTTCATCCCAGCAGCCTTAATCCGTCCAGAAATACAGATACAAGGATCAGTGCTGCCATTAGAATAGCAGGCCGTGCCTCATTACGTCATCCTTTCTCCTTTTGAATCGCCAATTCTCTATGCTTTGTTTGGCCTAAGGTGGAGCTCCTCCGTAATTTGCATCTTAATCAGCCTTTACTTTTATCGCTCAAAAAAAGAGGTTTGGTGGTTGCTGGTGATTGGTGCCTTTGCCTTGCCGCTGATTTCTGAAGTAATCACTCGTCTTTCCTATGGGCTGCCGCTTTTGCCTTATGGTTTGCGAACTATCAAGCAAACGTATAGAGGAATCCCCAATGTCGTCCATGTCGCCGTCAATGTAACTTGGAATTCCTGGGAATGTTCTATGCCTCCCCTCATGGCTATTGCCCTCGGCTGGGCTTACCTAGCTGACAGAAAAAGGCGGACTGACGGGCCGACCACCACCTAAATCTGATAAACTTTTTCCTCGTTCCCAAGTTGCACTTGGGAACGCAATTGCTGAGGCAATTTCATTGCCGATCCTAAGGGGATAAAAGCGGATCAAGTCAGCGCGAAATGAAATTTCGCGAAGAACAGGTGGCGCTCCCAAGTAGATTCTTCGACTTCGCTACGCTCGCTCAGAATGACGTTTTGTTACAGGCGGTTACACCGCCGGAAGAGGCTTGGGAGCGAGCGGGAGGAAATTTCGTCCCAGCCTCTTTTCGTCCCTTGACAATCCAGGTCGGCTGTCATATTTAACCACTAGGTTAATTAAGAAATACGCCCCTCACTATGACCTCCGACGCCCTCAGTCTCACTTTTGCCGCGCTCGCCGACCCCACGCGCCGCGCGATCCTGGGCCGTCTCGCCGGCGGTGAAGCCTCCGTCAAGGAACTCTCCCGCCCGTTCAAGATCAGCGCGCCCGCCATCACCAAACACCTCAAGGTCCTGCAAAGGGTCGGACTCATCTCGCAAGGACGCAATGCCCAGTGGCGGCCCTGTCGCCTCGATGCCAGGCCGCTGCGGGACGTGTCCAAGTGGGTGGGCGATTACCGCCGCTTCTGGGAAGAGAGCTTCGACCGCCTCGACGCCTATCTCACCGAACTGCAACGAAAGGAAAAACATCATGAGCGCAAAAAATAAGAGCGCGGCGGACACCGCCGACCATGAAATCACTTCGAGCCGCGTTTTCAACGCGCCGCGCGAACTTGTCTGGCGGGCCATGACCGATCCGCAGCACGTGGTCCATTGGTGGGGGCCGCGTGGGTTCACCACCACGATCACGGAGATGGACGTGCGGCCCGGCGGCGTCTGGAAGCACGTGATGCACGGCCCCGACGGCACCGATTATCCCAACCAAAGCGTTTTTCAGGAAGTGGTCGCGCCGGAGCGGATTGTCTATACGCATGGAGGCCATCGTCCGGGCGACCCCGAGGTTAATTTTACATCGACGTGGATATTCGAAGCGCTCGATGCCGAACGGACCCGCGTTACCGTCCGCATGGTTTTCCCCACGGCGGCGGAGCGCGACCGTGTCGCACGGGACTACGGCGCTGTCGAGGGGCTCAGCCAGACCCTGGCCCGGCTCGGGGAACGGCTCGCCACCCAGGAAGGGGCGGCGGACGGCGAATACGTCATCTCCCGCGTCTTCAACGCACCGCGCGAGATGGTTTTCAAAGCGTGGACCGATTCCAAGCAGATGGCGCAATGGTGGGGGCCAAGGGCGCTCACCGTTCCGGTCTGCGAGCTGGACGCCAAAACAGGTGGCGCATTTCGCATTGTCATGCGGCGGCCGGACGGCACAGATTATCCCTACAAGGGCGTTTACCGCGAGATCGTTCCAAACGAACGGATCATTTTCATCGGCGATACCTCCGAGCATCCGGCCCACTGGCACGAGCTGGTGCAGAAGAACCTGCCGGGCGGAAAGAACAGGCCCATCGGCATGCTGCTGAACATCGTGACGTTCGAGGAGATCGAGGGCAAAACCCGGCTGACGGTGAGAATGCGTTTCGATGCGGCCGAGATGCGCGATGCGTTCGTCAAGATCGGGATGAACGAAGGCTGGTCGCAGAGTTTCGACCGGCTTGGTGAACTTTTGGCAACAAATTGATTCCCAACTTGCGCTTTATTCTTTCATGCGGACAGTTTACTCAACCTCAACCCAACACCGGAGAAAACCATGCAATTGAATCCCTACCTCTCATTCAACGGCCAGTGCGACGCGGCCTTCAAGTTCTACGAAAAGGCGCTCGGCGGGAAAATCGCCTTCAAGATGATCTATGGAGAATCGCCCATGGCGAAGGATTTTCCGCCCGAAACACACAAGCAAATCATGCATGTCCGTCTGCTCGTTGGCGGCCAGGTCCTCATGGGTTCCGATTCGCCATGCGGACGGTACGAAAAACCGCAGGGCTTTAACGTCACTCTCGGCTTCGAAAAGCCCGAGGAGGCTGAGCGCGTCTTCAAGGCGCTGTCGGAGGGCGGGCAGGTCAAAATGCCAATCGAGGAAACGTTTTGGGCCCATCGCTTCGGGATGCTGACCGATCAATTCGGCATTCCCTGGATGGTCAACTGCGAAAAGAGCAACTGATCCCCCAACCGGAGGCAAAATAATGATCACACCAATACCGGAGGTTTCCGCCGCAGGGGACCTCCTTATTACCCGCGTCTTCAACGCCCCGCGCGACCTGGTCTGGAAAGCGTGGACCGATCCGGAGCAGAAGTTGAAATGGATGGGGCCGCGCGGCTACACCGCCTGCAACCCGACTGGAGACTTCCGCCCCGGCGGCACTTGGCGGCTTTGCCTACGCAAGGATGAGGGCGGCGAGTTGTTATGGCATGGCGGTGTCATCCGCGAGATCGTCGAGCCCGAACGGATGGTCTATACCTTTGCATGGGAAGGGGACGACGGCCTCCCGGAAAATGAAATGCTCATCACGATCACCTTCACGCCGCACGAGGGAAACAAGACGAAGATGACCTTTCACCAGACCGGCTTCCGCTCAGTCGAGCAGCGTGACGGGCATAACGGCGGGTGGAACAGCACGTTCGACCGCCTTGCGGAGTTCGTGGAAAAGAAGTAGCCAAGTCGGGTACTACCGCACCGGGTCTTTGTCAGCCGCCGAAGAGGGTTCCGTACCCTCACGGCGGCTGCGCTGGTCTGCGTCAAGAAAGGATGCGTGACTTTTTAAGCCAGGGCCGCTTTGACAAGAGGCCCAACCCCCGCGATGTTTTTAATCAACTCGGGGGGTATCTTGTGGCGCTCGGCAAGAAATTCGGGAGTGTTGTAACTCACCCAAACCTTTTTATCGGCGTCTTCCCAGATCAACACCTTGAGGGGAAGGTCCAAGGCCAGCAGCGGACTGGCCAGCATCAAGGGAGTACCCGCCTTGGCCGTGCCGAAGATCAGGACGTGCGCCTCCTGCATTTGTAATCCCACCTGCCTGGCTCCAGCGCCATGGTCGATATGGGCAAAGAGGGTCAATCCTTTGCCGTTGATGGCTGTCTTGAGCTTGGCCACTGTGACGTCGACGGAATAGGGGCTCTCCAACGAAGCAATGCCGGAGGAGTTCGGGGGCATGACCATTGATACTGACAGATTTTCGTTTCTGGAGACGAGATGAAATTCCATGACAGTCCGCAGCAGGAGATTCATCAAAAATCGGCCTTCCGCGATGGCGAGATTCGGTGTCATAATTCGCCATGCCAGCGGACACATCGACCGGACCTGAGAGCCCGACTCCGCTCGCCTCCATTCTCGGCGTCGGACCGAGGTACGCCGAGCTGCTGGGAAATCTGGGGCTGTTTACCCACGACGACCTGCTCCACTTCGTCCCGCGCCGCCACGAGGATCGGCGTCATCTCAAACCGGTCAGCGAAGCGCAGGAGGACCAGGCCGTCACGCTGAGGGGAAAGATTCACGCGGCCAAGCCGGGGCATTGGGGGGCGCTTAAACTCGAAATCACGGTCGGGCCGGCCACCTTGGAAAGCAGCCAGGACCTGATCATCGCGCGTTGGTACGGGTTCCGTCCCTACGGCATCAAGGAAGGCTCCGAAGTGTTTCTCTACGGGAAGGTGAACCGCGACAAAAAGGGTCGTTGGACGATGAAGCAGCCCGATTACGAGATCATCCACCACGACTCGGAGTCGTTCATTCACATCGACCGGATCGCGCCGATCTACAATCTGACGGAGGGCCTTTCCCAGCGCGTCCTGCGCCGGATCATGTTCGAAGCGACCCAGCGGACACCGTTCCGCGCGCCTGAATTTTATCCCGCACCGCCCGGCCTGATGCCGCGCCAGGAGGCGTTCCGGGCGATCCATTTTCCCAACTCGTGGGAGGAGGAGGGCCGGGCGCACAAGCGGCTCGCCTACGACGAATTTTTCGTCCTGCAATGCGTGGTGGCGCAGCGCAAGGCGACCCGCGTGCGGGTCCATCGCCGGCGGGCGACGGTGAAATCGGGCGACCTCACGCGCCGCTGGAACGAGGCGCTGCCGTTTCCGCTCACCAACGCACAGAAGCGGGTCATGGCCGAGATCGACCGCGACCTTGCGCTGGGGCCGCCGATGCACCGGCTGCTCCAGGGCGACGTCGGCGCGGGCAAGACCTTCGTCGCGATCCACGCCATGCTCAAGGCGGTGGAGGCGGGCGAGCAGGCCGCGCTGATGGCGCCGACCCAGATTCTTGCCGAGCAGCACGCGATCAGCCTGCGCCGCTGGATCGAGCCGCTTGGGATCACGGTCGATCTCTACACCGGCAACACCAAACGCAAAAAGGGCGACCGGCTCCGGGGAGGGGAGCTCGATCTTTTCAACCCGAAGCCCGCGGCGAAACCGGCGGGTTCGGTCGTCGTCGGCACCCACGCACTGCTCCACGACGGCTACGCGGCGGAGCAGCTCGGCCTGATCGTGATCGATGAGCAGCACAAATTCGGCGTTCTCCAGCGGCTCGCGCTCAGCCGCAAGGGGCAGAACCCCGACATTCTGGTCATGACCGCCACGCCGATCCCGCGCACGCTGGGCATGACCATTTACGGCGACCTCGACGTCTCGGTGCTCGACGAAATGCCGCCGGGCCGCCAGCCGATCGTGACCAAGCGCCGCTCGGTGAAGGAACTCGACAAGTTCTGGACCTTTCTCGCCGGGAAGATCGGCGAGGGGAGGCAGGCCTATGTCATCTACCCGCTGGTCGAGGAATCGGAAAAAGTCGATGCCAAGTCGGTCAAGGCCGAGTTCGAGCGGCTCAAGGAGCGGCTGCCGCAGGCGAAGCTCGGCCTGCTTCACGGCCAGCTCGACGGCGACGAGAAGGAGCGGGTGATGACCGCGTTCCGCGCCGGGGAGATCGAAGTACTGCTGGCCACGTCGGTGGTCGAGGTCGGCGTCGACGTGCCCAACGCCACGGTGATGCTGATCGAGAACGCCGAGCGCTTCGGACTGGCGCAGCTCCACCAGTTGCGGGGGCGCATCGGGCGAGGGGAACATCCCTCCGATTGCGTGCTGGTTGGCGAACCGCGCAGCCTCGAGGGCTGGCAGCGGCTCAAGATCATGGAGGAGACGACCGACGGCTTCCGCATCGCGGAGGAGGACTTCATGATTCGCGGGCCGGGCAACATGTTCGGCACCGAGCAGAGCGGCCTGCCTCCGCTCCGCTTCGCCAGTCTCCAGACCGATCTCGAGCTTCTCAACCAGGCTCGCGCCGATGCCGAGCGGCTGGTTCGCGACGATCCCTCCCTCGCCCGCTGGCCCGGTCTGCTCGAGAAGATGAACTCGGGAGGCGTCAGCGCCGTTTCGCTGGTGGCGGTGAGTTAAAAGTCGTGCGACGGTCACAGACCGCCGCTACATTTGGAAAAATATGAGCACCCTTTTCACCAAGATCATCAACCGGGAAATACCGGCCCGGATCGCTTATGAAGACGACCGGGTCCTGGCTTTCCACGACGTCAATCCGCAGGCGCCGGTCCATGTCCTCGTCGTTCCGAAAAAGGAAATCGCGCGCGTGGCCGAAACCCAACCGGAGGATGAGGCGTTGCTCGGCCACCTGATCTTCGTCGCGCAAACCCTGGCGAAGGACCTGGGACTGAACGAGACCGGTTTCCGCATCGTCATCAACAATGGCCGCGACGGCGGGGAGAGCGTGCCGCATCTTCATGTCCATGTTTTGGGCGGGCGGGCGATGGCTTGGCCACCCGGCTAGCACCCTTACAGGCCGAACGTCGCCCGTTACCTGATCCAACCATGATACGCCTGGCTACAGAGGCCGACCTGCCTGCTTTGATGCGACTGAATGCCATGGTGCAGGAACTTCACGCGAGACGTGAGCCGGAGTCATTCAAGATTCTGTCCGATGAAGCGGCATGCATCGAGTGGTTCCGCAAGATCCTGGCAGAGCCCGCCAACTGTGTCTTTGTGGCGGAGAAAGATCAGTCGGTGATCGGCTACCTTTTCGCGCAGGAAGTGAAACGAGAAGAGAGTTGGATGCGCCCGCCTGCACACCTTTTCATGCTTGAGCATATCGCCGTAGCCCCGGAATTCCAGCGCAAGGGATACGGCCACGCCTTGATGGGCCGGTTTTTCTCCGAAGCAAAGCGGCGGGGAATTCCACGTGCGGAGGTTGTTCACTGGGGCTTTAATGACGCTGCCGGTCGATTCTTTAAAAGGTATGGCTTTACCACGCTCCATTTGCGACTTGCCGCAGTGGTTCCATAGGTCTTATTTCATGCACAGTATATTTCGCACAATATTTGTTATATAAAACCAAAGGATGCGAAGTAAGTCCTTTACCATGGGACTCTTGAATCGTCTCCTATTGCCGGTCATCATGACGTCTCTGTGAGTCGCTCCACCCTTTTGCGTTTCGGCTTCTGGCTTCTGGTCTGTCTTGTTGCCTTGGCGCTGGGCTGCTGGCTTCGGGCGGTGAACGCCCCGGAATGGCTGCGGCCCGACACGGGACAAGACCCACCGGTGCTGCGTCCGTGGGCGGTCGAGGCCGACTGTTACTCGCAGCTCGCCCGGGTGCAGCGCATTCTCCACGGCGACGGGCTCATCCAGAACCATTTCAAGGTCGAGAATTGGCCGGAGGGCATGGTTCCAAGCACCACCGCGCCGTTCGACTATGTCATCCTGCTGCTCTATCTGCCGCTGACCCTGGTGACGAAATATCCGCTCGATTGGGCGGGGGCCCTCGTCTCCCCTGCCCTTTGGATCGCGTTGGTCCTTTTCTGGATGCTCTTTCGTTCGCACACGTTCAATCTGACGGGCCGCGCGCTGCTCATCATCGGTTCGGCGGCGCTGCCGGCAATCGTCTGGGGCACCGCCTGCGGGCGGCCCCGGCATCAATCGCTTATCCTCGCGCTCGTGGCCGTCGCCCTGACCGCCGAGTATGAACGCTGGCACTTGGAGCTTTTCGAGAAACGGGCGTGGAACGTCGCGGCGGGAATCGTCTGGGGGCTGGCCTGCTGGACGTCGCTTTTCGAACCGGCGATCATCCTGACGCTGCTCGTCGTTTACAACCTGATCGTGCGGCGCCGGGAGAGCCGGGGCTTCCTGGTCAGCTTTGGCCTGGTGATGCTGGCCATGCTGCTTGTGGAGGGCGGCCACGTCTTTTCCAGCATCGTCAATATCTACAGCCTTACGCCGGAATACCGGCGGTATGCGCTTAACTGGTTGAGCACAATCTCGGAGGTGAACGGAATGAGTTTTGTCGGCTTCATCAACAACATTACCCTTATCGTGATCATCCTGCCGCTGATCGCCTGGCGTCTGTTCGCGCGCGCGGGCGACCGCCGCACCGACCTGTTCCTGGTGCTGATCACGACGCTCCTGATGATCGTGACCGCGCTGCAAACCCGCTGGCTTTACTATGCGACGCTCGGCGAATTGTTCCTCATCGCGCGTTATTGCCAGATCGAGCCGCTGCGCTGGTCGCGCGTGGTTGTGCTCGTCATTTTTTTTGCCGGCTTGGCGGACGCCAACTATGAGCAGGTCACCTATGCGAAAGCCATGGAGCCGAACCTGCCGTCGGTCGAGTTGGCGGAAATCGCGCGTTCCATCGACCAGCCGGGTGGGATCATGGCCCCGTGGTGGCTTTCGCCGGGCCTGCTCTATTTTTCTGGGCAGCCGATCGTGACCGGGAGTTCCCACTGCGGCATTTCCGGCATCGTGGCGGGTGCGAAATTTTTTGCGTCGACGTCGTGGCCCGACGCCGAGCAAATCCTGCGCGAACGGCGCGTACGCTGGATCGTGGTTTACATCGACGATCCCCCGCAATATGTCCCCATCTATCCCGTGCTTAATAACTCGCGGCATATCCTCGGCCTCGACCCCTACACGAAAGTCGACAACCAGGCCGCCGACCTGACGGTGTGGCGGACCCTGGTCAACGACCAGACCGAGTACATCCCGCATGATTTGCGGCTGCGGGCGATCACGCCGCAACTCAAGCTCTACGAATACGACCCCGGCTCGGGTTGAGTGTATGGCGAAGCGATTCAAGAAAACGAAAGCGGCGGGTCGTGGAGTTCCCACCCAGGCGGTCAGGGAAACCGCGCCTGTTCCGTTGTTGCTGCCCTGGTTGAACCGCGATTGGTTTTTTGGGCTGATCCTGATTTTGGCCGTCATTCTGGCCTACATCCCGGTATGGCAGGCGGGTTTCATCTGGGATGACGATGTTTATGTAACGGAAAACCCCTGCATTGTCGGGCCGCTCGGGCTCAAGGAAATCTGGACGACAAGCCAGACGGGGGGGATGTTTGATCCCCTGGTGCTCACCACGTTCTGGGTGGAGCACAAGTTATGGGGATTGGCGCCGCTGCCGTATCACCTCGTCAATGTCTTCATGCATGCGGCCTGCGCGATTTTGCTCTGGCGGGTTTTGCGGAGTCTCCACGTGCCGGGGGCGTGGCTGGGTGCGGCGCTCTGGGCCCTCCATCCGGTGCAGGTGGAGTCGGTCGCGTGGATCAGCGAGTTGAAGAACACGCAATCGGGAGTGTTCTATCTGCTGGCGATCTTTTTCTTTGTGAAGTGGTTAAAAACAAGGAATCCCGATGAACGAACCGGTAGTGGTTGGAACTATGGGTTGACCCTGCTTTTTGCGGCCCTGGCCATGACCAGCAAGTCCTCCACGGTCATCCTGCCGCTGATTCTTTGCCTGTGCGCCTGGTGGATCGAGGGCCGGTGGCGATGGCGCAACCTGACCAGTGTGGTCCCCATCTTTCTCATGTCCATGGCAACCGCCGTCGCCGCGTTGTGGACGAAAAACTCGCAGGAAGCCGAGGCGGTTCCGTGGGTGCGAAGCTGGCCTGAGCGCCTTGCGGCGTCGGGCGATGTGGTCTGGTTTTACCTGGGCAAGTTGATTTGGCCGCATCCGTTGATCAACGGCTATCCGACTTGGAAAATCGATACCGGGCAGTGGTTTTCGTATTTGGCGCTGTTGGCGGTGATTGTGATGCTGTTGATTTTGTGGAGCAAGCGCGAGTCGTGGTCCCGGCCCTGGTTCTTTGCAGCAGCTTATTTCGTGGCGGCCCTGTTTCCGGTACTGGGCTTGGTGACGGTTAGTTCCATGACCCGTAGTTCGGTCGCCGATCATCTTCAGTATCTGGCCGGCATGGGGCCGCTGGCCTTGGCGGGAGCGGGATTGGCTCGATTGTCGGATTTCGCCCTTTCGAGACGACCTTGGGCGCAACCGGTCCCCTGCGCCGTCGTGTTGCTGGTTCTCGGGACCCTAAGCTGGCATCAGGCTTGGGCTTATGAGAACGAGGAGACACTCTGGAGCGACACGCTGGCCAAGAATCCGAACTGCTGGGTAGGCTACAACAATCTTGGTTTGGCGCTCGCCCAAGAAGGGCGTCTTGACGAAGCCATCACCTCTTACCAAAAAGCCCTGGAAATCGAACCCGATTATGCCGGGGCCCACAATAATCTTGGGGGTGTTCTCTTTCAAATGGGGCGGTTGGACGAAGCGATTGTTCAGTTTCAGAGCGCCTTGGAAATCAACCCCAACTACGCCAAAGCCCATAACAACCTCGGCATCGCCCTGGCCCAAAAGGGGCGGCTGGACGAGGCGATGGTCCATTATCAAAAAGCCCTGGAAATCGATCCCAACTTTGCCGACGCCCACAATAACCTCGGCAGCGCCCTTGCCCAAAAAGGGCGGGTGGACGAGGCGATGGCCCATAATCAAAAAGCCCTGGAAATTAACCCCGATTTTGCCGAAGCCCACTACAACCTTGGCAATGCTTTTGGTAAAAAGGGGCAGATGGACGAAGCGATTGTCCAGTTCCAGGAAGCCCTGCGCCTCGATCCGGATTTTACCGCAGCGCAAAATAATCTGGCCAAAGCCCAGGCGATGGCAGGGCAAGTTCCCGCTTCCCAATGAAGCGTCCGGCGGTTGCGGACTTGCACACGGCAATTGCAGTTATCAGATTGCAAATTCGTCGCAATGCTGAAAAATGACCGTGGCTTGGAGTGGTTGTTTTGTTCATCCCTGCCGAGTGGCGGGGCAATACTCCCATTCCAAGCCTTTTTGCTCACACTTTTCCTCACACGCCATGTGCTGGGTGTGAAATCATCCTAAAAAGAGATCCCATGAAATATTCCCTGCCGGAAGATTACGAAGAGCGCGTCTATGCCGGCGTGCTGGGCAAGTTGATCGGCGTTTATCTTGGACGTCCGTTTGAAGGATGGCCCCACAAGGCCATCGCCGACCGGTGGGGAGAAATCCGTCGCTACGTCCACGAAGACCAGAAAATGCCATTGATCGTCACGGACGATGACATCACCGGAACCTTCACCTTCGTGAGGGCCTTACTGGATCATGGCATCAGTCCGGACCTCAGCTCAAAACAGATCGGCCAGACCTGGCTAAACTATATTGCCGAGGGGCGGCACATCCTCTGGTGGGGTGGCATGGGCATGTCCACGGAACACACGGCATGGCTGCGGTTGCAATCGGGCGTCGAAGCTCCGCGCAGTGGTTCAGCCGAGATCAACGGCACGGCGGTTGCCGAGGAAATCGGCGCGCAGATTTTCATCGACGGCTGGGCGATGGTTGCGCCGGGGCAGCCCGATCTGGCCGTACGCCTGGCCCGCGAAGCGGCCCGGGTAAGCCACGACGGCGAGGCTGTTCACGGCGCCGTAGTCATTGCAGCGATGGAATCCCTGGCTTTCGTGGAGAAAGATATCGATAAGCTGATAGGCGGCGCGATTTCCTATATCCCGGCTGATTCGCGCGTGGCGCAGGTGATCGCGGATTTGCGTCTCTGGCACAAAAAGGGGTTGGACTGGCATCAGGCGCTTGCCCAATTGATCGAACACCACGGTTACGAGCATTTCCAAACCAACTGTCCGATGGTTCCCAACCACGGTGTGATCATCCTGGCGCTGCTTTACGGCGGCGGCGATTTCGACCGTTCTCTGATGATCGTGAATACCTGTGGTTACGACACCGACTGCAATGCGGGCAACCTCGGCTGCCTGCTCGGCATCCGCAACGGGTTGGACGCCTTGCGTTCCGGTTACGACTGGCGCACGCCGGTGAACGACCGGATGTACCTGCCTGCCGCCGATGGGCATTGGGGACTCCAGGACGCGGCAAACATCGCGCTGGAACTGGCGAACATTGGGCGTGTGCTCGCCGGAAGCAAGCCGCGCGAGCCAAAGCAGGGAGCCCGTTATCATTTTTCCCTGCCGGGTTCGACCCACGGATTCGCACCATCGGATCTGTGCCCGAAAGAAGCCAGGGTAGTTCCGGTGGAAGGGATATTGGGCGAAGGCTCGCGGTCGCTGCAATTGGAAGTAGCGTTTCCGGATCACCGTTGTGATGCGGAAGTTTTTACGTTCCTGCCGCCCTCTTCTCTGAAAATGTCCGGTTACAGTCTGACCGCAACCCCGACGCTCTATCCCGGCGATGAAATCACCGCGCGGGTGGTAGCCGGTGCCGCCAACCACGCACCGGTCCGGGCTCGTTTGTTTGTCCGGATTTATCAGGAACGCGAGACGGTGGGATTGCAGGAAGGGCCCTGGGTGGACCTCCGCCCTGGCGAGGACAGCCTGCTGCGTTGGGCGGTTCCGACGACCGAGGGTTGGCCGGTTGCCGCAGTTGGCGTTCAACTCGAAGGCCCTTGGGGCAGCCGACTGCACTTGGACTGGCTGACGTGGGGTGGAACCCCCACTTTGACGTTTGATTTGCCCAAGCAGAGCGAGGGTCGGGATGTCTGGGAAAGAATGTTCATCGGCAGCATGGACGCGAACAACCGGAGGCCCGACGCCACATTCAATCTCGTCCAAAACCGGGGTCGTGGCGTGCTTCACACCGGATCGCGGGTATGGAAGAACTACCGGGTCTCCGCAAAGATCAAACCGTTGTTGGCAGCCGAATGGGGTTTGGTCGCGAGGGTGCAAGGCCTGACGCGTTACTACGGCCTGTTCCTGCGCCCGGGCAACAGAGTGTTCCTTGTACGCATGGCGCATGACGAAACCATGTTGGCCGAAACCAGCCATGCCTGGAAACTGCGCGAAGAGTATGAACTGGCGCTCGAAGTGCGCGGAAATCATCTCGCCGGTTGGATCAATGGCCAACGGGTGATCGAAGCGGAAGATCCGTTGCGCGGACTGGAAAGCGGCGGCATCGGTTTCGTGCTGAGCGAAGGACGCATCCAGGCAAACGCGCTCCGCATCGAAAAATTGTAGCAAAGAAGATTTCCTTATCTTGACTCCAAACCTGACCAATCAAGCAACCTCGATCCACTCGCCCGACTGGGTGAGATAGAGGCTTCCCCTCACCTCCGCGGAAAGCATCTCGCGCAACGCGCGAACGTAGGCGCGAATCTGGCCGCGATAGATTTCCACGACCCCGGCACCGCCTTCCGGGCCGAGGTGGTTTGTTTTCCAGTCGATCACGCGCCAGGCGGATTCGGCTGGGGTAAAGACGGCAAGGTCCATGACGCCCTCAATGCACTGGCGGTCCGGTTCATGCCAAAGAAAGGGCAATTCGACCTGGATGAGACGGCCGGGTTCAGCCAGCCATGTGGCAAGCTTTGAACGGAGAAAGAGTTCCCATTCGCGCCGGAAACGTTTGGGTTGCGGGGAATGCGGCAGCGCTTCCTCGAATTTTTGTTGCCAGGCTGGCGTTGCTTCCGACCACGGGACCGCTTCCACGAATGCGTGCCACCATGTGCCGTAGCGGATACCGGGATTTTCCGCCGTGTTCTCGGACAAAAGATCGTCCCGCTCGGCCCGGGCTTCCGGCTCGGCTTCGAGTGGAAGACGCTTCGCGAGCGCGTGGGGCGTGGTCCGGCGCGGAATCTCCCCAGCCCGTTCGACTGCCCGGAGAAGATGGTTTTTTTCAAGGAGGACGGGAACCGGAAGTGACAACTCGACGGGAGTTTCAGCGGGCCGCACGATTTCGAGCGCGGAAAGATCTTCGGGAAGTGATTTCCAGAGATCACGGCTTGCACCCTCGGACAGGCCGAGGAGTTCTCCCGAAGTCCATGTGCCGCTCCGTTGCGTCCCCTCGAAAAGAGCCTCGTCGTCGAGGAGAAGCAGCGAGTTTTTGGCCCGCGTGGCCATGACGTAGAGCAGGCGCTGGAGTTGCTGGCGTTCGCGCCGATCAACGGTCGCTTTTGCTACGGCGGCGAAATCAGCCCCGTCCCGGCAAATGATTTCCTTTCCATCGGCGCCGTGAACCAGGCGCGGGTAAGCCGGATTCTTGAAGCCGATGGGCCGGAAAATGAACGGGAGAATCACGACCGGCCATTCGAGCCCTTTGGCTTTGTGCGAAGTCAGTAATTGGATGGCGTCCTGAATTTCCTCCTCGGCCGGCGCCGGCTGACCGAGGCCAAAGCGAAGTTCGGCGGCGAGTTCCGACAGCGTGGCGCGTGCCGCGCAACGGGCTGAAACAAGCGCGAGAAAATCGTCGAGCTCACGCTGAACTTCATCGGGTTGGCCGCCAAGAGAAAGGAGCCGTTCGCGTAGACGGGTCTGCTCAACCAGACGTCGTATAACAACGTGGAGCGGTTGCAAGTCGGCCTGGGTGGAGGCGTCGCGAAGAATTTTTAGCGCGGTCGCAACGGGACCATTGTCTTTCCGGAGGGTCCGATCGAGCCGTAACCGAGCGCCGTCGCCCCCGGTGAATAACGCCATGTCGTGGTCGGAAACACCAAAAATCTCACGAAGAACTCCCGCGATTTCGAACTCGTCCTCGGGATGCGCGGCTATCCAGATCAGCGCGGTCAGCCACGCGCCGGGCGTGCGGTCGCCCTGCGCCTCGTCGCTCGAATGAAGTTGCACGGGCAGCCCGGCGGCGAGAAGTTCACGCTGAAGGTCGACAAGCCAGTCCCGGCGAGGGCAAAGAATGGCGATGTCGCTCCAACGGCGTCCGCCGAACCCGTCGAGTCCGCGCCGGGCGATTTTTCTGGCGAGGAACTCCGCCTCGATCTTGGCGCAGTCACCAACCTTGATTTTCTTTCCGGTGCGGTTTTCGGGCTGACCGGGGCAATCCCACCGGACCACCTGCCCGGGCCCGGCATCATCGCGCGGGATGAGTGGGACGAAGGGTGATTGTCCGTTCCCGCCGTCAAGCAGCGCCGGAAAGAGGCGGTTGACGAAATCGATGACCGCCCGGTCGCAGCGGAAGGTGACCTGAAGCCGACAGTGTTCGCCTCGCGGTCCGGAGGAAATTTCTTCGTCGACGCGTCGGTAAGCGGCAAGGTCGGAGCGGGGCGCGTAGATGGCCTGCTGGAAATCGCCGACAATACAGAAGCTCTGGTCTTCGGCTTGGGTCTGCTCGCCGCGCAGGCTGGCAACCCGAAGCAGGACCTCGAACTGGAGCGGATCGGTGTCTTGCGCCTCATCGAGCAGCACGCTGAGGCGATCGGCGGCAAGCTCGCGCCGGACGGAACGATTTTTGAGAACGCGTAGGGCAAGGCGGATCTGATCGTCGTAAGTCATGACGGCCTCGGAGAGACGGAACGCTTCGTAGGCGTTGGCAAGCCTGCGCCCGAAAGCAAGCGCGGCCTCGCGGAGCCACCCGTGCAGCGGCGCGAAAGCGTCAGTCCAGAGCGCCGCAAAGTCGGGCGCGGCGGCGCCGGGCTGTTTGGGCAGAGCGTGAAAGCGGTCTCCCCTCGCCCACGCGTCGCCCCAGTGTTTCACCGCGGCCTGCGCGGCGGCGATGCTTTTGCGCGTGTTGGCGTGGAGTCCCGTACCGGGATATTCAAGCAGTCGCGTGAAATCGGGGACGGGCATCGGTCCGACCGGGATATCAGGGCCGGGCGAGACGGTCTTGCCCAGCGCATAGAGTTTTTCCGGGGAATAAAAGTGGAAAAGGTCGTGGAGATTCGCGTCGATGCCGGTCCCCTCCCCAAGACCGCGAACGAGGAAACGCTCCCACATTTCGGCGTTGTTCTGAAGCAATTCGACCGAGGAGGGCAATCCGAGGCAGTGACCGAATCGGTCGAGGAGCCGGACGCAATAACTGTGGATCGTGCCGAAAAAGGTCTGCTGAAACGCGCGATGGACCCGCGGCGGGACCTTTTCCCGGCGCAGGGCCGCGCGGGCGCGCTGTTGCTTCTCCTGCGCGGCGCGGACCGAATAGGTGACTACGACGAGGCGGGGAAGGCAGTCGACGGCCTGTGCCTCGGGCGATTTGGCGAGGTGAACGATGCGGTCGACGATGGCGCGGGTCTTGCCGACACCCGCGGGCGCGATCACGGAAATATTTTTTGTGTGCCCGTCGACAAAACGGTCCCGCTCCGGTTGGTCGGCCAGGATGCTCATGCTTCTTCCTCCCCACCCGTCAAGGCGCCGCCATGGACCAGCGCCCATTTCGCCTCGAGGATATCGGCTGGAACCGGGCGCGTTGCCATCGGATAGCCGGGAGTGAAACCGTAGTCGTTTTCCGTGCCGCCACGTGCCCCAAAGATTCCCGAGAGATGCAAAATATTGAGCGAGCGAAAGATCGACTCATCCCCGATGACGTCGCCGAGATCGACCTGCCGCTTTAACGGTGCGTCGAACGTGTGGAGCGACATACCGGCTTCGCTCGCGCCCAGCTCGCGGATAGCGAGGGCGTAAAGAACGGTCTGGAGCCCAGTTCCCTTTGAGATTTTTTTTGCGTTCAGGGCTTGGGCCGCGCCGGTCTTGAAATCGATCACCCAGCCGTTGCGGCCTGAAAAATCGGCCTGGGCTGGATCGAGCGCGCCCGTCCCGGGTTCGATGAGGAGAAGATCGATCCGCCCCTTGAGTTTGAAATCGGGCGAGGCAACGCCCGGCAGCGAGACAAGCAAATTTTCGGGCAGCGTAAACTCGGACAGAAACGCCTTGTCCTGCAGGTGCGGCGCGAGCGTTTCACCGAGACCGAGAGCAACCGCCTTCGCGTGGGCGCAAACGTGGTCCCACCAGGAAGGCAACCCGGAGCCCGAGGCCCGCGCCCGCTCGCGCAGGCGAAGCGGTTCGCGGTCGGCGATTTCCCGCAGCAGTGGGAGGAAATCACGGGTCGAGTTTTGCTCGCGGCAGGCGCGAAAGGCGAGGCCGATCCAGCGATGGACCCAGGTGCCGATGGTTTGCGGCCAACTGAGAGCGCCCTCCGGCCATTCCCCGGCGCCGACGATCTCGGCGAGCCAGGCGGACGCGGGATGAAACCACGCCGTCTCCCATGTTTTGCAAGCCAGTTGGATCGGCTCGGTCGGCGGGTGCGCATAGGCGAACTCACACGGACCGAAAGGCCGCGTGGGATCACGGCGCGCGTCGTAAGCGAGACGAGTCGCGGCGATTGACGGCCCCTCCGGGGTTGGCAGGCGGAAAAGCCCGTCGTGGCGCGAACACCAGCGCGAAGTCTCCAACGCAAGACGCTGAAATGTGATTTCGTCGAGCACCAGCCCGGTTTTGGCTTGGAAGGCATGATTGAAAAAATCGGACGGGAGCAGGCTGCGTCCCGCCTCAGTGGTCATCGCGGCGAGCGCGACGGCGCACCGGGTCGCGTCGAGGGCCGCGCACAAATCTCGTAACGCGAGGTCCTGCTGTTCCTGCGGGATGAAGCAGTGGCCGCGACCGGCGCACACCGTCTCCTGTCCCATCCCCTGCCCGCCCTCGCCGGTCCCGAGCGTGTTTAGCTCCCGCGCCCGCCGATTGAGTTCGGCCAGCTCGTGGCGCGAACCGAAGGCGCCCGCTTCGAAGACGCGCGGCCACACGCCTTGGTTCAGCCCGGTCAGAATCAGGTGGCTCCAGCCCTGGCCGGTCATCTGCGCGTAGATGAGAAGATGGACCCGGCCGTAGAAGTGGTTGCCCTCGAGGCCGCGGATCCGTTCGCGCGAATCGAATGACACCTTCAGCCATTCCAGGAACGTCCGCCGGGGCAGGTCTTCATCGTGGCCCTGAAGCCAGGACGGCGGATCGGCGGGCAGCGCGGTAAGATGTTCCTTCCAACCAAGCGTATCGAGAGCCCGTCGGGTCGCGGTCAGAAACCCGGCAAACGGGGCTGTCGCCGGAAGCTCGATCCGGCGGCGCAAAAAATCGGCCACCGCTCCCGCGTTTCGCCGGCCCGGATTCTCGCCAAGATGACGCGCAAGATATTCAAGATCATCGACCAGTGTTTCACTGAGTGCGTTTTGGAGGACGTCGGCGATTTCACGCACCGGCAGCGTGGATTCCTCCAGGCTGCACGAAACACCCTGCGCCTCGCAGGCGCGGAGCCAGTGAATGAACCTCGCGACGGAGGGCTCCTCCTGCCAGGCGAGCCATGCCTGCCAGAAACGCCGCTCGAAGAGGCCGGGTTGGTTTGCTCCCACCCCGTCATCGAGTGGAAGGCCGAGCCGCCGCAATTCTTCCGCAACGCCGAGTGCAAGGG
Source organism: Methylacidiphilales bacterium (assembly GCA_021272315.1). GTDB lineage: Bacteria > Verrucomicrobiota > Verrucomicrobiia > Methylacidiphilales > UBA1321 > JABDGH01. The sequence continues at coordinate 2,166 of JAJSLI010000158.1, read as the reverse complement.
CGTTCGGTTCAGGGAAAACAATGCCCAGACGAGTACATGAATCACGCCGAAGATAGTCCACGGCCTGCAGGACGACGGCGCGCACCTGCGACGCAACGTCGGGGGTGGCCAGAAACGTCAGGTCTGCCGCATCCGCATCGCTCGTTTCTCCCCGTTCGTAGGAGGCGACCAGCCCGGCCAGTGCGCTCGGCTCATAATCTTCGTCTCCGGTCTCCGGAGGGACCGCTTCGCCCCGCACCTCTTCTTCCCACGAATTGATCCACAATTGATCGATCTCCTCGGCGAAAACACGGGGCGCCGACAGCGCGACGATCGCCTTTTCCGAGGAAGCGACCACGGCGCGAAGCAAATCCCAAAGCGGCCAATGCGTGGCATTGAAGCCGGTCACAAATAGATTCTCCAACAACGCATCCTTCTGTTCGCGGCCTGCGTCGAGCAAATGACGATGAAGGCCGGCCTGGGTCGAGAGTTTGCGCCGGTTCAACTCACGCCCGAATTCGCCGGCCAGTGGTCGTCCGTAAGCCGCGCCGTCGGTGGCCGGGTTCCAGCCTGCGGCCAGCAGTAGATCGTAGGCGCGCAGAAACGGCTCCGGGTCTCGCACGACGCTTTTCAAGGTGGCAGCATCGGGCGGGTCTTTTCTCAACAGCAGCCGCTCAGCACAGGTGCGCGCTAGCAATTGCAGATCGGCGCGGGTGGCCGAAACTCCTGCGGAGGGCAGCTTGCCGGACAAAAATTTGCGGGCATCGCTTGGTGTCCAAAAGCGAAGGCCGAGAAAGGGCACACTCTCGGTCACGAGCCGCCCGCGAAGATAGAAGCTCTCCGCGCGGCCCGGCGTGAGCACGACGGTTGGCTTCGGGCTTTTCCACGCCATGCCGGCCTGTGCGCGCAACCACGGTTCGGCAAGCGCGCGCCAGTGTTCCTCGACGGAAGTCGTTTGGAACAGGTGGACGGGCATTTCCTTTTCTAGTCTGTGGTGCCGCTGATGCCAATAGCCCGCTTTACTTCCTCGCAAAGGGACTCGCCTCTTCACTCAAATTCTGGGATAGGTTCTAGGTCATGGCCTATTCCTCGATGCGCGAATTTGTCGATAAACTTGAATCCTGCGGCGAACTGGTCCGCATCACCGAGCCGGTGGCCACGGAACTTGAAATCACCGCCCTGGCCAATCGCGAGATGAAATCGCGCGGTGGCGGCAAGGCGCTGTTGATCGAGAAGCCGCTCCTGCCGTCGGGAAAGATTTCCGCTTTTCCGGTTCTGATCAACGCCTACGGTTCTTCGCGGCGGATGGCGCTGGCGCTGGAAGTCGGGCACGTCGACGAGGTGGCCGACCAGATCGCGTTCCTGCTCAAGGCCAAGCCGCCCAAGTCGCTCGGCGAAGCGTGGACGCTCCTGCGCGAGGGTTTCGACGTGGTCCACGCCCGTCCTTCCCGCGTCAGCACCGGCCCGTGCAAGGACGTGATCATCCGCTTGGACGGGGAGGCAAAGCCCGAATTCGACCTCAACGCGCTGCCGGTGCTGAAATGCTGGCCGCAGGACGGCGGTCCGTTCATCACGCTGCCGACGGTCTACACGCAGGATCCGGACACGGGCGACCGGAACATCGGCATGTACCGGATGCAAATTTTCGACGGGCGCACCACCGGAATGCACTGGCAGCTTCACAAGGTCGCCGCGCGTCACGGCAAACGCTATTACGAGACGGGCCGGCGGATGCCCGTGGCCGTCTGTCTAGGCGGCGACCCGGTCATGCCCTTTTGCGCCACCGCGCCGATGCCCGACGGTTTGGACGAAGTGCTGCTGGCCGGCTTCCTGCGCAAAAAATCGGTGCCGCTGGTGAAATGCGAAACCATCGACCTGGAGGTCCCCGCCCATTCCGATTTTGTGATCGAGGGCTACATCGATCCGAAGGAACCTCTGCGCGGCGAAGGTCCCTTCGGCGATCACACCGGCTTTTACACGCCGGTTGACGACTACCCGGCGTTTCACGTCACCTGCATCACGCACCGCCGCGACGCGATCTATCCGGCCACCATCGTCGGCAAACCGCCGATGGAAGACCTCTATCTCGGCCAGGCCAGCGTCCGGCTTTTCCTGCCCGTCTTCAAAATGAATTTTCCGGAGATCGTCGAGATGGCGCTGCCCGCCGAGGGCGTCTTCCACAATCTC
>JAJSLI010000156.1 GCA_021272315.1 Methylacidiphilales bacterium | reverse complement strand
AGGGGTGTAGGATCAGACGATCTGACCGCCGCCGGTTGGGGCCAAGTTGCAATCTTGACTCCAACTCTCTCGGTTGGGTTAAGACCCCAAGTTCATCCCAGCAGCCTTAATCCGTCCAGAAATACAGATACAAGGATCAGTTCCGTTTTCGGGCTACTTTATCGTCACTTCGAATTCCGCTGTCGCATAATCATCCCAGATCACCTTCTGGTTCCCCAAGTAAGAGTTTGCCAGCTGAAAGGCATATGTTCCACGCCCCAAATACGTTCCTTTCTTATCCATCACAAGATACCTCTTTAGGTCAACACTCATGTACAGCATTTTCTGTGGCTTGAGTTCACATCGAGCCCCCATGTCGACTGATGGCGCCGGATTGTAAGGCTGACTAGCAACGGTCTCGACTTTCTTCCCCTGCACGGGTGAAGTCACGCGGAAGGCCGTAAAAGTAAAGGAATCATCCAATCTACTACGCTCGCCGCCGGGAAAATAGATAAAGAAAGAATGCGTACCACAATTCATGATTTCCAATGTTACAACCACAGGCTCACCCAGTGGATATCCCTCAGGTTTGGATGCGAAGAAACGAGCCCAAAATTGATGACCGGGATGCTTGCGATTTTGCCGTGTAATCTTAAAAAAGGCCTCGGTATTACTGATAAAATCGGTATCGGAAAGGTCTGCACGGTAATCGCGGTGCTGTTCATCGCCTTTACAAATGTTGAAAAGCAGGCACTTTTTTTGAAGGACTAGAGCGAATTTGGGCAACGATAACCACTCCAGATACGGTACGTTTTGATTCAAGTCGATCTGGTACTTCGTATTGTCGTTGGTTTGTGAGGTTAAAGTCGCTTCATCGATTTTTTCAGTAAAGGGTTTGCCAAGGAAAATCTTTTGGCCGTCGAGCGTAGTAATCGAGACATCAGTGGGTTGATCCGAAACCCAATAGAGCCCATCATCTTGTGCCCGGATCAGCCAAGGCAGCATCAACAGCAGAGTGAGAGATAACGCAAAGGTTCTCATGCGAAGAGCGACTGCTCCTTACCATTGATTTTTGCCCATGGAACGGCAAAGTCGATAAATCAATTTATGAGCAAAACCTACAAAATCGCCGTCCTGGCCGGCGACGGCATCGGTCCCGAAGTCATGGCCGTCGGCCTCGATCTTCTCCGCGCCACGGCCAAGCGCTTCAACTTCGCCGTCGACACCAAGGAATATGCCGTCGGCGGCGCCGCCATCGACCAGTTCGGCGAAGCCCTTCCGTCTCACACTCTCCAGGGTTGCCGCGACGCGCAAGCCATCTTCTTTGGTTCGATTGGCGGACCCAAATGGGAAAGCCTCCCCCCCAACCAGCAACCCGAACGCGCCGCCCTTCTCCCGCTGAGAAAGCACTTCGGCCTCTACGCCAACCTGCGCCCCGCCCGGTGTTATCCCGGCCTCCTCTACGCCTCGCCGATCAAGACCGAGTTTATTCCCGACGGCTTCGATGTCCTCGTTGTGCGCGAACTCACCGGCGGTCTCTACTTCGGCCAGCCCAAGCAGACGGTGCCCCTCGAGGGCGGCGGAGAACGGGCCGTCGACACCATGGTCTACGAAACGCGCGAGATCGAGCGCATCACCCATGTCGCCTTCAAGGCGGCACGGCTACGGCGCAAGCGTGTCACCCTCATCGACAAGGCCAATGTTCTCGAAACCAGCCTGCTCTGGCGTAAGACGGTCAAGACCGTCGCTCCACAGTACCCCGACGTCGCGCTCGACTTCATGTACGTTGACAACGCCGCCATGCAGCTGGTCCGCAAGCCGCAACAGTTCGACGTCATGCTGTGCGAAAACCTCTTCGGCGACATCATCAGCGACGAAGCCGCCGCCACCGTCGGCTCGCTCGGTCTTCTGCCCAGCGCCTCCCTCGGCGAAGGCGCGTTCGGTCTTTACGAACCGAGCGGCGGTTCCGCGCCCGACATTGCCGGCAAGGGCATTGCCAACCCGATCGCGCAAATCCTCTCCGCCGCCCTGATGCTTCGCTACTCCTTCGGTGAAAACGCCGCCGCCGCCGCCATCGAAAAGGCAGTCGAAGCCGTTCTCGCCGACGGTCATCGCACCGCCGATCTGGCCCGTCCCGGCGACAAGACGCTGGGTACCGTCGAAATCGGCCGTGCCATTATTGACCGGCTCGGATAAAATGAAGCCGCCTTCGTGGGTAAAAAACGAAGCTCAATGGTATAAACAATGCCGCAGGCTCATTGCTCGCGCCAATGAGCTTATCGAAGGGCGTGCTACCGTGCTTGAAACTGCGCGAAAGCTTATTAAATATCGATTTTGGTTTCGTGCTGAAAATGACCCTGATTTTCAGACTTTTGCTGCCATCGATTCTGAAACCGATCATTTGCCTCTAGGGAATGTAAGGCAACATTGGGCAAGCGAGGCCCTTAAAAAGAAAGACATCGAGATTCAGCAAGCGGAAACGCAATTTCGTCCGCAGGCTATAGAAGCAGCGCATAATCTAATCAAAAAGTACGGCGCAAGCTTGGGATGACGGAGTGTTTATGCCAATTAACAGCCGGAAGTGGCATCACGCCGCCTGCGCGGAGGCTTCCAACTCCAGCACCGTGTCTCCCACCCGCTCGCCGAAACCCTGCGGCAACTTCGGAATGAAAACGTAAGAGGGGTCCTCCCGCTGGAGCTTGACGACGCTCAGGATATGTTTCCACGTTGCCCACAAGCCATGCGGCGCCGGGGGGAGATCGTGCTCAATCGCCTTGCGCAGTTTGGGCAGATTGAAGAAAGGCACTGCCGGGAACATGTGGTGCTCCACGTGGTATTGCATGTTCCAGTAGAGGAAGGCCGGCAGCCAGCCGCAGGTGTAGGTCCGGCAGCAAAGCCGGAAATCAGGCACGTTCGGTGACATCCCGATGTGCTGCGGCAACCAGCAGAGGGTATTCAGCCAGTTCGTGTAGAACGTGCCGAAGGTGAACACCACGATGAGAAACCAGTGTCCCGTCGCAATGAAAAGCGCCGCCAGCGCGAGGTGGCCGAACAGGACAATCCGCGCCCAGTTGCGGTGCTCGCACCGCAGCGCCTCGTTCGATTCGGGCAGAACCTGATTATACCATGCGCCCTTTGCCTTCCAATCCGAGGCCTTGCCGCGTGCCATGCGCACCCAGTCCCTGAGGCGGCAGAAGGCGGCGTAGGGGTCGAAGGCCAAGATCATGGCGAAGAACTTCACGCTTTGCCAGTCGAGCTTCTGCGGCAGCACCACCTCTCCATCGTAGTCCGCATGGACGGTCGCCTGGTGATGCTTCACGTGGCTGGGCCGGAACCAGATGTAATCGGTCCAGCCGATAAACGAATAGATTTTCAGGAAAAACTCGTTCCACGCCTTCGACTTGAACGGCGTCTTGTGGCACAGCTCGTGGACCGCGGGGCAGGTTCCCCCCAGGAAACTGGAGAACGTCCCGTGCACGAACAACGCCGCCAGCAGCAGCGGCACTGACCACATCCAGTTTGCAACATCGATTTGCCGGTAAGCCAGATAAGCCAGCGTCCCGGTGGCCAGGAAAAGCGCCAGTTGCGGAATGACCTGGCAAAACCCGCGAAAATCGCTTGTTTTCATCAGGTCGCTCATCACCGGCTTGTCCACTTTGCAGCGGTACCAGTTGATCTTGATTTGGTCGTTCATCGCCCTGCAATCTACCTATTCGGCACCTTCCGGCAATGCCTGCATTGTTGAAAAACATATCCAGTTTGATTTTTTCAGGCTGTTTGGACAAAGTAATCCCCCATGGCCCGCCTCACCCCCGTCGAAGCTTCTTATATCTCATCCGGCACCCGCGCGCTCATGTGCGGGAAAGAAGGGAAGTATTTCTATGGCCGGGCCGTCTATCCGCCCGGCGGACGTTGCGGACCCCGTATCCAGCCCGCCTTTCAGCTCGTCGTCCTGATCGAAGGCAGCCTCAGCGTCACGGTTGACGGCGTCACCCATGATCTCGCTCCCGGCGAAGCCATCCTCCAGCATCCCGGCGCTCGCGAATTTTATCGCTTTTCTCCCGACGCCAAATCCACTCATACCTGGTGCGAGGCCTCGCCTGGCCTCTTCTCCCCGACGGACCGTCGTCTCCTCCGCCGCGCCCATGGAGTCCACCAAGCCCCCTCCTCCGTTCATCTTCTCATCGAGGAAGGACTTGCCGTTCCAACCCACGGCAGCGCTGATCTCCATGACGCCATGGCCGCCCTCGCCCGAGCCTGTCTGCTTCGCTTCGCCGCCCACGTCAGTTCCCTCGATCACCGCAACGCCGCCGCGCCTCTCCATCTCGCCCTGCAGCGAGCGCTCGACATCGCCGCCACCCACTACGCCGAACTCCACTCCGCGGAGGATCTCGCCCGTCGTGTCGGCATCTCGGCCAGTCGACTGCGCGCGCTCTGCCGCGCTGTACGGGGCGAAAGCCCGAGCGCCATGATCTGGCGTCTCAAGGTCGAACACGCCATCCAGCTCATCCGCTCCACCGGTCTCACCCTGGGTGAAATTGCCGATGATTGCGGCTACGCCAATCCCTTCCATCTCTCCCGCGCCGTCCGTCGTCATACCGGCCGTTCGCCCCGCCGGCTCCGCCAGGTCGAATGGGGACGTTAGTTCTTTTTCACGAGTCGAATCAAGAGTGACATCTTGACAGCATATGGAATGCTGTCAAGATAGCATCATGCGCACCACCGTAACCCTTGATCCCGATGTGGAACGTTTGTTGAAAAATGAAGCCCACCGGCGCGGTGAGAGTTTTAAAATCGCTCTCAACGAAGCCGTGCGCCAAGCCTTTCGTACCAAGCAGACCGCGTCTCAGAAACGCAAACCCTTCGTCGTCAAAGCACGTCCGATGGGCCTTAGCCCCGGCATTGATCCCGCCCGGCTTGGCGAATTGGCCGACGAAATGGAGACCGAAGCCTTTCTCGCCATGACAAAGCGGTTACGGGAGAAAAGACGGTGATCCTGCCCGATGCCAACCTGCTGCTCTATGCCTATGATGCGGGTAGTCCCTTCCATGCTAAAAGTGCGGCTTGGTGGTCAAAGTGCCTGTCTGGTTCGGAACCCGTAGGGTTCTGCCCAGCCGTACTTTTCGCTTTTATCCGGATCGGAACAAGCGCCCGGGCCTTCATTCACCCGATGACCATTCAAGAGGCTTCCACGCATGTTCAGGACTGGCTGGAACAGCCCGTCACGCAACTGCTGCCAATTGAACTTCAGGACGTTCGCCAAGCCCTGATGTTATTGGTCGATGCCGGGACCGGAGGGAACCTGACCACCGATGCGCAAATCGCCGCTGTGTCTCTGAGACTCGGAGCCATCATTCATACGGTTGATACCGATTACGCCCGTTTTCCGCAGGTACGCTGGTTCAATCCTCTGACGGGAAAACACCAGAAGTAACCCCGCACGCATAACAAGGGAAAGAAGACGCTAGGACGTTCATGTCCTGAAAGCGGTCTCGATCCATTTCTCTCAGTGATGCAGGTAGCTGCTCAGCAGATTCTCGAGGTATTCCTGACGACCGCTTTTCGGTTTCGGTTCGCCCAGCTTGCGGAGAACGAGTTTTTCCAGGTCCTTGAAGCCAAGCCGCCGCTTTTCGATCGCCTTGCCGTAGTCGCCGTCGTAGCTCGCGTAGCGGTCGTCGACGAATTTCTCCAGCTTGCCCTCGGCGCGGATTTTGAGCGCCAGCTTGTAGGCCAGCGCGTAGGAATCCATCCCGCCGATGTGGGCGTAAAAGAGATCGGCGAGGTCGATGGAAGGCCGGCGCAGCTTCGCGTCGAAATTGAATCCGCCCGTGCCGAGGCCGCCCGCCTTCAGGATCGAAAACATGGCCAGCGTCAGTTCCCGGACGTCGGGGTTGAACTGGTCGGTGTCCCAGCCGAGGAGCGTGTCGCCCGCGTTGGCGTCGATTGAACCGAGCAGACCCGCCGCCGCTGCGACTTCGATTTCGTGCTGGAAGGTATGGCCGGCCAGCGTGGCGTGGTTCGTCTCGATGTTGAATTTGAAATATTTTTCCAGGCCGTAGGTGCGCAGGAAGGCGATCCCGCTGGCCACGTCGAAATCGTACTGGTGCTTGGTCGGCTCCTTCGGTTTCGGTTCGATCAGGAACTGCCCCTTGAAGCCGATCTGCTTCGCGTAGTCGACCGCCATGTGCAGGAACGCGGCCAGGTGGTCCTGCTCGCGCTTCAAGTCCGTGTTGAGCAGGGTCTCGTAACCTTCACGGCCGCCCCAGAAAACGTAGTTTTCGCCTCCGAGCGTCCTGGTCACTTCGAGCGCCTTCTTCACCTGCGCCGCGGCATAGGCAAAAACGTGCGCGTCGGGATTGGTTGCCGCCCCGCACATGTAACGCGGGTTGGAGAAGAGGTTCGCCGTGCCCCAGAGCAGCTTCACGCCGGTCGCTTTCTGGAGCTGTTTCGCGTGGGCGACCACCTTGTCGAGATTGCGATTCGACTCGGCCAGCGTGCGTCCCTCCGGCGCGATGTCGCGGTCATGGAAGGCGTAGAATGGCGCCTGGATCTTGGTGAAAAACTCGAAAGCCGCGTCCATCCGCGTTTTGGCGATGGAGACCGGGTCCTTCCCTTTTTCCCAAGGGCGGACAATGGTGCCGGGGCCGAACGGATCGGTGCCGACACCGCGAAATGAATGCCAGTAGGCGATGGAAAAGCGGAGTTGGTCCTTCAGTTTTTTGCCGGCGACCATTTCGTTCGGATCGTAATAACGAAACGCGAGCGGGTTCGTGGTAGAGGGGCCTTCGTAGGTGATCTTCTTGATTTTGGGGAAGTGGTGGGTGGGCATGGAGGTAGGTTTCTCTAAAAGGTCAGGCGATGGCGTTTACACCATCATCGACATCATGGCATTTTATCGCGACGCCCACAAGAGTCCGCGCTTGGTGATTTCGCGTACTTCGGGCACGTCAAATTCCTTCGGGCTGTGGCCGATCGACTGATAGAAAACCCGGCCCTTGCCGTATCGGCGCTTCCAGACCACCGGCATGACTGTACCGTTGACCCAAGGTGCGCTCTTGGTCTGGAACGTCGTCGTGGCCAGCACCTCGTTGCTCGGATCGACGTGCATGTAGTACTGCTCCGAGTTGACGGTGAAATCACCCAGTCCGGCCACGATGGGATCGGCCTTTTTGACGATGTTCACCACGTAATCCTTGAGATTGTCGGGATGGGCCACAAACTGCCCGCCGACCGCGAATTGATAAAGTGTGTTATTGCGGAAGGCGTCGCCCATTCCGCCGTGAAAACCGCCCAGACCCGCGCCGTTTTCGACCGCCTGGACCAGGCCCTTTTCCTGCTCGCCGGTCATCGCGCCCATGGTCCAGTTCGGAACGATCAGGTCGAAGGCCTTGAGCCGGGCTTCGTCGAGCAGGACATCGAGAGCGGTGGAAATTTCGACCTCAAACCCCTCCTTTTTCAGATCCTCGGCGACAATTTTGGAGGTCTCCGCCGGGTGATGCCCATCCCAGCCTCCCGAGACAATGAGTGCTTTCTTTTTCATAAATTATGCCATTTTTTAATAAAATCAGGTCTTACTCTTCCGTCATCCTTTTCAAAGGATCAGTATCCGTTGGTTTACGCATTATCTTCCGGGGGCTGATCCTTCGACAAGCTCAGGATGACGGATTGTTTAGAGCAATTTCGACGAAGAATTGAAATATCCTTTGGTTTCAAATTTTGATGCCCACCGGCAACGCCTCGGGCTTGCGCGGTTTTGACTTGAGGGCGATCTTCCGCCCCGAACGTGCCGAGACATGGAACGCCTCCATCACCTCGACCACGTGGAGCCCGATCTCGCCGCTTGCCCGGTGGGGACGTCCGTCCCGCAGCGCCACGGCGAAGTCGGCCAGGCCAAGCCCGCGGCCGTCGCCGGTCTGGTGGGCGAGCGGAATTTTTTCCCAGTCGTCCTTGCCCTGCTTCCAGAGGAGCACTTCGCCTTCGAAGCGGTTCGGATCGGGGCACTGGATCGAGCCTTCCGTCCCGTAGACCTCAAGCAGCGGCAAGCGGTGCCGACCGACGTCGAAGCTCATCGTCACGGTCGCCACCGCGCCGCCGGCAAAGGCGAGGACGCCGGCCAGGTGCGTCGGCGTCCGGACCTTGATTTTTTTGCCGTTCAGCGGCTGGCTCGTGATCAGCCGTTCCTTGAAGGTCGTCTTGGCCAGCGCCGAAACGCTCTCGACCGGCCCGAGCATCGTCACCAGCGAGGTCAGGTAATAGGGGCCCATGTCGAAAAGCGGGCCGCCTCCAGGCTGGTAATAAAATTCGGGGCTCGGATGCCAGCTCTCATGCCCGCGGCACAGCATGTTCGCCGTCGCCGCCACCGGGTTGCCGATGCTCCCATCGTCGATCAGCTTGCGGCAGGTTTGAATGCCGCCGCCTAAAACCGTGTCGGGCGCACAACCGACGCGCAGTTTGCGTTTCAAAGCTTCTTTCATGACCTTTGCCCCCTCGGCGTAGTTCAGGGAAAACGGCTTCTCGCAGTAAACATGCTTCCCCGCCTGCAACGCCTGCAGATTCAACGCCGCATGCGCGCCGGGAACCGTCAGGTTTAGCACCAGATCGATCTCCGGATCGTCGAGAAGTTCCGTCACCGAACAACCTTTGGCGACGCCGTGTTCCGCGGCCTTCGCCTTGGCCCGGGGGACGTCGAGATCGGAGCACGCGACGATTTGCACGAGTCCGGGAAACGGCTTTATGCCCTTGAAGTAGGCATTGCTGATGTTACCGCAACCAACGAGACCGACACGAAGGGGAAGGGATAATGATTTTTTGGCCATGGCTGAAAAGGTGTTCGATTTTCATTTTATCGAAGTTTATGCTTCTGAAAATGGACTAGTTAACCAAAAATATGGATTCTTTTGTCAAACACTGGGGAGCTTTCCCCCGGCGATTTCCATCTCCGTGTCCCCTCCTGACCGTGGGCGATATTCGGGCCAAAAACAACTGGGTGCGCCACACCTTCAACACCTGTAATTTTTCCATCATTCTGCGTGGGCGGGGAGAATATTGGCGCAAGAAAAAGCTCTGGCCCGTGCAGGCCCCTTATGTCATTACCCAGTGGCCGAATGAACCCCTTGCTTACGGGCCGCCCCTGCCGGAAGAGACCTGGGACGAACTCTACCTCATTTACGATGCAGCCTGCATGCCGTGGTTTCGCCAGTGCGGATTCATCGATGAGCACCGTCCGGCGTGGCCCATCAATAACATCGAGGCGGTGATGGTCTATGTCGACGAACTGCGCGCTTTGGGGGGCGTCCGCAGTTCGGAAATGGCCGCCGACCGCGTCGACCGTGTCGCGGAGCGCCTCATCCTCGAATCGCTTCTTCCCGGCATCCAGGCCAACCCGGATACGAGCGACGAAGTCATCCAGCATGTCCTCCTGCAACTCCGCAGCCGCCCACACGAAACGCACGACTTCAACCAACTGGCCCGCCGGCATGGCATCTCGTCTTCCACCCTCAGGCGCCGCTGGCACGACGCACTCAAGACGACGCCGGGCCGGTACCTGCTCGACCTTCGCATCCGGAAAGCGCGGCGATTGCTGACCGAAACCAGTCTCCAGGTCGGAGAAATCGCCGCGGAAAGCGGCTTTCAGGACATGCTCTATTTTTCCCGCCGGTTTAAATTGGAAACAAAACTCACGCCTTCGCAATATCGGAAATATTACCGGATCAAGCCGTCGTAGGGGCTGGATCGAAACTTCGTGACGGCGTCCAAAAAATTCACAAAACTGCTTTTCAACCGGAACTTTTTATCCAGAGGGGACACCTATGATTTATTTGGGCATCGATTGCGGCACGCAAAGCACCAAAACCATCGCGTTGGACGCCAGCTCGGGCCGCATCATCGCGGCGGCGGCCCAAAGCTACGATGTTCTCCCCGGCCTTCCGCCCGGCCACATGGAGCAGCACCCCGACACCTGGGCTCAAGCCATGGACGAAACGATCGGGCAGGTCGTCGAGAAGCTGGGCGCGCGGCGCAACGAGGTCCGCGGCATCGGCGTTTCGGGCCAGTAGCACGGCTTCGTCCCGCTCGATGCGACGGGCCGGGTCATCCGCCCGGCCAAGCTTTGGTGCGACACCTCCACCGCCGAGGAATGCGACCTCGTCCGTGCCCACTTTGGCGGGGCCAGGGAGTTGATCGACCTCGTCGGCCTCGACATGCTCCCGGGCTTCACCGCGCCAAAAATCCTCTGGCTGAAACGGCACGAACCGGAGAACTTCGCCCGGCTCGAGCAGGTCCTTCTCCCGCACGACTATCTTAATTTTTGCCTGACCGGGAAATACCGCATGGAATACGGGGACGCTTCCGGCACCGCCCTGTTGAACATCCGCACCCGCTCATGGGTCCTGGATGTTCTCGAATTTATCGACCCGTCGCTCGCTGACAAACTCACCGTGCCCGGCTCATCGCGCCAGCCCGCCGGCACGCTCAAGCCCGAACTGGCCAAGCGCTGGAACCTGCCCGACGGCGTCGTGATCAGCGCCGGCGGCGGCGACAACATGATGGGCGCCATCGGCACGTCGAACACCGCGCCGGGCTGTGTCACCGCCAGCCTGGGCACCTCGGGCACGATCTACGCCTACAGCGCCACGCCGGTCGTCGATCCGGCGGGGGAAGTCGCCGGGTTCTGCGACAGCACCGACGGCTGGCTTCCGCTGGTTTGCACGATGAACGTCACGGTGGCCACGGAAGCCGTGCGCAACCTGTTCGGCTGGTCGCTCGCACAACTCGATGAAGCCGTCGGCACCGTTCCGCCCGGCGCCGATGGTCTTCTTTTTCTTCCCTACCTGCAGGGCGAACGGACGCCGAATCTGCCGAAGGGCACCGGCGTCTGCCACGGCCTGACCACCCGCAACATGACGCCGGGCCATCTCGCCCGCGCGGCCATGGAGGGCGTCACCCTCGGCCTGGCCTACGGGCTCGAGCGGCTGCGCCTGCTCGGCATCTCGCCCACGGAGATCCGGCTGACCGGCGGCGGCAGCAAAAGCGCGGTCTGGCGCCAGATTTGCGCCGACGTCTTCGGCTGCCGCGTCGTGACGCTCGCCGAGGCGGAGGGGGCGGCGCTCGGTTCCGCCATCCAGGCGCTCGCCGCCGTGCAGACGGAAAAATCGATCAACGACTGGGCCGGCGAGATCGTCAAGGTCACTCCCGACGAATCGACCGGGCCGCGTGAAAACCTTTCTTTCGATTACGCCGCCGCGCTCCAAAAACAGACGGCGCTCACCCGCACCCTGGCGGAACGGGGCTATCTTTAGGCGTTGCGGAGTTTGGACAGGGGGAAGATGAAGGGGATTAATCGACGCAACTCGTTGATTATCAACGATTGAATTTTTTTCGGCGGGAAAAGAGATTTTTTTAAGCGCGTTTTGTGCAGCTTTGTGGCACTTGGCTGCACCTTGTGGGCCCTTAGCTGGTCCCTGTGGGTACTTTGCATGTTGAGGTTCGGTGGTGATGGCGGGCTGGAGGCCGCCGGGCAGGAGGGAACGGGTGGGAACCGCGTTTCTGAATTGAGCTGGTTTCACGAATGCCGATCATGCTCCTGGCCGCAGGCGCTGTCTTGGCGTCCTGCGCGGATGTGGGGGTTGTTGCTCTGACCCTCTTTTCTCAAGAAAAAGTGTCTGTCCCCTTTTTCCCCTAGATTAAGGGCGTTTATGGCCTAAAACGCGTTAGATTGTATGGTCAATTAGTTTTTGAGCCGTTTCATCCGGCACTATTTTCCCAAGCCTGGGTTTTCTACTTCCGACAAAACGGCTTTGATCCACAGAATCGCTTGTGCCAACCTGAACTGAATGAACAAACAACTGGCAAATTGACATGCCCGGTTTAATTTCAATTGGAATTTCCCCAACATTTGTAAGCTCTAGAGTAAGACACCCAGTAAAACCCGGATGGACCCCTGTTGCCGTAGCGATAATGAGCCCGACCCTTCCCCAGCTTGACCTTCCGATTACGTAGCCGGCTAAGTTTTTTGGCATGCGAATCCACTCTAGAGTTGCCGCAAGCACAAAGCTCTGAGGATGCAGGATAAATACTCCCCCAAAGGGAACATAATGGGTTTTAGCGAATTGTGCTTCGCTCCAAGGAGAACTTGCATCCGCTACCTTAAAAACGGCCTTTTTGCTTTGCCTCAGAGTGAGAAGCCAGCACCCAAGCCTTAAGTCTATTGAAGCAGAGCCGCTGCTTTTCAGTTTAGGCAAATCAGGTGCAGGTGTTATTACAAATGGGTCGCTCGATTTTGACTCAGTAGGATCAAGCAGATTAGCAAGGTGTTCGGCCTTTAAAATCATATCATGCCTTTAGGATTTGCTCATACTCAAAAACCTCGATTGTCTTCAATACAAGTTCTTTAATAAATGCAGTTTTCGAGTGTACTTGTGTAAGGTAGTTTAGAACGCTCGGATCTAGCTCTAATTTCCAAGCCGCATTGAGAATATCAGCCAAGCACCCAGCATTACTCCCAGGAACCGCTGCCTTAAATGATTCATATAGAGATAAAACCTTGCCCGAATCCGAATAGATTACATTACAACCATCGAGAATTGATTTAGCTTCATCTATCATTTGGTTTCTAACGGACAAGCTAGCCTCATCGGCAAGTGAAGTCAAAAATACCTCTAAAGAAATTTGCGACTCACTTATATTTTCAAATTGAGAACTATACTCTGGAGGAATTTGGATATTATATTTATTAGCCGCTTCAATTAAATCGGCAATTCTTCTTTTAGTATTTGGATACTCTGGTGAACGCTGGCCAAGTCGCGATGGAGATAAAAGATAGGCTGAAGAATAGAGAAAAGATTCTCCGAATAGCCGCAACCCCACCAGGTCACAGAAGGCTTCCTCGCACTGCATCAGTCCCCACTGTAGTGCCGCTTCCCATGTTTGTCTTGCAACCCAATCGGAGGCTAAATCTTCCTGCTTTATATCATCAAAATATTTAAGATACTCAGACCATCTCGCTTTAATTTGATTTATGATGGAGTCTTCTAAGCGTTGGGCATATTTAGTACGCAGTGATTGCACATTCCAAACTGAATGTCCAAGTTCATGACCAGCGATAGGTATGAGTAATGGATTTGAGGATTCAGGAGCAGGGAATCCAATAAACACATACTCCGGTAGATTATTTACTCCAAAATAAGTAAAAGGAGAATAACTCCACTCTGAGGATAATATTAATTTCGTTTTTGTCCCTAATACTGTTTTTACCAAATGCAGTAATGGGCCATAGATTTCGAAAGCGTTTCTTACGTTTGTTGAGCGAAGTATAAAACCTAACAGCGGCAAATAATATGAAACTGCGTCCACAGAGGACGCGCATAAATTCTCTATTACTTGCTTATCTGTTGTTGCGGATATCTTAGCTAGATATTCTTGTTGCTTGACCAGTACAGCCTCAATCTCAAGTACGACCGTTTGAGAATTAGGATATGGAAATTCTGAATCTCTAAGCTTTCCGACTTCTTCTAGAAAAGAACTAACTTGGCTTTTCGCATAGTCGACCGGAGTCATGCTATCTATCGATGATAGGGCGGCACCGGACGAGACTGATCAAACTTCTGGCGGTAAGCTGCAGAAAGTTTCGATAACGCGATGCAAAATGTCTTCATGTTCAGCAGGCATTGTTCGTCCTTTCTCAAGGATTCAGATGGGTGATCCATGGCAATAGCGATTTTTAATGCTTCTGTTGCGAGGTCATTTATAGTTTTTAATTTAAGTGATTGTATGCTTTTTAGGGCACCCCCTAAAACCGCGATAGAACTATTATCAACAAACGACGCGCGTTTATTGCATGAGGATTTCTGGAATGAGTTTTGTAAAAGAGATGAAAGCTGTTTAATTGCTTCAAGTGATGTTTCACGACCGTGATAAACCTCATCAAATTCCAGTGCGGCCTGTGAGGCTAGGAGTGGCAAATGCGGATCAAAGGCATTCATTCTTGGAGTTGACTCAAGGAGAGGTGTCATAGCGGCTGAGTTGAAGTAATGGACTTGATTTTACGTTAATTACGTAAAAAGTCTAGCGGTAATGTTAATCTTTTGATTTTTGTCAACGTAGGACACCCACGGCTTTTTAGGGGAGGACAAACTTAAATTACGATGAAAAGAGAGGGGAACCAGAGGCATTCTCCTGTGCATCATGTTTTAATCTTACTCCTGAATCAACGACTGTCACGTAAAACAAATAAATTCATTTTGGCACTTTGTAACTACGATGTTGGCGCGTGAAAAAGGAAAAAGGGGACAGGCACCGTTTCATTGCACAACAGAACTGATCCTTGTATCTGTATTTCTGGACGGATTAAGGCTGCTGGGATGAACTTGGGGTCTTAACCCAACCGAGAGAGTTGGAGTCAAGATTGCAACTTGGCCC
>JAJSLI010000151.1 GCA_021272315.1 Methylacidiphilales bacterium | reverse complement strand
CGCGCACGAGGCGTTTTCCGTCATCTGCACGCCCGCCGACTCGAGATGTTTCCACACCGATTTGCCGTCGATCATCGTCCCCTGCAGGTCGGCCACCACGTCGGGGGTCGCCGGCACGCCGAACGTGTCGATCTTCACCTTGCGGCCCTTCAGCACTTCCGCGAAGGCGAGGAAGTCGGAGGTCTTGCCGCCGGTGCACGAGCCGATGTAGGCCCGGTCGAGTTGGATCTTGCCCAATTCCTTGGCCAGCGCGCGCTGGCCCGGATCGGGGTGCTGCGCCACCGTCGGCTCCAGCTCGGAGAGGTTGACCCTCTGGTCGTAAAAGAACGTCTGGTCCTTGTCGAGATCGACCGGCGTGTAGTCCGACTTGGTCCCGTTGCGCTTGGTCCGCTCGTCCACGTAGGCAAATGTCTTTTCGTCCGCCGGGAAAACGGCGTTCTTGCCGCCCGCCTCGATCGCCATGTTGGCGATGGTCATCCGGTCGTCCATGTTCAGCTCGTGGGCGCCGGGACCCTCGTACTGCATGGCCCGGTAGGTTGCGCCGTCAAAGCCGATCTCGCCGATCACGTGCAGCACCACGTCCTTCGCCATCACGCCCCTGGGCAGTTTGCCCTCGAGGTAAAAACGCATCGTCGGCGGCACCTTGATCAGGAGCTTGCCCGTGCCCAGGATGAAACCCGCGTCGGTGTTGCCGATGCCGGTCGCGAACATATTGAACGCGCCCGCCATGCAGGTGTGGCTGTCGGTGCCGAAAAGGATTTCGCCCGGGCGCGTGTGGCCCTTGGCCGGCAGCGCCGTGTGGCAGACGCCCGCGAACCGCGCGCCGTACTGGCGCTTGAGCTGGCCGCGCCCGGCGTCGAAAATCCAGTGCCCGTTCGGGTCGTCGATCACGTCGTAGAAATAGGGCAGGCCCTGCTCCTGCACGAAGTCGCGCAGGATGTCGACGTTGCGGTTGGAAAGGGAGTCGACGGTGAAAATGTAGTGGTCGGGGATGATCACGATCTTGTTGCGGTCCCACACCCGGGCCTTTTTGCCGAACTCGCGCTTGAACACGCCGATGGTTCCCGGCCCGCACACGTCGTGGGTCAGGAGAATGTCGGTGTTCACCCAGACATTTTCGCCCGGCACCACCGCGGCCTTGCCGCTGGCGCGGGCGAGAAGCTTTTCAGTCAACGTCATAGAACGGGTACACTAGCCTACTTTCCGGGGCTTGTCATCCTCAGAGCATGGTCGGCGGTGATACACTTTAAGGATTCCGTCATCCCGAGCTTGGCGAGGGATCAGACTCGTGATGGTCTTGGAAGGCCATGCGAAATTACTACGTCTACATTCTGACCAACACCGCCAATGTCCTCTACATCGGGGTAACCAACAGCCTGGCGAGACGGTTCTGGCAGCACACCGAGGAACGATCCTCCAATTTTTGCCTGCGCTACAACCTGGATCGTCTCGTTTACTACGAAGTTTATCCGACTGCGATTGAAGCCATTGCCCGGGAGAAGCAATTGAAAGGCTGGCGGCGCGAGAAGAAGGTCGCGCTTATCCGATCCGTGAACCCCGCGTGGCTCGATCTTTCCGGGCGTTTTGGCGAGGGGGACTAGTTTCCTGGAGAGGCGGGTGCGAGTCTGATCCCTCGACAAGCTCGGGATGACGGAACTAACATAGTCATCCCAATGACCACGCCTCCCGATCCCCAACCCAGCCTGCCGCCCCACCGCAAGGTTCGCGTCGATCTCGGCCCGCGCGCGTATGATGTGCTGATTGGGAGGGGCATGCTGAATCTTGTTGGTGAATTCATGAATCAGCGTGGGATGAAGAGAACGGCAGTGTTAATCTTCGATCAAAATACTGGACCGCTATACAAACCTCCAATATGGAGTGGATTATATTCTGCCGATTGGGATTTTCTTACGATTGACTCGGGAGAACAGAGTAAATCACTCAAAGACGCTGCAAAGCTACTGTCTGATCTTGCGAATAAGCGACTTTCACGTTCGGGTACAGTCATAGCCGTAGGCGGCGGCGTGATCGGCGACCTCGCGGGCTTTGTCGCGGCAACGTATTTACGAGGAATTAATTTTGTCCAAGTACCGACCACGTTGTTGGCGATGGTCGATAGCTCGGTCGGAGGCAAAACGGGCGTGAACTTGCCCGAAGGGAAAAATCTCGTCGGGGCGTTTCATCAGCCGAAGCTGGTCGTGGCCGATCTCGATACGCTGAAAACGCTTCCGCCGCGTGAATTTTCCGCCGGGATGGCCGAAGTGATCAAGTATGGCGCGATCAAAGACAAAGCGCTCTTCGACCGGGTGGCGAAGGGCGTGAAGCCGGATGACGCCGATCTGGACGAGATCGTGGAAAAATGCGTGGCGATCAAGGCGCGGATTGTCGAGAAGGACGAGTTTGAGACGAAGGGCGAGCGCGCCCTGCTCAATTTCGGCCATACCATCGGGCATGCCATCGAAAAGGCGACCGGTTACACGACGTACCTGCATGGCGAGGCGATTTCGCTCGGGATGCGGGCGGCGGCGTGGCTTTCGGTCTGGCAGGCAGGATTGCCTGAGTCGGACGCGCGCCGGATCGAGTCGGCGTTGACGGCAAGCTGCCTGCCCGTGACCCTGAAGCCCGGCATCGACTGTGCGGCGATCCTGAGTGCCCTCGGCAACGACAAAAAGGTTGCCGCCGATGGCCGCAATCGCTGGGTGCTGCTCAAGAAACTCGGTGAGGCGACCAGTGGCTGGGAATTATCAGGTGATGTGGTCGAAAAGGCCGTCGATTTGCTAACGAAGCCGATATAGCTGCTCAAACCAGACAACGGAATGAACCGATCACTTCTTGCTTTTCTGCTCGCGTGTTTGACCGTGGCTATTCTTTGGGGTGGCTACAACGAGCTATCTCAGCAGGATCACCTTGCTAATCGCGTTGTGGTTTATGTGCCGGACGTTCTGGACCCAGTTGGTGATGAAAAAGTTAAAGCCATTGAGGCGTTGCATCTTCCCGGGGTGAAGGTTATGAAAGCGGAGGTTGCTCCCATCGATTTCAAGAATTTCGTATGGGGCGCGTTGATAGGTACGCTCATTTTGTCATTGCTCACCGGTTTCGTCTTGTTTTTCTACAAGCTCTATTGTCGTTGTTTTGGTGCAAAACCTCACCTATGACCGAATCCGAAGCATACTTTATCGTTAACTTAGTGTCCGGAATAGGCCCGGTAAGGGCAAAACGGCTTCGGGAGCGGTTTGGCTCGCTGGATCGGGCCCTCGTCGCGCGCGAGCCCGATTTGAGGTCGGTTGAAGGCATCGGCCCGGAATTATCGGGCAAGCTGGCGAATTGGGAAACCAGCACCGACGCGGCGAAGGAGCGGAAATGGGCCGAGGAGCTGGGCCTGACCATCCTCACCCCGGCGGACGCGGCCTACCCGTCGAGTCTCCGGGAAATTTACGACCCGCCGCTGACGCTCTATATCAAGGGGAAGATTCCGGAGACGTGGCCGCGCGGCGTGGCCATGGTCGGGTCGCGGGAGACGAGTCACTACGGGCTTGAGACGGCCAAGAAGCTCAGTTACCAGATCGCCTACGCGGGCGTACCGGTGATTTCGGGACTGGCCCGCGGGATCGACACCGCCGCCCACCTCGGCGCGCTGGCGGCCAAAGGGACGACCTGGGCCGTGCTCGGCTGCGGGCTCGACCAAATGTACCCGCCGGAGAACGACGCGCTCGCGGTGAAGATCGTCGAGTCGGGCGGTTTCCTCATGAGCGAGCTGCCGCTGGGTACCGCGCCCGACAAGCGCACCTTCCCGATGCGCAACCGGATCGTCAGCGGCCTGAGTTTCGGCGTGCTGGTAGTCGAGGCGGGACGGCAAAGCGGCGCGCTCATCACGGCGCGGCAGGCGCTCGACCAGGGGCGGCAGGTCTTCGCCGTGCCGGGGCGGATCGACAATCCGCAGGCGCAGGGCTGCCACCAGTTGATCAAGGACGGCGCGAAACTGGTCGAGGGCGTCGAGGACATTCTTTCCGAACTTGAGTTCCTGATTCCAAAGGAGCAGGTGGCAACGCCGCGCCCGCTGCCGGGCAATTTGTCGGCGGAAGAGGAAAAAGTCTACGCGGCCATCGAGATGGACGAGGCGCCGATCGACGTCATCACGCAGCGGTCGGGCTTGGGGGCCGGGACAGTTTCATCGGCGCTTCTGCGGCTGGAGATGCGCAAATTGGTGCGCCAGTTGCCGGGCAAGGTGTTTGTCCGGACGGATTGACGGAATTTTTGACGGGATTAACAAGATTAACAGGATTGGAACTGAACCCAGCGCGTCCACCGTCACCCTCAGTTAAAAATCCTCTTAATCATATTAATCCTATCTAAAAATGGGTCGCTTTATTTGTTGTTGGTGAAATTTGGGCCGGGCAAAAAGGTCAAATTGGGTGGCGCGGGAAGGCGGCGTTGGTTTTTTTTCGGGGCCGCGTTTAGCTGGAGAACGCAAAAAAGCAGGTTGCCATTCCGGGGCGCGTCTCTTAGGTTGCACGGCTTGGAAATGAGGCGGCCGGTGTGCCGGCTGTCTTAAATCAAGCGGGTCTTATTTTATAAGTTATTATGTCAAAAGCTCTTATCATTGCTGAAAAGCCGAGCGTCGCGAGTGACATCGCCAAAGCGCTGGGCGGTTTCAAGAAAGTGGCCGACGGCAAGGAGTCGTACTACGAAAGCGCCGACTACGTGCTTTCCTCCGCCGTGGGCCATCTTGTCGAGCTGTGCCTGCCGAATGAGCTCGACAAGAAAAAGGGGAAGTGGAGCTTCGCCAACCTGCCGATCATCCCCGAGGAATTTGCGTTAAAGCCGATCGAGCGGAGCGAGGGCCGGCTGCGGCTGCTCAAGAAGCTCATGAAGCGCGACGACGTGACGGCCTTGATTAATGCGTGCGACGCAGGCCGCGAGGGCGAGCTGATTTTCCGCTACATCGTCAAACTGGCCGCCTGCAAGAAGCCGATCCAGCGGTTGTGGCTCCAGTCGATGACCCCGGCGTCGATTCGCGACGGCTTCGCCCACCTGCGGCCCGGCGCGGAACTCGAGTCGCTGGCCAGCGCGGCGGTGTGCCGCTCGGAAAGCGACTGGCTTGTCGGGATCAACGGCACGCGGGCGCTGACGGCGTTCAATTCGCGCAACGGCGGTTTTCAACTCACGCCGGTCGGGCGCGTGCAGACGCCGACGCTGGCCATCGTGGTCGAGCGCGACCAGAAAATTAAAAGTTTTGTGCCCAAAGGTTACTGGGAAGTGCACGCCACCTTCGGCGCGCAAGCCGGGACCTATCCCGGGCGCTGGTTCAAGGAGGATTTCGCCAAGAATGAGGACGATCCCGAGCGGAAAGCCGAGCGGCTCTGGACCGAGGCCGAGGCGCGCGCCATCGAAGAGAAATGCCGCGGCAAACAGGGCGAGGTGACGGAGGAAAAGAAACCGGCCTCGCAGCTTTCGCCCCTGCTCTACGACCTGACTTCGTTGCAGCGCGAGGCGAACGGGCGGCTGGGCCTTTCGGCCAAGCGGACGCTGCAAATCGCGCAACGGCTCTACGAGCATCACAAGGTGCTGACCTATCCGCGGACCGATTCTCGCGCGTTGCCGGAGGATTATATCGATACGGTGAAGCAGGTGCTGCGCAACATGAAGGGCGGTCACTTGAGCGCGTTCGCGGGGAAAATTCTGACCGAAGGCTGGGTCAAGCCGTCCAAGCGGATTTTCAACAACGCGAAGGTGTCCGATCACTTCGCCATCACTCCGACGCTCGAATCGCCGGACAAACTCGACGACATCGAGCGGAAGGTTTACGACATGGTCGCCAAGCGCTTCCTTTCGGTCTTCTACCCGGCGGCGCAGTTCGAGGTGACCACGCGGATCACGCGCGTCGAGAATGAGCCGTTCAAGACCGATGGAAAAATTCTGGTTTTTGCCGGCTGGATGGAAATCTACGGCCACGAGGAGGTCGACGCCGACGAACAGCCCGCGCTGGTGCCGGTGCAGGACCATGAGAAGGTGAAGACCGAGACGATCGAGACGAAGGGCCTCGAAACGCGGCCGCCGGCGCGCTTCACCGAGGCGACGCTGCTCAGCGCGATGGAAGGCGCGGGCAAACTCGTCGATGACGAGGAACTGCGCGAGGCGATGGCGGCGAAGGGGCTGGGCACGCCCGCGACGCGCGCGGCGACCATCGAAGGCCTGCTGGCCGAGGAATATCTGCGGCGCGAAGGGCGCGAAATCAGCTCGACCCCGAAGTCGTGGGCTCTGATGGAACTGCTGCACGCGGTCGACATCCCCGCGCTGGCCTCGCCGGAAATGACCGGCGAATGGGAGTACAAGCTCAAGCAGATGGAGCGGGGCGAATTGCCGCGCAGCCGTTTCATGGAGGAGATCGTCGGCCTGACGCGGGACATCGTCGGCAAGGCGAAGAATTTTGAGGAGTCGGGTTTCGAGGCGAAACCGCTCGGTTTCAATCATCCGAACGGCCAGCCGATGGTGGAGACATTGCGCAATTACCAGACCCAGGACGGGGCATTCCAGTTGCGCAAGGTGGTGGCGGGACGCCTGCTGGAGCCGCTCGAGGCCAAGGACTTGCTGGAGAAGCGTCTCATTGGGCCCCTGCAGGGTTTCCGCAGCCGCCTGGGCAGGCCCTTTGCCGCCGCCTTGAAATTAAACGACAAGAACGAGACCGAATTTGTCTTCGACAATGCGCCGGTGAATGCCGATGGCACGAAGCTCGATGTCGACACGCAGGAACCGATCGGGAAATGTCCGATTTGCGGCGGGCGCGTGTTTGAAGTGATGATGTCGTATGCGTGCGAGAACACGTTCGGCGACGCCCCGACCTGCAAAATGAAGGTCGGGAAGAAAATCTTGATGCAGGACATCGACCGCGCGCAGTTGGAGAAATTGCTGGCGCAAAAGAAGACCGATCTGCTGCGGGGTTTCGTTTCGATGCGGACGCGCCGGAAATTTTCCGCCTATCTCGTGATGGACGAGACCGGCAAGACGTCGTTCGAGTTCGAGCCGCGCAAGGAGGGCGATTCGCCGAGAAAATCGTTCGGACGCAAGGGCTCGTCTCCGGAAGGCAACGGCAACACGGCAAGCGGCGCAGTGCTGGCGACGAATGTGATCAAGGCGAAGAGCGGCGCCCGCAAGCGGGCGGCGAAGAAAGCGGCGTGAACCCCAACCCCTTCGCGGCCTTTAGTCTGGAGCCTGCCCCGGCCCTGGATGAGGTCGCGTTGAAGGAACGGTTTGCCCGCGCTACGGCGGAATCGCACCCGGATAAATTTCAGCAGGCGCCCGAGTTGGAACGGGCTGCGGCGGAAACGCATTACGCGGAACTGAACCGCGCCTACCAGACGCTGATCGATCCGCGGCAGCGGTTGTTGGCGTTGTACGAGCTGACCAAGGGCGAAAAGCCGCGCGACGTGCAGCGAATTCCGCCGGGGACGATGGACCTTTTTGTCGAGGTTGGGCAGACGTGCCGGGAACTCGACCAATTTCTGGAGCGGAAACGCTCGGCGGGACGGCTGGAGAGGGCGGGGCTGTTGTCGGAGGAAATGGCCCTGCAGGATACGCTGACTGCGTTGCGGGGGAAGCTCGATGCGCTCGGCACGACTCTGCAAGCCGGACTGGCCGCGCTCGACGCGAAGTGGCGCGCGGGAGGAAAGGACCTCAACGAACTCGAGGCGTTTTACCGGAAATATTCCTACCTGGCCCGGTGGCGTCAGCAGCTCGAGGAGCGCGAGGTTGCGCTGATGACGGGGGAGTAGAGGAATTCAAGCGCCTTGCCGTGGATTTCCCGGACGACTAAGACGGAATTTACTCCAACCCTTGCAGTTCATAGCTGGCGAGGGCTTCGCGGAGATTGACGTCGGGGCGAAGGTGAATGGTCTGCCAGCCGAGCTCGGCTGCGGCGGCGACGTTCGTTTCGAGGTCGTCGATGAAGAGAATTTCGAGCGGGTCGATGTTGCCGAGGGCGGTGCGGGCGGCGTCGTAGATGCCGCGGTTCGGTTTCATCATCTTGACTCGGTGCGAATAGATGCGGACGGGAAAGAGGGAGAAGAAGGAGTAGGTCTCCTCGGCATGGGCGATGTGGGCCTCGTTGGTGTTGGAGAGGATGGCCAGCGGGTAGTGGCGCGCCAGCAAGGCCGCCAGCGCGATATGGTCGGGGAGGGGTGTGAAGATTTCACTGAACGCGGCGCGGAGTTCTTTTGTGGTGCCCTTGTATTTGAGGAGCTTTTTGAGATGGGCGAAGAATGTGGCAGAGGTAATGGCGCCCAATTCGTAGGCGACGGGCTGGGAGTCTTCGCGGAGAAGCTGGGAGATTTTATCGGGAGGGAAGGGCGATTTTTCGGCCAGCCGGGCGACCATGGTTGACCAGTCGAAATTGAGGAGGACTTTGCCGAGGTCGAAACAGATGGCGCTTATCTTCACGGCTTACAATTCTCGCCGACCGGAAAGGGCGTAGCCGAGGGTGACGCTGTCGGCGTACTCAAGTCCGCCGCCGGCGGGCAGTCCCATGGCGAGGCGGGAGACTTTCACTCCGGCGTTTTTGAGGATGGGCGCGAGGTAGAGGGCGGTCGTTTCGCCTTCGGCGTCGGCGGCGAGGGCGAGGACGGCTTCCTTGGGCGGGGCTTCCTTCAGGCGCTGCTCCATTTTGGCGATGGAGAGGTCTTCGGGGCCGACATGGTCGAGCGGCGAGAGGCGTCCGCCGAGGACATGGTAGAGGCCGCGGAAGAAATTCGATTTCTCGAGTTTGATCACGTCGCTGGGGTGTTCGACGATGCACCAGAGGGCCGTGTCGCGTTGCGGGTTGGAGCAGATCGAGCAGAGCGTGTCGAGGCCCTGGGCATAGAAGCCGCAGTGGCGGCAGGGATGGATTTCCACGCGCGCGTTCGTGAGCGCAGCAGCCAGCCGTTCACTGACGGCGGGCGCGGCGTGGAGAAGAAAGAGGGCGTGGCGTTCGGCGCTGCGTGGACCGACCGAGGGGAGCTGGCGGAGAGCTTCGACGAGCTCGGTGAAGGCGGGGGGATATTCGGTCATGCGCAAGCTGACGCCAGGGGGGCGTCAGACTTTAAGAAGTTCAGCTTCCTTGGCGACGAGGCCCTTGTCGATTTCGGCGGTGTACTGGTCGGTCAGTTTCTGGATTTCCTTTTCGCCGTCGGCAAGCTGGTCTTCGGTGATTTCGCCCGCCTTCTGGATTTTTTTGATTTCGTCGATGGCGTGGCGGCGGTTGGCGCGGATGCTGACGCGACCTTCCTCGGCCATTTTGCGCACGGCCTTGACGAGGTCCTGGCGGCGTTCCTCGGAGAGCGACGGGATGGGCAGGCGGATGAGCTTGCCGTCGACCTGGGGGGTGATGCCGAGCTTCGATTCCTCGATGGCCTTGCGGATCGGCTCGACCGTGGAGGCGTCCCAGGGTTGGATTTGCACGAGGCGGGGGTCGGGCGTGGTGACGGCGGCGAGTTCCTTGAGGCGCATGTTGGTGCCGTAGGCTTCGACCATCAGGTTGGTGACGAGTTCGGGCGAGGCTTTGCCGGTGCGGACGCCGGCGAACTCGTGCTGGATCACCTCCGCGCTTTTGATCATTTTTTCTTCGGCTTCGAGAAGGATGTCGTCAAGGGCCATAAGGGTAGTCAACGCGAGTTGAGGGCGCGGGTCAAGGGGCGATGAGTTGCGGGTAGGCTTCGCGCCAGGCGGGCGGGACGCGCTGCGGACGTCCGCCGGGGAGCTGGACGGTGACCATGGTCTGAATGCAGCGGACGAAGAGGAGATCGGGTTGAGTCGCCGAGGTGATTTCGAACTGGATAAGGAACCGGACTTTTTCCATGCGCGTGAGTTCGGCGGTGACGGTGAGGCGATCACCGAGGCGGGCGGGCTTGAGATAATCGATTTCGGTGCGGGCGACGACGGGAACGAGCCCGGTGCGGCTCATTTCCCCGAGACTCCAGCCGAGGGCCGTGGCAAGCTGCGAGCGGGCAATCTCGACCATGCGCAGGTAGGCGATGTTATGGACAACTCCACCGGCGTCGGTGTCGAAGTAGTAGACTTCGAGGGGAACGCTGATGCGAGGCTGGGAGGGGAGGGGGGAGCTCATGGACGGACGAGTTGCGAGTGTGTAAGTAGCCGATGGCTACCACTTCAACAAATAGGCGAAAATCAGCGGAGCGACGATGGAAGCGTCCGATTCGATGATGTATTTGGGCGTGTCGATGCCGAGTTTGCCCCAGGTGATCTTTTCGTTCGGCACCGCGCCCGAATAGGAGCCGTAACTCGTGGTCGAGTCGCTGATCTGGCAGAAGTAGCCCCAGAGCGGCACGTGGTCGCGCTGCAAATCCTGGTGGAGCATCGGCACGACGCAAATCGGGAAGTCGCCCGCGATGCCGCCGCCGATCTGAAAGAAGCCGATGGAGCTTTTTTCGCTCGTCTTCGTGTACCACTCGGCCAGGTCCATCATGTACTCGATGCCGGTGCGGACGGTATGGACTTTCTTCACGTCGCCGGTGATGACGTGCCCGGCGTACATATTGCCGAGCGTGGCGTCCTCCCATCCGGGCACGAACAGGGGCAGCTTCTTTTCCATCGCGGCGAGGAGCCACGAATTTTTCGGGTCGATCTGGTATTCCTTTTTGAGCACGCCCGATTCGAGGATTTTGTACATGAACTGGTGCGGGAACCAACGCTCGCCGGCCTTATCGGCTCGGACCCATTCCTCGAGCACGGCGGTCTCGATCCGGCGCATCGCCTCCATCTCGGGGATGCAGGTGTCGGTGACGCGATTCATGTGGCGGTCGAGAAGTTTTTGTTCGTCGGCGGGGGTGAGGTCGCGGTAATGGGGCACCCGCTCGTAATAATCGTGCGCGACGAGATTGAAAACGTCCTCCTCGAGGTTCGCCCCGGTGCAACAGATGGCGTGGACCTTGTCCTGCCGGATCATTTCGGCCAGCGAGAGGCCGAGTTCGGCGGTGCTCATCGCGCCGGCGAGGGTCATGAACATCTTGCCGCCCTTTTCCAAGTGCGCCTCATAGGCCCTGGCCGCGTCGACAAGGGCGGCGGAGTTGAAATGACGGTAGTGGTGCTGGATGAAATCGCGTACGGGTGAGCTCATGCCGCGAATCCTAAATGAGTTGCGGCGCGATGCAAAACGATTTGGTCATGTCACTTTTTTGTTACTTGGCTGGTGCGGTGTTGCCTGCGGGGCGGCCAGTGAGGCAAAATTGCCTTCGGTCCGGAGGTATAAGACTTGCTGTGGAGAAACGGAAAACGGCTTAAGACGCGCGGCGTGGTCAAGTTGAGTTTGACACGCCAACGTCGGGTTCCGATATTGGATCGCCGATTTTTTGCCCCATGCACGCTCCATCGCCCCACTCGCACTTTTCGCCGGAGACCTCGCGTCCCCGCTACCGCTGGGCGCTGCATCGCTATGCCTGCTTTTGCGCGGGATCGGTCCTGTTCTTGATCTGCCTGGGTGGGCTGGTCACGAGTCACGAGGCGGGAATGTCGGTGCCCGACTGGCCGACGACCTACGGCTACAACATGTTTTATTTTCCGTGGCAGGATTGGGTCGGCGGCATTTTCTTCGAGCATTCGCACCGGCTGGTGGCCGCCGGTGTCAGCACGATGGCGGCGATCCTGGCCGTCTGGCTCTGCTTCCAGGAGCGAATCTGGCTGCGGTGGATGGGAATCGTCGTGCCGGTCTTTTTTCTGCTCGAAGCGGTCCTTGGCGGCCTGCGGGTCAGGTTGAGCGAAGACCAGCTCGGGATTCTGCACGGCTGTCTCGCGCAGCTCCTGTTCGTGGCCGTTTCGCTGATTGCGCTCTTCACCTCGCGCTGGTGGATTGAGGCGCGGCCCGGTGCGGGACTGACGCCGCCCCTTTGGACGGGCCGGACGCTGGCGGTCTGCGCGCTGATTTTCGCGCAGTTGTTGATCGGGGCGACGATGCGGCACGAGCACGCGGGACTTTCGATCAACGATTTTCCGCTCGCCTACGGCCAGGTCTGGCCGAAGACCGATCCCGGTTCGGTGGCCACTTACAATCTAGACCGGCTCTCGCACAATGAGCAGGTAACCACGGCGCTCTACATCAACATGCAGATGATCCACCGCCTCGGCGCGGTTCTGGTCACGGTGGCGATCCTGGCCGTGGCCGTCGCGATGTGGCTGACGACGGGCACGGCGACGATCCTGCGGCGCTGGAGCGCGGTGTGGGTCGGGCTCGTTTTCGTTCAGTTTGTGCTCGGGGCCTGCACGATTTGGACAAACAAGGCCGCCGACGTCGCCACGACCCACGTGGCGGTGGGCGCTTTGATCCTGGTGCTGGGAGCGATGCTGACCGCCATCAGTTGGCGTTTGCAATCGCAGGGAGAACTTGCCACAAGATGACCCGCGTGAATACCACTTCCGGCCCTGTTGAGACGGTTGCCCTGCCCCGCGCCGCGTTGGCGGGTCAGGGCGAATTGTCGCTTGCCTCCGACCTGTCGGAACTGACCAAGGCGCGCCTGACGATGATGGTGCTGCTGACAACGCTGACCGGTTTTGGCCTGGCCAGCCGCGGAGCCTTTGACTGGACGAAACTTTTCCACACGCTGCTTGGCACCGCGCTGGTCGCGGTTTGCTCGTCGATTCTCAATCAGGCGCTCGAACGTGACACCGACGCGCTAATGCGCCGGACGCAGGCGCGGCCCTTCGTGACACGGCGGCTGCCGCTGCGGGAAATCGTCCTCGCGGGTTTTGTGCTCGGTGCGCTCGGCCTGGCGGAACTGGCTTGGTTCGTCAACGGTCTGACGACGCTGCTGGCCGGGCTGGCGCTCGCCTCTTACGTCCTGCTCTATACGCCGCTCAAGCGCCGGACGGAGTTCAACACGCTGGTCGGGACGATTCCTGGCGCTCTGCCGCCGCTTATCGGTGCGACGGCGGTGACGGGCCATTTCAGCGTTGAGGGTTGGACTCTTTTCGCGCTGCTCACCTTCTGGCAATTGCCCCACTTTTACGCCATCGCGTGGCTCTTACGCGACGACTACCAGGCGGGCGGGCTGAAGATGGTTTCGACCGACGACGCGACGGGCGCACGCACCGGATGGCATGCGCTGGTCTCCGCACTGGTCCTTTTGCCGGTGAGCCTGCTGCCGTCGTGGGTCGGGCCGGCGGGAATCTTTTACGGAATTGTGGCAGGCCTGCTTTCGCTCGGATTTATCGCGGTCGCGGTTTATTTTGCCCGGCAACCCAACCACGCGCGCGCGCGGATTTTGTTTCTCGTTTCCATTGGCTACCTGCCTCTTGTCCTCGCGGCGCTGGCAATCGACATTCCGATTAAAAACTGGCTGGGTTGCTAGATTATATCCGGTTGCTTCAAATAACGTTCATAAGAACAAGTGATAAGGGTTGAACTTAACCCTCAAGAGGCGTATTGTGTAATGCTGTTCTGGTCCGGGTTCGGGCCAGCTTAAAGATTGGGCGGACTGAGCTTGAGTCCGCGTGCGCCAGCCGCATTCGGTAAGCGCCGGGAAGGGGAAAATCCCACCCTTATGAATCCTATGACTGAAATCAAAAAGATCGCTTTTTTGGGCGACTACCTGCCTCGCAAGTGCGGCATTGCGACTTTTACGCACGACTTGCGCAAGGCCATGGCGGAGGAATATCCGGAGACGGAAAGCTTTGTTGCTCCGGTCAACGATTTGCCCGAGGGCTACGAATACCCGGCAGAAGTGCGATTTGAGTTCAGCGAAAACGATCTCGATTCGTATCGGCGCACGGCCGATTACCTGAACTTCAGCAACGCGGATGTGGTCTGTCTTCAGCATGAATACGGAATTTATGGTGGCCCGGCGGGCAGTTTTATCCTGGCGCTTTTGCGCGACTTGCGAATACCGGTCGTCACCACCCTTCACACGATTCTCCAGAATCCCAGCGCGGACCAGCGCCGGGTGCTTCAGGATTTGGGTATGCTCTCCGCGCGCATGGTGGTGATGAGCGAGCGCGGTTCGAAAATGTTGCGGGAGATTTATGGCGTGCCCGGGGAGAAGATTGATCTCATTCCGCACGGCATTCTCGACATGCCGTTCGTCGATTCAAACTTTTATAAGGACCAGTTCGGTGTGGAGGGGAAGCATGTTCTCCTGACCTTCGGTCTCCTGTCGCCCAACAAGGGCATAGAGAATGTCCTTCGCTCCCTGCCCGAAGTCGTCAAAAAATTTCCCAATCTGGTCTACATCATTCTCGGCGCGACCCATCCCAACCTGGTGCGCGAGCAAGGTGAGGCTTATCGCCTTACGCTGGAGCGACTGGCCAAAGACCTCGGGATCAAGCGGCATGTCAGCTTCTACAACCGCTTCGTGGACCAGGAGGAATTGAAGGTGTTTCTCGGCGTGGCCGATCTCTATATCACGCC
Organism: Methylacidiphilales bacterium; assembly: GCA_021272315.1. Taxonomy (GTDB): domain Bacteria; phylum Verrucomicrobiota; class Verrucomicrobiia; order Methylacidiphilales; family UBA1321; genus JABDGH01. Next base: position 9,481 of record JAJSLI010000151.1, on the reverse strand, counting down.
TTACCAGAACCCGGCGCAAGCGACCTCCGGCACGCTGGCCTATGCGTTTGGCTGCGGCAAAGCGGTGGTTTCGACGCCTTACTGGCACGCCGAAGAGCTTTTGAGCGACGGGCGGGGTGTGCTGGTGCCTTTCGGCGATTCCAATGCCATGACTCAGGCGATCATTGGCTTGCTCGGGGATGACAACCGCCGGCACGCCATGCGTAAACGGGCTTACTTGCTGGGGCGGGAGATGGTCTGGAGCAAAACCGCCCAGCACTACATGGCCTCCTTCGAAAGTGCCCGCCGCAACCCGACCAGCCAGTCGATCCGCCGCCTTGGTGTGAGAACTTTGGAAGACGAGCGACTGGAACTTCCCGAACTGCGCCTGGACCATTTGAGACGAATGTCGGATTCCACGGGCATTTACCAGCACGCGATCTACTCCCTGCCCGATTTTCACCATGGTTATTGCATCGACGACAATGCCCGGGCGCTGATCATCACGGTGTTGCTTGAGGAATTGGAATTGGAAGGGCCTGAGCTGCACCGGCTGGCGGAAACCTATGCGAGTTTTATGCAGTACGCCTTTAATCCTGATTTGAAACGCTTTCGGAATTTTATGGGCTATGACCGGCGCTGGCTTGAGACCGAGGGTTCAGAGGACAGTCAAGGCCGCGCCCTCTGGGCTGTCGGCACTTGCGCGGGGCGATCCAAACATCCGCATCTACAGGCTTGGGCCGCGCAAATGTTCGAACGCGCGCTTCCCTCTGTGCTGGACGCAAAATCTCCCCGCACCTGGGCCTACTCGCTCTTGGGCATCTACGAATATTTCCGACGGTTGAGCGGTGACCGCCTTGCGACGCAAGCCCGCGATACACTGACCGAACGGTTGATCGATGTCTTTGAACGGACGGCGACTGAAGATTGGCCCTGGTTCGAAGAGAGTCTTTCTTACGCGAACGCCCTTTTGTCCCATGTTTTGATCTTAAGCGGGCGCTGGGCGGACAATCCGCGGGCCTTTGAAATTGGCCTGCGTTCCCTGCGCTGGTTGGTTTCCGTGCAAAAAGCGCCTCAGGGCCATTTCCGCCCCATTGGCTCCGCCGGATTTTACCCGCGCGGCGGAAAACGAGCCGATTTCGATCAGCAGCCGATAGAAGCCCACAGCACCATTTCGGCATGTCTGGAGGCTTATCGATCCACCGACGACACGACCTGGCATGAGGAAGCGCGCATTGCCTTTGAATGGTTTTTGGGACGCAACGACTTGGGACTCTCCCTTTATGATTCGAAGACGGGCGGCTGTTGCGACGGCTTGCACATGGACCGCGTGAATCAAAACCAGGGTGCCGAATCGACCCTCGCCTATTTGATTGCGCTCAGTGAAATGGAATTGTTGGAGCAAGATCTAAAAGCCTTCCAGAAACCGACCGACCACGAAGCCGAAGCCTTGAAAGCTCACAGCCTGCTCAAGGCTTGAGAGAAAGAACACCTTTGCTGAATGTTACCCGAACCGGAATTGTCCTGAAGCCTGATCCTGCGCGCGTCCTCTTTCGTCCATTCAACCCCGTGGGTGAGGAACGTCCTCTTCGGCTTATTGCCCGTATTTTGCTGCTGCCGGAAGAGGAGGTGGTCGATTTGCTCGCACAGGTCATGACCGAGTTTAAAACGCGCCACCAGAGACTGCGCGATTACTTTCTGATGCGTTACGAATTCGTGCGTGGTCTGCTGCCCACGGATCAACCGCTTTCGGAAGATCGTAAGCTCCTTATCGGGGCCTACTTTACCCATGAATATTCACTGGAAGCCGCAGCGCTCTTCAACCCTTCCATCGTGCCCCATCCGGATCAGACCGGGATTCCGGCGGGAACTCTGCGTTTCGTTCTCAGCCTGCGCGCCACGGGCGAGGGCCATATCTCCTCAATCATATTTCGCACCGGCACAATTGATGGCCAGGGCAAAATCCAAGTCGATACACCCTCGCGTTTTGTCACAACGCCGGACCATATCCCGCCCACCTCCTATAACAAGGGTATCTTCTGGCATCAGCTTCAGGAAATGGGTTTGGTCGATTCGATTGTCGAAACGATTCTTAAAACAGTGCAAGACAGTTTCACCGTGGAGGAACTCAGCCAGGAAATCTTCTATCTGCGCCGCAATGCGCAACATCGCAACACCGAATTCGATAGGACTGCCAGCCGCCTCCTCAACTTGGCCAAGTCCAATTATGAAGTGGTCTATCTGCCGGAGCAACCCCTGACGGAACGGGTCATTTTCCCCAATGCGCCGAGCGAATCGAACGGCATCGAGGACGCGCGCTTTGTCCGCTTCGTGGAGGAAGATGGCGTCGCAACGTATGTCGCCACTTACACGGCCTATGACGGTCGTGTGACCATTCCTCAGCTTTTGGAAACGTGCGATTTTCTCCGCTTTCGCATCTGCACCTTGAATGGTCCCGAGGTGCAGAACAAAGGCATGGCTCTCTTTCCGCGCCGAATACGGGGCCAGTTCGTCATGCTCTCGCGACAAGACGGTGAAAATCTCTACCTGATGTATTCGGACGATCTCCACTTCTGGCACACCAAGGTCCCTCTGCTCAAGCCAACTTACAGTTGGGAATATTTGCAGATCGGCAACTGCGGCTCGCCGATTGAAACCGAGGCAGGCTGGTTGGTGATCAGCCACGGGGTCGGTCCGATGCGCAAATATTCCATCGGCGCATTCCTGCTGGATCTGGAAGATCCCTCACGCGTGATTGGCCGCCTGACGCATCCCCTGCTCAGCCCGGACGAATCGGAACGGGAAGGTTATGTGCCCAATGTGGTTTACAGCTGCGGTTCCCTGGTCCATGCGGGACTCTTGATTCTCCCCTACGCCATGTCCGACACGGCCAGTTCTTTTGCCACCGTGCCTCTGGCGGATTTATTGAAAGCCATGGAACCCATCCACTAGTCTGTCCGACCCTTGGATTTTTCTACATTGAGAACCATTTCTGAGTCGCGATCATCATTTCATCATGGAATGATGACTGCCTGTGGATGACGGGTTTTCCTGTGGAGCCTAGGGGATTCGAACCCCTGACCTCCTCAATGCCATTGAGGCGCTCTACCAACTGAGCTAAGACCCCGGATCGGACTCCGCGCGAAACGCGAAGCGAACCGTAAGAATAAGCATCTCCGCGCCTCAGTGGCAACGCAAATGACGGTTTCAGGCCGGGTCTTCCGTCTTGGCTGGCCTTCGGCTTCCTTTTTAAGGTGGCATGACACGGCCCGGTCTTATTTCCCGCGCCCGATGGTCTCGAGAAACTGGTTCACCACCAGCGGCGCGGAACAGTATTTTTCGGCAATGGCGCGCGCGGCCCGGGCATGCCGTTGCGGATCGCGCGCCACCGAGGCCAGCGCCGCTGCCGCGCCGGCCTCGTCGTGAAATGGCAGCAGGCCCTCGCCGTGTGGATAAAATTCCGACCAGCCCGTCTCCTGCAAAATTACGGGGCGTCCCAACGCCAGGTACATCACGCTCCGGTCGCTGAACCAGCCGCAACGCGAGCGGACGTAGCCGTTCTTCGCCACGCAAAACTCCCCCCGGCTTCGTGCCGCGTAGTCGCGGTAACGTTGCCACGGTTCGTTCAGCGGACCCGCGTCGACGAGGCTCCAGCCGCCGGCGAGAAAACGGCGCGTCGTCGGATCCTCCGGGTGCAAATTGGTGGCGATTTCGAGTTTCTCTCCTGATTTTTGAGGAAGCTCCGCGAGCAGGGCAAATTCCTCCGACTTGTTGCCGTACCACTCGCCCGCGTACTCGACCTGGGGATAGCCGTACCAGTGGGTGAAGGTCGTCCACGTCGCGCCCGGTTCGTCCGCGCCGGGCTGGGTGAAGTAATCGAGCGCAACCGGCACGCCCACCGGCAGCCAGTTGCGTCCCGCCAGCGGCGAGCGGCAATCTTTCTGGCCCAGGCGCCGCCCGATCGAGACGAATTTCGTGTGCAAATCGAGGTGCATGTCCACCTGATAGATCTCGGCCCAGATTTGCGTGAAGGCGGGGTCGAGGTCGACGTAGACCCGCTCCGCCACCGCGGCCATCACCTCGGGCTGCCGGAAATGGCCCGAGATGTTGAAGAGAAACTCCGCGTCGCCCGCGAAGCGCAGCAGCTTTTCCAGGTCCGGAGATTGGCCATCGAGGAAAAGCGTCGCCTGTTCTTCCAGCCCAAATTCGCGGACCACGGTGTTCCAGTGCGCGAGATTCGCGCTCGTTTCGGGCACGCAGGCCTTTCCTTCCCGGTCGATGCACTTCGCCCGCGCCAGGTCCTCCACGATCCACACGTCCCATCCCGCGGCGCGAAACCCGAGTACCCATTGCAGGAAAGCCCACGTGTTACCCGCCGCATGGATCGGGTACGATGCGATACCGACTCCGATGATGACGCGGCGGGGCATGGTTATTTAATGTAGCGGCGGTCTATGACCGTCGCTCTTTATCGTTTTAAAAGTCATCTTAGTTAGGTGCGTTTACCAAAACCGATGCGTAAGAAAACTACATTTGACGACACTGATTCCAAGTTAAGCTCTCTGCGCAAATCATTCCTCAAATCGTTTAAAAGTGGATCGAGAGAAAAGATGCGTTTTTCTACAAATCCCAAACAAAATTCTCTTACCAATGCGACTTGAGATAAGGAACCGAATAATTGAATGTCGGCTACAGCTCTTTCAAGTTCAGATGCAATTACCTCCTCAGGGTCTCGATTGCTAATGTTTTCGAGCCGCCGATAAGCTTCGATAAGATATCCCACACGCAGTTCCCGTCGCTTGTTTGCCAAATCACGGGCAGTCGTAAGTCGATGAACTACATACCAACCCATAACTACGATGGTCGTTGAGGCGAGTAATGTGAGTATTGTTTCCATAAAATCTCGCGGTATCGCAAAAATTGATGCGAACTCTTTACAGAATGCGACGGTCACAGACCGCCGCTACATTGAAATTACACCCGGCTCTTGAACCATTCGATCGTTTGGGTCAGACCCGTCTCGAGATCGACCACCGGCTTCCAGCCCAGCCGCTGCCAGGCGCGCGTGATGTCGGGCCGGCGCTGTTTCGGATCGTCCGTGGGCAGCGGCTGGAACGTGAGCTTACTCTTCGAACCGGTCAGCCGGATGATCCGTTCGGCGAATTCCTTGATCGTCAATTCCGTCGGATTGCCGATGTTGACCGGCTCGTGGAAGTCGCCCTGGGAAAGCTTGTAGATGCCGTCGATCAGGTCCGAGACATAGCAGAAACTCCGCGTTTGGCTTCCGTCGCCGAAGACCGAGATCGGCTCGTTCTTCAGCGCCTCGCCGATGAAGGCCGGGACCACGCGCCCGTCCTTCAGCCGCATCCGCGGGCCGTAGGTGTTGAAAATGCGCACGATCTTGGTGTCGACCTTGTGGTAGCGGTGGTAGGCCATGGTGATGGCCTCGGCGAAGCGCTTGGCCTCGTCGTAAACGCCGCGCGGCCCGATCGGGTTGACGTTGCCCCAGTACTCCTCCGTTTGCGGATGGACCAGCGGGTCGCCGTAACATTCCGAAGTCGAGGCGAGCAGGAAGCCGGAGTTTTTCGCCTTGGCCAGGCCCAGCGCGTTGTGGGTCCCGAGCGAACCGACCTTGAGCGTCTGGATCGGCAGCTCGAGATAATCGATCGGGCTGGCCGGGGAGGCGAAGTTGAAAACCAGGTTCACGTCGCCCGGAATGTCGATGAACTTCGTCACGTCCTGCTCGACGAAATCAAAGCGCGGCTCCTTCTTCAGGTGGTCAAGATTGGCCGGGTTGCCGGTGATGAAGTTGTCGACGCCGACGACGCGGTAACCCTCCGCCAGCAGGCGGTCGGTCAGGTGGCTGCCAAGGAATCCGGCCCCGCCGGTCACAACTGCGGTTTTCATAAGGGCGGTATTTATTCCGTTTGGGCCGGAATGAGCCCTTTCTGGCGCGCGAAGTCGAAAATGCCGCCGGCATCGATCACCGGTTTCACTTCGCCCAGGGGCTTGAGCGCGTAGGCCTTGCCGTTGGCGCGGACCTCGTCCTTGTCGAAGTCTACCTCGACCTGGTCGCCCGTCTTGATGACTTCGCTCAGCGGCACCGTGCTATCATAGGGATAAAGCTCGCCCGTCGCGATGCAGTTACGGAAAAAAATCCTGGCAAAACTTTCGGCCACGACGACCCGGCAGCCCGCCGCGCCCAGCGCGATGGGCGCATGTTCGCGCGAGGAACCGCAGCCGAAGTTGCGCCCCGCGATCACGATCGGGTATTTCGTCTTGGTCGAGCCCTCTTCCACGTAGCGCACCGGGTAGAGCGAATCGGGCAGACCGACGAGGGCGTAGCCGCCCAGCTTCTCGTATTCCTCGAGAATGGTCGGGACGAGCGTCAAATATTGCGCGGGAATGATCTGGTCGGTGTCGATGTTGTGTTGGACCACGTAGGCGGGTCCGGAGATGACGGTTGCCATAAGTCTTGCAATGTAACAGAAACAAAGCGGCCCGGCATGTAAAAAGAAGCGTCCGGGATTCTATTTGTAATAGAGATCGTAGGTGACGGTGACCCTGGCGCTGATCTCGATCTGGCCGGGAACGGCGGCGGGGGTGCCGGAGCCGGTGCTACGGAGCGCGAAAGCGTTCATCATCCCGGGGTTGACGCCGACATTGTCGTACTGCTCGACGATTTCGAGGGGCCGGTCGATGTAGCAGTTGGCGGTGACGGCCAGATCGTTCGCCTTGTCGTGGCCGTTGAGAAGCGCTCGCTTGAGGGCGTCCTCGCGGGTTTCGGCCTCCTTGGAGGTCGCGTAGTCGACCGATTGGACTTGGAGGCCGTCGATTTTGGCCAGGGCGTCGCAGATCGGGCCGTACTGGTTGAAGTCGGTCAGGGTGAAGGTGAACTGGGTCGAGCAACTGAACGGCTTTGAGCGGTCGGTATCGGGCGGAAAGTAGGTTTGCTTGTCAAAACGGATGCCGCCGGTCTGGAGGTCCTGCACCACACCGCCGAGGCTTTTGATGAATTTCAGCGCGGCGTCGAGCGATTCGTCGTGGCGGGTCTTTGCTTTGGCCAGGGTCGCATCATTGATGCTCACCTGCGCGCTCCATTTCATCTCGTCGGGTACGACGTGAAGGATGCAGGTACCGACAACCGTCACCTTGCGCACGGGCGGGTCGGCGGCGCAACGGAGGCCCGGCCCGAGCGAGGCCAGAAGGATGATTGCAAGGCTCAGCCGGAGATGGGAAGCCATGACGAAATTTTGAACCGGATGGGTCGGATGAACAGCCTTTTTATTGCGGCGGCACTTCATCCGGCTGCTCGGGCGGTGTCTCGGTGGATGGCTCGGTTCCGGCTTCCTTTTCCTTTTTCTTGCCGGAGAACGACTCGACAAAATAGAAACCTGCGGGGATGACAAAAATGCCGATGGCCGAGGCGGCGAGCATGCCGCCGACAACCGTCGTGCCCAGGATGCGCCGTGACACCATGCCCGCACCGAGGGCCAGCACCAGCGGCACGCAGCCGAGGATGAACGCGAACGAGGTCATCAGGATGGGACGCAGGCGCAGGCGGCTCCCCTCAAGAGCGGCTTCGAAAAGCGGGCGTCCTTTGTGGTATTCCATCCGGGCAAACTCGACGATGAGAATGGCGTTCTTGGCCGCGAGACCGATGAGCATGATCAGCCCGATCTGCGCGTAGGCGTTGTTTTCGAGCGACCGGCCCCAGAGGGCGAGAAACGCGCCCAGCACCGCGACCGGCAGGCTCAGCAGCACGCTGAACGGCAGCGTCCAGCTTTCGTAAAGGGCCGCCAGGATCAGAAAGACGAAGAGCAGCGAGAGCCCGAAGATCGCCGAGGCCGGCACACCCTGCTGGGCCTGTTGTTCCTGGTACGACATGCCCATGTAGGCGAAGGTCATCTCGGGCGGCATGGTCTGCTTGAAAACTTCCTCGAGCGCCTTCATCACCTGGGAGTCGCTGTAGCCTTCGCTGGCGAAGGCGTTGATCTGCGCCGAGCGGCGAAGATTGTAGCGCATGGTGAATTCCGGCCCCGACGTGTCGCGGACACTGGTCAGCGAACCAAGCGGCACAGCCTCGCCGGAGTCGTTGCGGACGTAGAACAGGCCGAGATTTTTCGCCTCGGTGCGGAAGGGTCCCTCCGCCTGGACGTAGACCTGCCACTGGCGCCCAAAACGGTTGAAATAATTGACGAACGCGCCGCCCATGAAGGCCTGGATGGTTTGGTAAAGATTGGAGAGTTCCACACCCTGCTTGAGGGCGCGTTCCTGGTCGACGTCGACGAACCGTTGGGGCACGTCGGCGTTGAAGGTGCTGCTGATCCGGGCGATTTCGGGACGCTGCTTCGCCGCTTTGATGAAGGTTTCGAGATTATCCTCGAGGAACTGAACGCTTCCGCCCGAGGCGTCCTGCAGGACGAAGGTCGTGCCGCCCGCGGAGCCGATGCCGGGAATGGGCGGTGGCGGGAAGGCAAAGCCGACGGCCTCGGGTAGAGTCGAAATCTTCGCGTTCAGGTTTTTAAAAACGGCCAGGAGATTCTCTACCTTGACGTGGTCGAGGGCATAACGTTCCTCCCACGGCTTGAGCGTGATGAAGAAGAATCCGCTGTAGGTGTTTTGCACCGCGCTGATCAGGTTGTAACCGACGACGGTGGTGCAGCTCTGCACGCCGGGCACGGACCCGATCAACTGCTCGGCTTGGCGGCAGACCTCGTCGGTCCGCTGGAGCGAAGCGGCCGGCGGCAGCACCACGGCCGCGTAGGCATAACCCTGGTCCTCCTGGTTGATGAAGCCGGGCGCCAGCTTGGTATTGCTCCACCAGACACCGACCGCGGCCAGGACGAGGATCAGCGCCGCGATGAACATCTTGCGGATGAGGAAGCCGCAGACGCCGACGTAGGCATCGGTGGCCGCGCCGAAGACTCGGTTGAACCAGCGGAAAAACAGGGCGAGCGGGCCGCGGCCCTCGGTGCGCGGGCGCAAAAGCAGGGCCGAGAGCGCCGGGCTGAGGGTCAGCGCGTTGAAGGCCGAAATGAGCATCGAGATCGCAATGGTCACGGCGAACTGCTGGTAGAGCCGTCCGGTGATGCCGGGAATGAAGATTGTTGGGATGAACACCGCGGAGAGGATGAGCGCGATGGCAATGACCGGGCCCGAGACTTCCTCCATCGCCTTGAGGGCCGCCTCCTTGGGGGGAAGGCCCTTCTCAATGTGGTGCTCGACCGCCTCGACCACGACGATGGCGTCGTCGACCACGAGGCCGATGGCCAGCACCAGGCCGAACAGAGAAAGCGTGTTGATCGAAAATCCGAACATCGGGAAGAACGCGAAGGTGCCGATGAGCGAGACCGGCACCGCGATCAGCGGAATCAGCGTCGCGCGCCAGCCCTGCAGGAAGATGAAGACGACGATGCCGACGAGGATGAGCGCCTCCACCAGCGTCTTTTCAATTTCGTGCATCCCCGCCGTCACCGCCTCCGTCGTGTCGAGCGCGATG